>JAKBMM010000050.1 GCA_021831565.1 Planctomycetota bacterium
CTCCTTGAACAGAAGCCATAACTTCCGAACCACTTCCTGTGGATCAGTTTCTCCCATTCTACCAATCGCCGACCCCGGACAGAAACTGTCACAGGCCCGTTGAACTGAGTTTCGACTTTCAAGTCGCGGCGTAATCGCCGCCGCCGTTGGCCGTTGCGGTATGTGCTCTTGATAACCAAGGCCTTCCGTTACCGCGCGGGCGTATTTCCAGGTCCGCGCCCGCCGCGCAAACGGATGTGCAAGCGCAGCACACGGCCATTGCGGATCAGAACCACCGGAACGTAAGAGGGGTTGGCGCGGGCCTTGCGTACGATGGCGGCGAGATTGTCCACAGGCAGCCCGGCGATGGCGAGGATGATATCGCCGGGACGAATGCCTCCCCTTTTCGCCGCCGAGTGTTCAAACACCTTCTGTACGAGCATGGCGGGACGATCGTCGATCCCCCTGATTTTCTTTCTTAGCGGCGAGTTGCGCGGCAACATCAGGTAGCCAATCCCGAATTTCCATCCACGAATTCTGCCGGTTCTGACGAACTCCGTAAACCATCCCACATGCCGGCTTAAGCCCAGGGCATGGCTCCCGACCGTCAAGGCCGCCAATTCGCCATGGAGGTTGAAAAAAAATTCCGGACCCTCGTCGCCAGTGGGAAAAGAACACAATCCCCGGATCCGATCGGATCGGTGCGATTGCAAGGGGGTACACCAGCGCAACGAAGGCGAGACGGTATTGATGGCCAGCAACATGTGGACGGGACGGGGAAGACGCCGGGCCAGACGCACTCCCGGCAGTTCGGCGGAAGGCGGCAATGACAAAATGGTCATTGCGTGCGCGTAGTCCATTCCCAGAATATCGGCTTGGATTGTTTTCCCATCGGCCGTGGTTAAGGTTACCGGCAATTTTTTTCCCGGCGGTCCAAGCAATTCCAATACCAGCACGCGCTTTTGCCGGCCCACCACCACTCCCAACACGCTTTGGCGGGCGCCGAACCGAAGCGTGTGGATCCTCTGCATTACCAGGCGCAGCAACGGCCAGCGCTGGCGAGGCGGCAGGTGGCGGGCTATGAGAAACTGCCGAATGAGGAACAGTTCCACACGGGGATTGTGCGCGATAAACCGCAGGCGCCGCCGCTGCGTGGCGTTGAGCGTCCGCTGCGGATGGGCGGTGTATTTTATTTCCGGCGTAATGATGATGGTGGGTGTGTTTTTGGGAGCGACGGCGCTGCGCTTGGGCCGAGCGCGGAAATGATGGTGGATGATCCACCGCCGCCGCCAGCGTTCAAAGGGCGTCCGCATGTTCCGGGGCAACAGGTCCAGCGGATCGGGATCCAACTTGACGCGGACCAGAGAGCGGCGCAGTTGCCGGTAAAAAGTCCGGGTTTCACGATTGATACGTCCCAGAAGGTCCAGGCGGCGCGCGCGGGCAGGGGCGTAAGATGTTGTACTACCCGTGGAAACCACAGGGGCGGATGGCCCCGGCGCGGCCAGAGCGTTCCGGGGCGCCGGGATTCCTCCGCTCCACAACAGCGCCGCCAGCAGGAAGGTCTTCCCTAACCCAAACCGTGGCCGCATCAGAAGACTCCCTGCGTATTGAAACTCGCGGTCGATGGCGCCGCCGGCGGCGTGCTGACCTGCTGATCCACCTGGTATATCTGAACGAAACGCCGCGCCTGTTGATAGCTGCGGAACGTCTGCGAAAGCGTTTCGCCCCCGGGCATCTGAATATGCACGGTGTACCCGGTAATGGGACTGCTCAGTGCATTTTGTCGTCCGGCCAGAAAGCTTCCCACGACGATCAACAGGCAGGCCGCGATCATCGCCCCACGTTTCAACCACCGCAGCGCCGGTTCGTGCGCGTGCAGCCGTTCCAACGGCGCATATTCCATCAGATGGAACTGTTCCATCATCTTGTCGGCCAGAGCGCTCGCTTGCGACTCGGTTGGTTGATAGGTCTCCATAGCCGCCCGCCGCAGAGCCCGCTGGCTGCGCAGGGCCGCCACGCGGGCGGCCAGCGCGACCTCACCCGCCAGTTGTTCTTCCAGCAGGCGACACTCGGTGGAATCGAGTTCGCCGTCCAGGTATTGTTCCAGAAGATTTTGATTAACTTCCCGCATGATGCACCTCTTGTTCGTTCTTAGGGGCCGTCAAGAAATAACCTTTCCAATCTGACTTGGTCTTTTGGCCTCTGGCTGGTTTCGCCACGCTTGCATCAAATGTCTTCTGGCCCGGTGCAGCCATGTTTTTATTTGTGCCTCACTGGCGTTGAGCATCTGGGCTATTTCCCGGTAGCCCATACCCTGCTGTTCCCGCAGCACCATGGCCTGCCGCCAGGAATCCGGCAAGGCCTCGATCAAACCCCGAAAACGGCGGGCCGTCTCCGCTGTAATGGCAGCCTCCACCGGATCATTATCCATCTGCAAGTTCTCATAGGCCGCAGGGTCCACGTCCAGTGATTGCCCCACCTTCCGCCGCCGGCAACTGATCACATTGCGGGCCACCGCCTTGGCCATCAACGGCCAGCCGCCATCCGACCAGTCATATTCATGGCGATGCCGAAACAGATTTAGCAGCGCGTCCTGAACAATGTCTTCCGCCTGTTTGGCATCGCGAATCCGCGTACCGAGCATCGCTCTGGCCAACGCAATCAACCTGCCCATGTTGGTATGCACGGCAGCCTCAAATGCCTGGTTTGCCGTTGTCTGCGCTGCCATCCCGATATCCGGCTTCATCCACTAAAACGCCTGACGGCGTCGATAGTTGCAGCAGTTGCTTATTGCGAAGAAGACACAATTAAGGGGCCGTCAAGAAATAACCTTTCCAATCTGACTTGGTCTTTTGGCCTCCGGCTACGTTGCTCACTCGTTAGAGATACCTGCGGATATGCTCCTCGTTCGGGCCTTGCCAGAGGCCAAAATTCCGGCGTCATATTTGTAAACCTTATTTCCTGGCGGCCCCTAACCAGGCTGCGGCATCGGCCCCACCACCGGGCCGGCCGGCGCCTGGTTGGCCGGACCGGGACGTATTTCCGGTTTGCCGGCGCGCCGAGACTGCTCGAGAGTCAGGAGATCTCCAACAGTCGGCTTGGAAAGGCTCTGACCAGTCATAATGCGTTTGACTTCCTCGGCGTCAAGAGTTTCGTACTTGAGCAGCGCGTCCTTGAGATCGGTTATCTCCCGTTTCTTTTCGATGAGGATGGCGCGGGCCTCGGCATACATGCCGGTAATCAACCGGTGCACCTCACCGTCAATGGCCTCGGCAGTCTTTTCGCTGTATTCGCGTGGATTTTCAAACCAGGGGACGGCGCCGTCGTCGTGGCCGAAACGAATCGGACCGAGCACATCGCTCATGCCGTAATTGCAGACCATTTCCCGGGCAATGGCGCTGGCCTGCTTGATGTCCATGCTGGCGCCGCTGGAGATTTCACCGAGAAAAAGCTCCTCGGCGACGCGCCCACCAAACAAAATGCGCAGTTCCGCCAGCAAATATTTGCGCGAGTGGAACGTGCGGTCTTTTTCCGGAAGAGAAAAAGTGGCGCCGCCGTAGGAACCACGGGGAATGATCGTGACTTTGTGCAGCGGATCGGCGCCGGGCGAGCAATATTGCACCACCGCATGACCGGCCTCGTGCCAGGCGGTCAGCACCCGTTCTTCTTCATCGATCACCCGGCTCCGGCGGGCCTTGCCGAAACGGATCTTGTCGCGCGCCTCTTCCAGGTCGGCCATTTCGATGGCTTCCCGGTTGAGCATGGTGGCGATCAGAGCGGATTCGTTGATAATCGCGGCCAGATCCGCTCCGCTGAACATGGGCGTCTGGCGGGCCAGACGCAGCATGTCCACATCCGAAGCAAGCTTCACCTTGCGGGCATGCACCTTGAGAATTTCATAACGCCCCTTGATATCCGGCAGCGGTACAGTGACCTGGCGGTCAAAACGGCCGGGGCGGGTCAGCGCCGGGTCCAGCACGTCGGAACGGTTGGTGGCGGCGATCACGATCACTTGGTCGTTGGTGTCGAAGCCATCCATCTCCACCAGAATGGCGTTGAGCGTCTGTTCGCGCTCGTCGTGGCCCCCGCTGGAAAAGCCGTTGCCGCGGCGGCGGCCAACCGCGTCGATTTCATCGAGAAACACAATGCAGGGCGAACTTTCCTTGGCGGTCTTGAATAGATCGCGCACACGCGAGGCGCCCACGCCGACAAACATTTCCACGAAATCGGACCCGCTGATGGAAAAGAAGGGCACATCCGCTTCGCCGGCGATGGCCTTGGCCAACAAGGTTTTCCCCACGCCGGGCGCGCCGATCAGTAACACGCCCCGCGGAATATGGCCTCCGAGCCGCTGAAACTTGCGCGGATTTTTCAGAAATTCGACAATTTCCGCCAGTTCCTCCTTGGCTTCTTCAATCCCGGCGACATCGTTGAAGGTAACGTTGGTATGCTCTTTGGAAAGCAGGCGATGCCGCGAACGGCCGAAACTGCCGAGCATGCCGATGCCGCCACCGGCCGAACGAATCTGCCGCAGAAACAAAAAATAAATCAGGGCGAAGATCAACAAGACCGGCCCGATCTGTTCGAGAATATTCCAAAAGAGTGTACTGGTTCGCTTAAAGCTCCAATTTTCAGGCGGCACCTGGTGTTTCATCATTTGATGCGATATCACGATTCCCCACCCGCTGCCGTTGAGAGCCGTGGGCGGTTGGCGCGTCACCAGATGAACGGGATTTTTGGCCGGCGAACCGGGCAACCGGTTTTTGAGGGTAAAATATATTTGGCCGTCGCTATGGAAAACCACTTTCTTGATGTTGTTATGGTGTAACTGGGAATAATACACGCCGTAACTGACTTTCCGATTGGGCGCGCCCAGGGGCCGGAATATTAACAACAGCACGATGGCTACCGAGATGATCAGCAGCCAGCTAAGCATGCTGCGGCTGAAGCGCATATTGTTGTTGTCGCGTCCGGGCCTGGGACCTTGCCCCGGATTGGGCGAACCTCCCCCTGGTTGTCGCGACGGGCCTTGTTCAGAATCCGGCATGGAGTACCTCGTTATGCGTAAGCGGTTCACTCCCGGTGAATCCGCACTTCATTGCATTATAGACGGAACAATGCAAGAAACGGAAATGACTTCTCCTGCATTTGGCTGGTGGAAAGCCGCGAACGGGCCGGCGATAAACTTAAGGGGCCGTCAAGAAATAATCTTTCCAATCTGACTTGGTCTTTTGGCCTCTGGCTACGTTGCTCACTCGTTACAGATACCTGCGGATATGCTCCTCGTTCGCGCCTTGCCAGAGGCCAAAATCCCGGCGTCATATTTGTAAACCTTATTTCTTGACGGCCCCTTGCACCCATCATGCGCCCGGCCCGGTGGAATGGTTCGCGGGGTTCGTCTTGAGCTGGACGACCATTTCCGGATTTTTCTGCGACCCCAAAGCCCCGGTGGAAAGCCCATGGAACTCGCCCACGCTGAAAATTCCACACTTGCCGCCGGCGGCTATATAGTGCAACGGCTTGCCGGTGAAAGCGTCGAGCGGCATTTTCGGCAGGTAGGTCGGAACCAGACAAGCAAGAGTTTTCGGATATCGGCCATGCCTGCGCCGGTACGCCGCCAAAGCCAGGACTACCCGCGTCATGCGCTGGGCGCTGCGAACCCGCGCCGCCAGCGACACGAGTGGATGAAGATTTTCAAGAGTCAGGGCCAGATACAGATCCGCCCGCGGGCCATCACCCAGATCACACGCCTGGTTGATGGCGACCTGCACGCCCGCCAGGGCCTGTTCACGAAGACGACAGTTGGATTTTCGGAACGCGGCCACGAAGCGGTCGTACCAATAGTTGACTCGCATCATGCGGGCGGCATAATCCGGCGGCAGCAGGATCGACCAGTCGATCGGTCCGTCCATCTCATGCGGGACGCAGTGCCGGTGGAACCAGTCCTCACTTTGCCATTGGATGTAATCCAAGGCCGCCCAACGCCCGGCGTAATTAATGGCGCCGGCCAGCGGGCGCAACGGCGGCAAACCAGCCAGGTCCCGAGCGTAATCAAGCGCCGCGGCGGCGCTGAGATGCGCACACCGGATAAACGTCCAATCCGCACCAATGGTCCGCAATTCGATGTAACGCGCGGCGACGCGTTCGTCCAGAAACGGACCCTGGCCGAGCAATCGGGCCAGGCGATGAGCCGCCAATAAATCGCGCCGGCAAGCGGCCAATTCTCCGCGATGCAGCTCCAGCATGGCGCGTTGCGTCAGCGCCCCGGCAAGTCGCTGGATTCCCGTCACATAAGGCAACGGCGCCAAGGACAGAAAATACGCCTCCGTTCGCCGCGGCGGCAACGGAATGTAGAAGCAAGGGCGTTGGGCGGCCCGCAGTGTCCAGCGCAAGGCAACCGCATTGGCGTGGAGCCATCCCGCCGTCCGCAGGTGGCGCCGGGCGGAAAACGGATGATTGTAAAGAGCTTCCCGTAGATGGAATATTCGCGGCGGCGCCTTGGTATGGACAGGTCGTGTCGCGTGTTGCCGGCAAAAACGATTGAAAGAAACAAAAAAAGGTCCATTTTTCGGCGGGCGCCGCATTCCCAGTTGGGTCAGTATACTTTCCCGCGCCGCGCCGTTGACGAACATTCCAGCGCCCAGTGCATGGAAAAGCTCTATAGCGGCGTTGTCCGCCGGGCAAAGCGACTTCGGCGTGCGTTGATTGATTGCCAGCCGATAATTCACCACTCCGCCTGTCCCGATTGGCTTGGTAATACGCGTGGTTGTCACGCCGATGGAAATATGCCGGCGATACGCAATCCAGAAAACGTCGGCGAGAACGGCCGTTCCGATCAGTGTCAATAAAACCACGTAAACAACGCGGGAAGCAGTAGAAAGCTTGCGATCCGTCGACTTGGGCACAAGCGGGCCTCCGCAGGCAACAACGCTCCGGTCTCCTTCCGGAAAGGACATCGGCCACGTCGGCCCATAAGCTTAAATTCAAATACGATTCAAATATGGGGCGTTAAGGGAACAGAGGATTATTATGACGCAACGGCGCCGGCGGTTTTGCGGCGGCGGAGCAAGAAGAGCGGCGTCGCGCCCAGGGCCAATAATCCCAGCGTGGCCGGTTCGGGCGTACTCAGTTGCGGGTCGTTGAACTGGTACGCCATAGAATAAGTGCTGGTGGTGGAGACTTCATTGACGCCACCGACTTTCATCACCACAAGATCATATTGACCAGGTATCAGGTCGCTAACAAATAATTGCTGAACGTTGTCGAGTGAACTATCGCTTACGGCGATCTGTTCGTTCGCAGAATTGATGATGTACAAGTAAAGGTTGTTGATCGATTCGGATCCTGTAGCCATGTTGACCTTGGCATTCCAAGTGAGCGTGGCGGTGAGATCATAAATATTGCTCCCTGACGTAGACTTAGGGAGGTTGAACATGTAATGCTCCACCCCGTTGGTGTTAACACTGCTGGTAATCGAGGTTAGGTTCCAGCCAATCATGCTGGTTTGAAGTGGTGCAGAGCTGTCGAACGACGGCGTTGTACCCACAGCCGTGCTTGTGGCGGCGCTGTATGGGTGTATTCCAGCGGCAAGCTGATTATAAGAGTTACCAATATTAACGATGCCCGACCCGTAACGCGGATTGAGAGGGCTGGTAGGAGTGTGATACCACCCGGACGAAGGCTTGACGGCGCCGTTGAGCAACAAGGCTTTGACGGTGCGCACATCGGTGGCATCCGAGGTGTATTGGGATTCGCTCAGGCCGTCTGTGCTGGTATATCCGACCGGCACGCCACCGGAGAGATTCGTGCCCGTACCGGCCTGGACCAGGATAGCCGCAGCGCCCGAAACCAGGGGGGTGGCATAACTGGTTTCACCGCCGGGCGCAACGAGATCAGGCTTGCAGCGGCCGTCCAATGTCGGTCCGGGACCACCCACAACGGTTGATCCATTGAGCGCCGCGACGGCAATAGAATCGTATGCGGTGGAGGGCGGATTGATGGCGAGGGTGGTGTATTGCCCACCATCGAACGTTCCGGCACCGTTCCCAACGGCTGAAACAAATATTGTACCGTAGGTGCTTGTATAATTGTCGTATTCGAAGTCGATTTGTTGCTCCGTTGAGAGTTCCTGCGACGTCGTGTCGTTGGAGGGAAATACATTCACAAAACTCTGATTGACAACTTTGTCACTCGTCACGGTACCAGACGCCACGACATGGTTTTCAAACCAACTGGCGTCGTAATTGTCGACATGCGCGACACCTGCGGCCACGCCAGAGGAATTGCCATAGAAAATATCGCCAACCGCATTGGCGTGAGATGAAATGGCGTCCGTAATCGTGCTGGTGCTGCCGCTCACAGAGAAAGTCTTGCTGTAAGTGCTGCTTGAGTTGCCATTGGCGTCAATGTAAGTGAACAGACTCTGCGGTTGATTGACCGCGCCCGGTTGCACCTCGAAGGTATCGGTACCGGTGTAACCGCCGGAAGACGACGTTAAAGGCGTTAAACTGGCTTCGATCTGCCCCACATTCACGCCGGCGCCGTTGAGACCGGTGGGAAGCGCAGAGAATCCAATTTCATTCAGGATGGCGTTGGCATGGAGGATTGGCGAAGCCGATGTTAAGGCCGCACATGCGGACAACACCAGCGCCGCCCGGCCAAATCCCGCACCGCGGCGGCAAATGTAGCCGGGACGCGCGGTTGCGTTGGAGATATTTTGAACAAATCGCATCATATCAGCCCTGCTGAAATTGGCGCGGTCAGACCGATTGAGGCCATGGAAATACCCACCGCCTGGAAACATCTTAAGCCCGCGCGCCACACTTCCACGTCTTTTTGATTGACACGGTCACAACAAGACGACCAGCGGCTTTCTGGCGCCGCCTCAAGGTTGCACCAAAATTAATATATCCCTTATTTGAGTAAATGTCAAATAGAAACAACCACACGCCCCGCCTGTTTCATATTTATCGGTCGCTTGCAGGCTCTCCATTGCGGTTATCGCGCTGAAAGTTCTATTCGCATGTGGTCGCTGACCTGCCGTGGATTCACATGCCGGGCTTCCAACGCCGGATCGCCGCGCCCGGACCAGACCCATAAATTGTCGGTATCCAGCGGATTGATCCAAAAACTAAAATCTCCGTCCGGCTCGACCTTGTAACGGTGAATGGTCATTACACTATCCGGCGGGCCAATGGAAAATTCGGCCGTGGGGATGGGGGTGTTCGTTCGCATCCAGAGCACCCGCCCGGCGACGTGCGTGCAGCCGGCGAGAAACATAAGAACCAGTCCGGCAATCGCCGAGGCAACCGCCGAGAGGTAAAGTGGATTTTTTGCCGGCGCGCCAAGCATCAGAAAATCGATATAACGGTTGGTGTGGGACAGGTCAATCCCCGGGGAACCGTTTCACGTTTCACGGGGCGTCTCGGCGGACGTTGACAGTCCGAACACTTCGGCGGATACTGCGCCGTTTCATGAATTGAAAAACTGCAGAATCAACCGGAGTTACAGACATGTCCAAGCTCGCCATCCTTGGCGGTGAACCCATCCGCAAAAAACCGTTCGCTTCCTGGCCTCTGTTTCGTCCTTCGGATGTGGAACGTCTCGTCGGCGTGGTGGAAAGCCGGCATTGGGGCGGTTTTCCGTTGCCCGGCAAACTCGCCGGTGAATTTGCCGCGCGCTTCGCCGAGTTGCATGGCGCCGCTTATGGCCTGTGCCTGGCCAACGGAACCATCGCCCTGCTCGCCGCAGTGCAGGCGCTGGGCCTGAAATTCGGCGACGAGGTTATCGTGCCCGCCTACACCTGGGATGGAACCGCGGTCGCCGTGTTGCAGGCCGGCGGCGTACCGGTGTTTGTCGATGTCGATCCGGATACCTACTGCCTCGCGGCGCCAGCCGTGCGCGCCGCCATCACCCCCCGCACGCGCGCCATCATGCCCGTGCATCTGGCCATGCGCTTCGCGGACATGGAGGCGCTGCGGGCCATCGCCCGCGCGCACAAACTGCTCATCATCGAAGACTGCGCCCACGCGCACGGAGGGCGGTTCCAGGGGCGCGGCGCCGGCGCCGGCGGCGACGCGGGTTGCTTTAGCTTCCAGGAAAGCAAGCTGATGACGGCCGGGGAAGGCGGAATCGTGCTCACGTCGCGGCTGGACTATTTTGAAGCGCTGCAATCGATCGTCAATTGCGGCCGGCCAAGCCTTACAGACCAATACCGGCAAAAAGTTCTCGGATCGAACTACCGCATGACCGAGTTGCAGGCGGCGCTGCTCCTGGGGCAACTCGAAATGCTGCCGGAGTTATGCGGTAAACGTACGCGGCACGCCGCGTTGTTGAATCAAAAAATCGGCCAACTGCCGCACGTCCGCCCGCTGCCGCCGCAACCGGGCCTGACACAAGAAACGATTTACCACTACGTCTTCCAGTACCGCCCCACCGGCCCGGCGCCGGGTCGCGACCTGTTTGTGGCCGCGCTCGAGGCGGAAGGCATCCCCTGCGACGGGCGATTCTACGAACCGGTGTATCAGAGCGAATTGTTCCACCCGACGCCGGAGAACTGTCCGCAACTTGTCGTCGGGCGCGACCAGCCGATGGACTATTCGCAATGTCATTGCCCGGTCTCGGAGAAAGCCGCGTATGAAGAGTCGGTTTGGCTGCCGCAGTTTCTCCTCATCGGTGACGAAGCCGACGTGCGGGACGTGGTCGGCGCCATTGAGAAAGTCGTCGCCAACCTCAAGGAATTGGCCGGGACCGATCCGAAACTCGCCGGTCTGAAAGCTTACAGCCGTCCGCTGCGGGCCAGGGCCAAACAACGGGAAAGTTCCGTGCAAGACTCCGAGCGCTTGCCGGAAGTTTCCTCCCCGGCGGCCTGGACGCCGGTAAAACTCACGCCCTATCCGCAGAAGTTCCGCACCTTTTACAATCTCTCGGACCCGAACGTGCCGGCGGAGCTGCGCGCCGAGGCATCCCCCCTGCCCGACGGCCAGGTCGCGGTGCGAGTCTCCGACGGCGCGTTGTGGCTAGGTTCGGCGCAAGGTCTGCTTCGCCTGGATTTCTCCGCACCGGAACGGGACCGCCGCCAGTATTTTGCGGGCCGCCGTTACCTGCCGGATGATCAGGTTGAGCAGCTTTGTGCGGACAATCACGCCGGAGTTTGGGTGCGCACAAGCACCGGGGTTTCGCATATTGAACGGCGCGCCATGACCCTCGCCCAAAAGGCCGATTTCTTCGAGCGGCGCATCCGGGATCGCCACGATCGCTACGGACTCGTGGCCGACTCCCACCTGACCGTCGCGGGCGATACGTCCAGCAATCGCTTGTGTGACAACGACAACGATGGACTATGGACCGCGATGTACGCCGCAACAGAGTGTTTCCGTTACGCGGTGGCGCCATCGCCGGAGGCGCTGGCCAACGCCCGCAAATCCATCGAAGCGGTTCTTTTTCTCGAAGAGGTGGCGGGCCGGCGGGGGTTCCCTGCCCGCTCGTTCGTTCGTAAGGGTGACCCGGTTCCCGGTGGCGAGTGGCATTGGACCGCCGACGGCCAGGTCTGCTGGAAAGCGGATACCAGCTCCGATGAGGTCGTCGGCCACTTCTTTATGTTCAGCGTCGCCTACGATCTGCTCCCCGACCAGGACTTGAAGCAGCGTATTGCCCAGACCGCCAAACGAATGATGGATCACATTCTTGATAACGGCTATAACCTGATCGACCTGGACGGCCAGCCGACAACGTGGGGCTGGTGGTCGCCGGAGAAGCTGCGCACGGAGCCGGATGAGCGCGCGCTCAATAGTCTGCAATTGCTTAGTTTTCTGAAGATCGCCGCGCACATCACCGGCGAGGCGCGTTACGAAACCGAATACGAAAAAGTTGCGTGGGAACTCCAATATGCCGACTGGATCACGCGGCTGGACGAGTTCCGGCAAGAATTGGACTATTCGGACGAAGAACTTGCGATGCTTCCCTTCTACTGCGTCTTCCAATACGAAAAAGATCCCCGGCTGCTCACGGCATACCGCCGCGCCCTGGAGGCATGGTGGAAAAACATCCAACGCGAGGCCAATCCGCTATGGACTTTCATCTACCTCCTCGGCCGGCCCGAAGCCAAAGTGGATTTGTCAGCCGCCGCCTGGACGCTCTACCGGATGCCGATGGACCTTATCAAATGGAACGTACGCAACTCGCATCGGCGCGATATTGTATTCGCCCCGGCGCCGGACCGCTTCGGTCTGCGCGAGGCAATCACGCTGCTGCCGCCCGACGAGCGGCGTGTGATGAAGTGGAATGACAACCCGTTTGTGCTTGATGGCGGCGGCGATGGCCACGGCGAAGACGATGGGACGGCTTTTCTCCTTCCGTACTGGATGGGGCGGTATCACAAATTCCTTCTCGGCCAATAAATATAGATATCCGCGTACCCGCGGCGCAAAATCCAGGTTAATCTTCCACGGGTTCCGGCGCGCGGCGCGGCGGGTGAACCGTAATGGCGGCGGGCTGGACGGGGCAGGTCTGTTCGCACATGCCGCAACCAACACAACCGTTGTATTTGACCAGCACGCGGCCGGTCGTGGGACTCACGAGAATGGCGTCGGCGCCGATGGGGCAGGCCTCCAGGCACAGCCGGCAATCTTCGCCGTGGCGGCGCCGGCAGGTACGGTGATCCACCTGCGCCAAACCCATGCGAATATGGAATTTATCCACCAGCGCCAGGGCGCCGGTGGGACAGGCCTTCATGCACGCCAGCTCGGCGCAGACCACACAGGGAGCGACGATGGGAACGATGTACGGAAAACCGCCGCCGGTTTGCGCTGATGCGTCTATTTGTATACATTTGACTGGACAAACCTCCACGCACCGGCCGCAGCGCGAACAGAGCGTTTCAAATTCTTCCGCGGGTTTGGCCCCGGGCGGTCGCAAGATCACCTCCGCCGGCCGGCGGGGCGGATCGAAGTATGTTTGTGACATATCCGGCATATCCGGCGGCTCATCCACCGGGGCGCCGCCGGGGATGCCCCCTTGCAGCGCGTCGGTAACGGGCTGGATGCGGTGTTCGATCATCCGGGCGACGGGGGAGAGTACATCGCGAAAACATTGGGCGAAGAAACCGCGCCGGCCGGCGTCGTGTTCAGGATCGCAAGAGCTTTCGGAACCGGATTTTTCGGCGAATTCATCCATCACGGTAATTGTAACCGGCTTTGAACTGATGAACGATGCCCGGCGGTAAATAACGGCCAGTGAATCGGAGTTTGCACCGCGGAGGAATCAGAGGAACGCCCAGGGTATAAGCGGATGGTCAACAAGTTCCTATAATGATGGCGAAAGTCGCTGGTCGCTGCTATCTGGCCGATCTCACTTCGAGATAGACCACTTGAAATCGATATTTTTATCCCAAACTCACGTTCACTAAAATTAAAAATAATTCTTGACAATTCCCATTTGTGCATTATACTCCTCATTAGGTCGGAAAGGAGTCTGTTTCGCGACTCTTTTATTGTGTCAGTGATAGTGCCGTTTTTTTGTCGGAGGGGCGGGATTTGTGCGCGGAAATATCGCGGCTGTTGGAGTCGGCCGCCGCCCGCAGTGGAGAGAGAGGCGAGAAAATAGTATCTCATCATGGTGTCCGCATTTTGTACCAGTGGGAGGGAGCCCCTTGGGCAAAAGACGCAGGCCCACGGAGTGAGCCATGCTGGCTGGAGAGTGCACCAAGGAAGCAGGCTGTGGGAATATCGTTGGGGTTTCCCAGGCCATCCGAAATTTGCGGTTGCTGATTGCCCGAGTCGGCGCCCGCGAATGCACGGTTCTTATTCAGGGCGAATCGGGAACCGGTAAGGAATTGGTGGCGCAAAGCCTCCATGAAGCCAGCCCCCGCGCCGCCGGCCCCTGTGTAATTGTCGATTGCGCCACACTCCATGATACTCTTCTGGAATCGCAGCTCTTCGGCCACGCGCGCGGAGCGTTTACCGGCGCTGTCGGAGAAACGACGGGATTCATTCGCGCCGCCGACGGCGGCACGCTTTTCCTGGATGAAATCGGCGAGCTGGATGCGGCGGTGCAGGCCAAACTGCTGCGTTTTCTGCAGGAAAAAACGGTCACGCCGGTCGGCGCCGTCTCGCCGGTTTTCGTGGACGTGCGCGTGTTGGCCGCCACGCACTACAATCTGGAACAACTCGTGCGCCAACGGCGGTTCCGCGAGGACTTGTTCTTCCGCTTAAACGTAATGGTCATCCACACCACGCCCCTGCGTGAACGCTGCGACGATATTCCCGTCCTGGTCGATCACTTTTTGCGGCGCTTCGCCGAACTTTACCACGAACCGATCGGCCAGTTCGCCACTGATGCCCTGGCCATGCTCGCCTCCTACCACTGGCCCGGCAATGTCCGCGAGCTGGCCAACGCCGTCGAACATGCGATGATTGTCGCGGCCGATGGTCGGCCGAACGCACAGCATCTTCCCCCGCGCATTCGCGGCGCCGTCGGAGTTTCCCGCGACGCCGCGCCGCCGGCCCTTTCGACGAGCGTTGTGCCACTGGATCATGCCCAGCGCCAACTGATTGTCCTGGCGCTGAACGAAACCGAAGGCCACGAAGGCCGGGCCGCCCAACTTCTGCAAATCGAACGACGCCGCCTCTACCGCCTGGTTCGCCGGTACGGGCTCAAGTCCATGACCCGCACCGGCCGGGATTGAAGATGAACCGCCATGACGCGGTTTAACCCCAATACGGTTTAAGTTGAATGTCTCATCGCCGGCCGCGCGTAGTATAATTCAAGACAAAGGCAGCTTGTGTATATACAGGAGAGGCGCGATGCCAGAAGATTCCGGTTACAACCTGAAACCCGAAGAACCCCGGACGCCTCCGTCTCCACCGCCGGCCGCCGCCGTACCGGCCGCGGGTGTCCGGCCGGAAGTGGATCCGCAAGACGTGCGGGCGAATCGGGCCATGGCCATCCTGGCATACATGGGCGTGCTGGTGCTGGCCCCGCTGCTGGCGGCCCGGGACTCGCCTTTCGCACGACATCACGCCAACCAGGGGTTTATGCTGTTTCTAGGGGAAGCCATATTCTGGGCCGCATGCAAGATTCTGGGTCTGGCGTTCCTGCCGCTGCTGGCCGTTCCTGGAATGAAGTATGTCGGCGCGGCGTTTGCCTTTCTCGGGGCGCTGATATGGGTGTTGTTCATCTTTTTTTCCCTGCTGGGCATTCGCCATGCGCTGGCGGGCGACCGCGGCACACTGCCGCTGATCGGGCACAATAAAATGATTGATGTGTAGATATATATGTATTGGTTTGACGGCCACCTGGACCTGGCTTATCTGGCCCAACGGGGCCGGGACATGCGGGCGAATCCGAGAGCGATTCGCGAAGAGACCGGACCGGTGGCGGTGACTTTTCCGGCGCTGGCCCAGGGACGAATCCGACGGGCGATTGCGAGCGTTTTTGTCCAGCCGCGGGGTGGGGATTCGCAGGACCAGGCGGTGGATGGTCCCTGGTGCTACGACACGCCGGCGGAAGCGTTTGCCGCGTCGCTGGCGCAGCTTGAAATTTACCGGCGGTGGCATGCCGACGGCACTTTGCGCTTCGCCCCCGGCGCCCATGGCACCGTGCCGGAGCCCTCAGCCGACCGCCCGGATGCGGCGTCCCGGCAGCCTCTGCGTAAACAAAACGACGTGGTTCCATCACGTTCCGGCGACCTCGAACCACCACTGGAAGTCATGCTTCTACTGGAAGGCGCCGCGGGGGTGCGAAGCCCCGAAGATCTTCATACGTTTTATTCGCGGGGAGTGCGGATTCTCGCCCTAAGCTGGGTCGGCGGAACATCGTGGGCGGGCGGCGATCAATCCGGCGGCGATGTAACACCAGCGGGACGGCGCCTGCTGGCGCAGGCGGACCAACTGGCCATGGTGCACGACGTGTCGCATCTTTCCGAGGCGGCGTTCTGGAAAGTCATGGAATGCGCCGGACGCCCCAAAATCGCCTCCCACAGCAATTGCCGGGCGCTTTTGACCGCCGCCAGGCATCCGGAGCGGCATCTATCCGACCAACAGATCCGGGCGCTGGCCGATGCCGGCGGAATGATCGGCATCAATCTGTATTCACATTTCCTGGCCAACCGGAGGCCGGCGCAGGTGGCGGACGTGGTTCGGCACGTTTGTCACGTGCTGGATACCACGGGACGCGATGATGGGATCGGACTCGGCTCGGATATGGATGGCGGATTCTCCGCGGATGAATTGCCCGCTCCCATTCGCGGTCCCGCCGATCTGGCCCGGCTTGGCGAAGCGCTCCATCGCGCTGGACTTTCTGATCGGCAGATCGAAGGATTCGCCTTCGGCAACTGGGAGCGGTTTTTCAGACGGGCCGGCATGCCCTGGGATGAACAAGAAGATTGAACCTATCTCAAAAGACAGGTTCTTAAGGGCGAACGGAATTGAGACGTTTTTCCCATGCGGCCAGTTGCGCGCGCAGCTGCCGCCGCCCCCCCGCTCCCTGGGACGCATAGTTTTCCGCCACAGAGCGGGCGCCAAGCGTCTGGTAGACATTCCGCGCAATGCGAGGGCAGGCTTTCCGCAGTACGGAGAGTTCCAGATCCGCCAGCGCCTTAAGTCCGGATTTTTCGCAGTGCGCGACCAGTTTGCCGACAATCTGGTGCGCCGACCGGAACGGCACGCCGCGCTTGACCAGATATTCGGCCAGCGCCGTGGCGTCCAGAAACCCTTCGTCGATGCGGCTGGAGATGGAATCAGGCTTGATGGCCGCCCCGGCCACTATGGCCGCGGCGATGCTGAGCATATCGCCGACCGTATCCATCGCTCCAAAGAGCCACCGTTTGTCTTCCTGCATATCACGGTTGTATGCCAACGGCTGGCCCTTGAGCATAGTCAACAGAGCCACAAGCTGACCGTAAACTCCACCGGTTTTGCCGCGGATCAGTTCCAGCATGTCCGGATTTCGTTTCTGCGGCATCATGCTGCTGCCGGTGGTGTGCCGATCGGCCAGACGAATAAAATCGAATTCGGTGGAGGCATAGATGATCCACTGCTCAGCCCAGCGCGAAAGGTGCATGGCGATCATGGAAAGATCGAACGCCAGCTCCACCATGAAATCGCGATCGCTCACGGCATCGAGAGAGTTTTCGCTAATCGCCGGAAAGGCGAGCAGTTTCGCGGTGAACCGCCGGTCGATGGGCAGCGTAGTTCCGGCCGCGGCGCCGCTGCCCAGAGGCGAAACGGCGGTACGGCGGGCGCAATCGGCCAGGCGCCCGCGGTCGCGCTGGAGCATTTCCACGTAGGCCAGCAGCTCATGGCCGAAGGCAATCGGCTGGGCCCGCTGCAAGTGGGTATAGGCGGGCATCAGGACCTCGCCATCGCGCCGCGCCAGGCGGATCAGACCGCGCTGCATGGCCAGAAGTTTTTTGTTCAAAGCGGCGATCGCCTCCAGACACCAGAGCCGCAGATCCAGGGCGACCTGGTCATTGCGCGAGCGGGCGGTATGAAGCTTTCGTCCCGGCTCGCCGATCCGCTCGCTCAGCGCGGCTTCCACGGCCATGTGAATATCTTCCCGGCGGCGATCGAAAATGAACCGCCCGCTCTGGATATCCTTGAGTATCCCGGCAAGGCCCCGCTGGATCCGGCGCATATCCCAATCGGAAATAAGGCCGACCCGCCGGAGCATGGCGGCGTGCGCCATGGAGCCACGGATATCATGCCCGGCCAGGCGGCAATCCACGGAAAGCGACTCAACGAATTTTTCGGCAATTTCGTCGGAAGCGTCGCCAATACGGGTTTGCCAGAATTTGGCCGGCGGCGCGCCGGACCGGGAGTTTTTTCCTACCCCTGTTTTTTTCTTCATGGAGCCGTCTCCGCTCTAATCGGATGGTTATACCATTTCCGGAAAACAACAAGTATCACTATAGAGCCTATCCGAACAGACTCTAATTTTTCCGCGGGCCATGGTTCCGGCGAACTTTGCGCCGTGTGGGACTTGTTGCGGGCCGGTTGGCCAGACGACCCGCAATGCCCGCATCGATGGCTGCGGCCAACTGCCTTTCATGCTCGGCGACGGCTTGCCGGGCGTCGCCATCGCCGGGGGGCGCCTGGGCGTGCAACTCCTTGAGCCGATCGCGGATTTGCGCCGCTTTCTCAAACTCCAGATTATTGGCCGCCGCGAGCATTTCCTCCTCCAACATGCGGATGATTTCCCGCCGCTCGTACTGATCTTCGGAAGATGCGACCATTTCCCGGGCCTGATGACGGGCGCGAAGCTCCACTTCAATCCCGTGGCGGATGGCCTTTTGAATCGTTTGCGGAGTAACGCCATGGGCGCGGTTATACTCCCCCTGGATGTCCCGGCGACGTTGCGTTTCGTCGATCGCCCGCCGCATGGACGGCGTGATCGTATCGGCATATAGATACACTTCGGCATCTACATTGCGCGCGCAGCGGCCGATGGTTTGAATCAACGACGTTTCGCTGCGCAGGAAGCCCTGTTTGTCGGCATCCATCACGGCGACCATGGACACCTCGGGCAGATCAAGACCTTCGCGCAACAGATTGACCCCGACCAGGCAATCAAAAAGGCCTTCCCGCAGCCCGCGGAGAATGTCCACGCGATCAAACGTCTGAATTTCACTGTGCAGATATTTGCACCGCAGACCGGCCTGGCCGATGTAATGGGACAAATCCTCCGCCAGGCGCTTGGTGAGCGTGGTCACCAGTACGCGCCGGCCCTGGTTGGCGCGCCGGCGAATCTGCGCGAGCAAATCCGCAACCTGCCCCTGGGCCGGGCGTACGTGTATGACGGGATCCAGCAAGCCTGTGGGGCGGATGATCTGCTCGATCACTTCTCCGCCGGTAAGGTTCAACTCAAATTCCGCCGGTGTGGCGGAGACGAAAAGGACCTGTTTCCAGAGAGCCGTGAACTCCTCGAAGCGCAGGGGGCGGTTGTCCAGGGCGGAAGGCAGCCGGAAGCCGTGCTCGACGAGCACCTCCTTGCGGTGACGATCGCCGGCGTACATGGCGCGCAACTGCGGAATGGTTACATGCGATTCATCAATCATCAGCAGGTAATCATCTGAAAAATAATCGATCAGGGTGAAGGGCTTGCAGCCGGGGGGAAGACCGGCCAGATGGCGGGAATAATTTTCTATGCCGCCGCAAAAACCGGTTTCCAGAAGCATTTCCATATCGTATTTGGTGCGGGCCAGCAGGCGCTGCGCCTCGAGCAGTTTTCCCTGCATCCGCAGTTCTTTGAGCCGCTCCTGCAGTTCCTGGTGAATGTCGTGAACCGCGCGGGCCAGCGTGGAGTCGTCGGCGACATAGTGTTTGGCGGGATAAATAAAAGCGGTGGTTTCCTCCGTGAGCCGCTGGCCGCTGACGGGGTGAATGTGCCAGATGGAATCAATTTCGTCGCCGAACATTTCCAGGCGGATAGCGGTGGTTTCGTAGGCCGGAAAAATCTCCACCACGTCGCCGCGGACGCGAAACACGCCGCGCTTGAATTCGATATCGTTGCGTTCGTATTGCAGATCAACCAGCGCTCGTAAAAGCTCGTCGCGACCGAGAGTTGCGCCGCGCTGCAGGGAAATCACCTTTTTTTTATATTCGTCCGGCGAACCGAGTCCGAAAATGCAGCTTACCGAGGCCACGGTGAGCACGTCCCGGCGGCTGATGAGATTGCTGGTGGTGGCCAGGCGCAACCGATCGAGATCATCGTTGCGGGCGGCGTCTTTTTCGATGTAGATGTCGCGCTGGGGGATGTACGCTTCCGGCTGATAATAGTCGTAATAACTTACAAAATAGTTGACGGCATTGTGGGGAAAAAGCTCCTTGAATTCCTCAAAAAGCTGGGCCGCGAGCGTTTTATTGTGGCTGATGACCAGGGTCGGTTTACCCAGGCGGGCCGCCAGATGGGCCATGGTGAAGGTTTTGCCGGAACCGGTCACACCCATCAGAATTTGATGCTTAGCGCCGGCCTCAAACCCCCGGACCAACTTCTCGATGGCCGCGGGCTGATCGCCGGTGGGCGTGAAGGAGCTGACCAGTTGAAATATTCTTTCGGGCATAATGGATGAAATTCCTAGTGCTCTGTCACACCTACAGTTGCGGGTTGATTGGCCTCAAACCGGCCAGATGCAAGGAGTCACCGGCGAAAGCCGGGTTCGTAAACCCATTGAGCCGGTGCGACGCCGCAGATGGCCGGTTTCAGGCCAACCCTGCGGGCGGGGGCCAGGGGGCCGTGGGCTTTGTCGCTCGTCGTCAGCGTATGAACCCATACGCGATCCTCCTCGCTTCGCGCCCACGGCCCCCTGGCCCTCCGTCAACCCGCAACTGTAGGCGTGACAGAGCACTAGCCGAATGCTTGTATTATAGCCGGGGTTAAGGCGCCGTGCGCCTCGTCGCACCGGGCGAGAGAGCGAGAACTTCAAACAACACGACTTCAAACGCGACGGACTTGCGGACTTTCGGCTATACTGTTTTCCACCGGCGAAACGGAAGTATTATGTTTCCATCAGCGGTTCCGCCCGCCGGCGGGTAAATCATCGGGGCGGCACGGTGCGGAATTTATTTACCACAAATAACGATAACGGAGGTTATTTTCATGGTCGGAAAACAACGGGAAGCGGCGCCGGAGGCCTGGCCGCGTCAAGCCACGGCATCCCCGGCGAAAATCGCGGGCATTTATATCCCCCACCTCGTTCCCCTCGATGAACGCGGCCAGATCAACGAACCGGAACTGCGGCGTTATCTTGACTGGCTGATTGAGCGGGGCGCGCATGGCCTTTATCCCAACGGTTCCACCGGCGAATTCACGCGATTCACGGCCGAAGAGCGAATGCGGATTAACCGGATCGCGTGTGAGCAGGCGCGGGGGCGTGTGCCGGTGCTCGCCGGCGCCGCCGAAGCCAACGTCAAGGAAACGATCAAAGCCTGCGAAAGGTACCGCGAATATGGAGCGCGGGCCGTGGCCATTGTATCTCCGTTCTATTACCGGATGGGGCCGGAAAGTGTATACGCCTACTTTCACGAGATCGCGCGGAACAGTCCCATTGATGTGACGCTTTACAACATTCCGGCATTCGCCAGTCCCATTGACTTGCCAACGTTCCGGCGGTTGAGTGAGATGGAGAGAATTTGCGGCATCAAGGATTCTTCCGGCGACATCCCCCAGATGATGCGGATGATCCAGGCGGTCCGGCCCCATCGCCCCGATTTTGTGTTCCTGACGGGTGGGGAAACGGTGTTGGTTCCCATGCTGTTGATCGGCTGCAACGGAGGGACGCATGCCATCGGTGGGGTCGTGCCGGAAATAACCCGCCAACTCTTTGACCTGACCGGCGCCGGGAAAATCGACGAGGCCATCAAACTTCAATACCGCCTGCTGGAATTCTTCGACGTGATGTTCTTCTCCCATGATTTTCCGGAAGGATTCCGGGCGGCAGTGGATCTGCGGGGCTTCAACTTCGGATCCGGCCGCCATCCCTTGAGCGCACCGCAGCGGGATGAGCGGGTGAAGGCCCAGCGGCTGCTGCAACGCATGTTGGCGGATGCGGGCCTGCATGCGGCCGCAGCCACCTAATCCGGATTTTGCACCGCGGAGGAATCATCGGACTCGTCGATGGGATGCTCCATGACAATTCGCATCCGCCGTGGATCGGCGCAGTCGATGTGCACACTGAAAATATCGCGCCTGGCGCATCGGGACCCGCCGTTGAGCATTGCGCTATGACGGCGCATCAACGGCCAAATCACCCGCCGATCCGTGGCGGGAATCGGTTTGGATTCGATCTCGTCCAGCTTGACCCATTCCAGCCGTCCTTCGGCGATGGTTCGCTCCGGCAGATCGACAAGACGGAGCGATTCGAAGCAGAACATCAAACAATGTATCTGACCTTCAAACGCCCGCTCCGAGACGATTCCGCATAGCCGCAGGTCCCGCAGTTCCAGTTCAACTCCTGTTTCCTCCCGAATTTCCCGCAAGGCGCAAGTGTACGGCGATTCACCGCCGGCCTGTTCGAGTTTTCCGCCGATGGGCGAGTACAAATCGCGGTTGGGCGATTT
>JAKBMM010000051.1 GCA_021831565.1 Planctomycetota bacterium
TATGGGCGCGCGAGATCACCCGCGGCGGCAAGATGGATTTTCAGCTTGGCAAGAAGCCGAACAAGCAGTGGGGCGCCGCGCCGGCGGATCGTCCCCCGTCGCTGGGGCAGTGAAGGCGGCGGCGCTTGCAATGCTGCGCGTCACCGGTGCTGCGGCTAAAACGGCCACCGCCAGGAACGCTCTTCCACTTGGCGGGGATATATGCGGCGTCGTACAATAAGGCAAGTTTATCATGCTTCGGCGAGTCCAACCGCCTGCACGGGTGATCTATGTCAACCATTAATACGGCCAGTTCGGAAGAAACGGCGATCGCCCGGCGTATCGCCAGCCAGATCGGCGAAACGATTCTCAACCGGCAGTTTTTCAGCTTCTGGGCGACGGATTCGTGGCGGCCGAGCGTGAATCTCTACGAAACGCGCACGGCGTTTCTCGTTTGCGCCGATATCGCCGGGATGGATAAAAACGATATTCACGTGCGGGTGGAGAAAAACCATCTGATCATTCGTGGCAAGCGGGAATGTCCCATGCCGACGGGACGTGATCGCACCGTCGCCGTGCATTTGATGGAAATCGACCACGGCGTGTTCGGTCGCTCAGTGGAAATACCGGCCAACGTGGAAGAACAGCAAATTTCCGCCCATTATGAAAGTGGGATGCTGTGGATCACTCTGCCTAAACGGCGGGGCTGATTCCGGCGCAGCGGGGGCGGCCAGAAGAGTATGTGGGAAGCCGATGAAAACCTCGAATAGTCCGCACACAGGCTCCAACACGGATGAATCAAAAAATGGTTGATGAAACGAAAAATAACGCAAGTCGGCGGAATGATGAACCGACCGGCCAAGGGTCTGATCCGACCGCGCCATCCGCGGAGCCGGCGCCGGCGGGAGGAGAATCCCAAACAGCGCCCGTTGCCGGTCCGCTGATTCACCAGGTCCGTATCCCGGACATCATTCCCATTTTGCCGGTACGCGATACGGTCGCGTTTCCCGGCGCCGTGATTCCCTTGACCATCGGGAGAGACAAAAGCCGCCGGCTTCTCGATGTCGTCATGCCGGGTGAAAAGATCATCGGCGTGGTAACACAAAAAAATGAATCGGTTGAAAATCCGCAGCCGACGGACCTCTATACGGTAGGCACAGTGGCCATCGTGCTCAAAATGCTCCGGCAGCCGGAAGGCAGCCAGAGCATCGTGGTGCACGGTCTGGTACGGTTCAAAATCGTCGAATTCATCGCCCAGGATCCGTACCTCCAGGCCCGTATCCAGCCCATACCCGACATCCTGCCGCCGCCGAATCCCGAATTCAATCTGCTGGTGCAGAGCGTGCGGCGGGCGGCGCGCCGCATGATAGAGCTTTCCCCGAATATTCCGGACGAGGCGGCGGGCGTTCTCAATGACATAGAATCGCCGGCCACTCTGGCTGATTTTCTGGCCGCGAACCTGCACGAATCGGTTCGGGAAAAGCAGGCCATTCTGGAAGAAAGCGACGCGAGCAAGCGCTTGCGCAGCGTGCGTGAAAAACTCGCCACCCGCATCGAGCTGCTGGAGTTGGAGGAAAAGATTCAGTCGCAGGTCCGTTCCAGCATCGACAAGAGCCAGCGGAACTATTTTCTTCAGGAACAGCTCAAAGCCATCCAGAAGGAGCTCGGAACGGAGGAGAATTACAGCGAGGAAATCGCCGATTTACGCAAGCGACTGGAGAAAGCCGCCGTTCCCGCGGTGGTGAAAACAGAAACGGATCGTGAACTTCAGCGGCTTGCCGCGGTGCCGCCTGTGTCCCCTGAATACGGTGTGATTCGTTCTTTTCTGGAGACCGTCGCGGAACTGCCCTGGAACCAATCCACCCGGGATGATCTGAACATCGGCAAGGCCCGGCGAATTCTGGATCGCGATCATTACGACCTGGAGAAAATCAAGAAGCGCATCATTGAATTCCTGGCGGTGCGAAAACTCAATCCCGCCGGGCGCGGCCCGATTCTATGCTTCCTCGGCCCGCCCGGCGTGGGCAAAACCAGCCTGGGCAAATCCATTGCTGAATCGCTCGGCCGCAAGTTCGTGCGGATGAGTCTCGGCGGCGTGCGCGACGAAGCCGACATCCGCGGCCATCGCCGCACGTACATCGGCGCCATGCCCGGCCGCATCATCCAGGAACTTCGCAAAGTCGGCTCAAACAACCCGGTGATGATGCTCGATGAGATCGACAAACTGGGGGCCGATTTCCGGGGCGATCCTTCGGCGGCGCTGCTGGAGGTGCTGGATCCGGAACAGAATTGCACCTTCCAGGACCATTACCTGGGCGTACCATTTGATTTGAGCAAGGTTATTTTTATATGTACAGCAAATTATATGGAACCCGTGCCGCCGGCGCTCAAGGACCGCATGGAAACCATTGAAATTCCCGGCTACACCCAGCAGGATAAATTGCGGATCGCGCGGAAATATCTGTTTCCGCGGCAACTGGGGGAAAACGGCCTGACGCGCCGGCAATGTGAAATTCCCTCCGCCACGATCGCGGCCATCATTGATCGTTATACCCGCGAAGCTGGCGTGCGCAGCCTGGAACGCGCCATCGGCTCGGTGATTCGGTCGGTGGCGGCGAAACTGGTGGAGAAAATTCCCGTGGTGGAGGCGCCCAAGGGCGACGGCCGGCCCGGATCACCCGATCCCGCCGCGCTGGCGGTTATGCTTAGCCAGGCGCCGCGCATGGAGGTCAAGCCGGATGACCTTTTGCTATACCTCGGCCCTCCGGTATTCGAGAGCGAGGTCGCACTTCGCACGGCGACGCCGGGGGTTGTCACCGGCCTGGCATATACGCCTTTCGGCGGCGACATTCTTTTCGTCGAGGCCACCCAAATGCCCGGCAAAGGGCGGTTGCGTCTTACCGGCCAGATCGGCGGCATCATGCGCGAATCGGCCCAGGCGGCCTACTCGCTCTTGAAAAATAACGCCGCCCGCCTCGGTCTGGACGCGGGAATGTTCCAGCGCCTGGACGTGCACGTACACGTGCCCGCCGGAGCCGTGCCCAAGGACGGGCCTTCCGCCGGCGTCGCCATGTATACGGCGCTGGCCTCGCTGTTCCTCAACAAGCCGGTGCGCCCTGATCTGGCAATGACCGGTGAAATTACGCTCCGCGGCCTGGTTCTGCCGATCGGCGGGGTCAAGGAAAAAGTAATAGCCGCCCAGCACGCCGGCATTCAAACGGTGTTGCTGCCCCGGCGCAACGAGAAGAATCTTCAGGAAATCAAAGACCTGGTGAAGAAGGACCTGAGTTTTGTCTTCGCCGACACCGTCGACGACGTGCTGCGGCGCGCCTTGGATCTCGCCGGCCGGCGTTCCCACCGTCAGGACGGCGCCGGCCATGCCTACCGGAAGGCGGGCGTTCGTGATGGTCAGGCCGCCGACGTTTCGCGGCGCCGTTCGCGCCGCCCGCATCCGCCGGCTTCGGCTCGGAACCCCTTCGTACGATGAACAACCTTCCCCCCGCTCCGACCGCCAAGTTTCCATCGCCCCTGGTCAGGGACCTGGGCCGCGTGGAATACCAAGCCGCGTGGAATCAGCAGCTTGCTTGGCACGAGCAAGTCCTGTCCGGCCAGTGGCCGGCGGGGGTTCTTCTATTGCTGGAGCATCCGCCCGTGATCACCATCGGGCGCACGCCGGGAGCGGCGCGGCATCTGCTGGCCAGCCCGGAGCTGCTTGCGGCGCGGGGCGTGCCGGTGGTCCATACCGATCGCGGCGGAGACATTACCTTTCACGGTCCCGGCCAGCTTGTCGCCTATCCTCTTGTGCCGCTGAATTATTATCGGATGGGCTTACACGATTACATGCGATTTCTTGAACAGACGGTCATTCAGGCGCTGGCGACGTTTGGCCTGATCGGTTGGGCCCAGCGCGGCGCCACCGGCGTGTGGGTTGGCGCACGGTCCGAAATCAGCGGGAGCGCCCCGGAACCGGCCAAAATATGCGCCTTGGGCGTCCGGCTGCGCCGTGGGGTTTCGCTGCATGGTCTGGCTCTGAATGTCACCACGGATTTATCTTATTTTGATCTGATTAACCCCTGCGGACTCAACCGGCCCGTTACTTCCCTGGCCGCGGCGCTGGGCGGCGCCTGCCCGGACATGGCACAGGTCAAAGCGGCGCTGGTGCGATCTTTTTTGTACCGGCTCCCGCCCCCCGTTAAGACCTGAATGATTCCCCTCGGTGGGTTGCGCTATTTTCGCGCGTAAACGACGCCGTGCCCGTATAATTAATTATTGGATTGGACACACGCGGCTGGCGGCGGCCGATCCCAATCTGTACTGATCCCGACCGAGGTCGGGAGAGACAGCTTTTGGAATGAATGCCTCCGTGTCGTATTGTGAGAGTTGTCTGTGGTTATGGTGGATGCAACTTCCGGCTGCCGGGAGCGGGTAAATTTTGCAACGCCTGGAATCATTCCAGCAGGCTTAAAGATCGCCTTGTACACCGCGATGCGAACGGAGTTTCTACGTGACGGAGCCAAAATTCAAAATTATTCAGGGAGGAATGGGCGTTGGCGTATCCAACTGGGTTCTTGCAAAATCGGTTGCCCGGCGCGGACAGCTTGGCGTCGTATCCGGAACGGGAATAGCTACTGTGCTGGCGCGGCGGTTGCAACGCGGCGACCCGGACGGACATCTCCGCCGGGCGGCCGACGCCTTTCCATTTTCCAGCATCGCCAAGAGAGTGTGGAATCGCTATTTTATCGTCGGCGACGCAAGCGCCCAAACGTCATTCAAATCCAACCCCATGCCGATAATCGATTTCAGCCAGGCTTTGGAAGAATTGACCGTATTAGCAGCTTTTACTGAAGTCTTTCTCGCCAAGGAGGGACATTCCGGGCTGGTGGGGATGAACCTTCTGGAAAAGGTGCAGACGCCGACTCTGGCCACACTCTTCGGAGCCATGCTGGCCGATGTGGACTATGTACTCATGGGTGCCGGCATCCCGCGATTTATTCCCGGGGCGCTTGATCTGCTGGCCCGCGGAGAGACGGTCGAACTCAAAATTGATGTGGAAGGAACCGCTCCGGACAAGGCCTTCTCCAGCCGGTTCAATCCCGCTGCTTTTATGGCGCAAAATGAGGGTGATGGCGGCGCGGAAATCTTGGCGCGCAAACGTCCCCGCTTTTTCGCGGTTGTTTCCTCGGCAACGCTGGCCATGACGCTGGCGCGCAAATCCAATGGGCGAGTTGACGGCTTTGTTGTCGAAGCCCCCGTGGCTGGTGGGCACAATGCGCCGCCCCGCGGGCCGCCACAGTTTACCGATCGTGGCGAACCGATCTACGGGACACGCGACGTGGCGGATCTGCAAAAAATCGCCGAGATCGGCCTGCCCTTTTATCTGGCCGGCGGATTTGGCGCACGGCGGCAAATGGATTGGGCGCTGGACCAGGGGGCGGCGGGCATTCAAGTTGGAACGGCTTTCGCTTTTTGCCAGGAGTCCGGGATCCGTGAGGACTTAAAGCGGCGGGTTATCGACCTGGTGTGCTCCCGCCGGGCCAGAGTCTTCACCGATCCGCAGGCGTCACCGACGGGTTTTCCTTTCAAGGTGCTGGAACTGGAAGATTCCATGTCGGATTCTGACGTTTATTTACAGCGGAATCGCAAGTGCGATCTGGGCTATCTCCGTAAACCGTATAGGTGCAGCGATGGGACGCTCGGGTATCGTTGCGCCGCGGAACCCATTGCAGACTACGTTTCCAAGGGTGGTCTGGCTGATGAAACAGTCGGGCGAAAGTGCCTTTGCAATGCGCTGTTTGCCACTATCGGGCTGGGGCAGATTGATCCGCAAGGCGCATCCGAAATCGCGATCATCACGGCCGGTGACGATGTAGTGGAGATTCAGCGCTTCCTTCCGCCCGGCAAGACTTCCTATTCTTCCGCCGATGTCCTGCAAAAAATTCTCAATGGTTGATCCGCCCGCCCAACCCTTGCTGTTGACACTTTTTTAACTGGCCGGCTTATGGCAGTCGCCGTCCCGGTGGGCTACCGCGGGAAGAGCAAACTTCCATACCAGTGCAGGATCGGCTGCCCGATGAGTAAAATCAGGATACCGGCGATACTCAACCAGGGGCCGAAGGGAAGCACATTGGGGCGACCCATGATTTTCAACACCACAGCCCAAAGCAGCGCCAGAAAAGCGGCGAGGAAAACGACAACAATCGCCGGCAGTCCTCCCGCCACGGCCCCGATCGCCACCATAAGATGAACGTCGCCCATTCCCATGGCGACGCGACCGAATAGCAGGGTGCCGCCGATTCGTATCAGCCAGATGACACCTCCGCCGCAGAGGCCGCCGAAGATAATTCCCAGAATCCGCCCGCACCAGGGTGTCGGCGGGAGCGGCGTGGGAATTGTCAATGCCAGCAGGGCCAGGGAAATGGGCGGAAGAAGAAAAAGCAATTCCTTGAGAATTTCCCGGCGGGCGCAAGGCGCCTCGGCCTCGTCGAGAACCTGCTCGGCCAGATTGTCGTCCGATTGGATTGTCCGCGGCAGTACACCAATGAGAAAAAGCACAATGCCCGCGATCAACGTTACCAGCGACGCCGTGGGCGGGGACAGAACAATCCACGCTCCGGCTGTGAGCAGTAAAATGATTCCACCGGCCAGAAGGAAAGGCCAGTTGCGGGAAAAAGCTACAGGTGGTTGAAACTCGGGTGGATCCGGCATGTCAGGCGACTCTGCGGGCAGAGTTTCGGGTGGAAAACTTTGGGGCAGCAGTCGCCAGTACAGCAGAACAATTGAAACAAGCAGACCGGCGGCGCCACCGGCAGCCAGACGCCCCGGGGTCGACGCGGGAGCGAGACTCGCGAGCATGGGTTGGCGGCCAAAGGGAACGCCGGCCAATGCCGCCGCCACAATCAAAACGGGTATCAGCCAGGGAATCTCGAACCAATCGGCGTCGATACCCGCCGCGGCCAGCAGCGCGGCGGCATAGAACATAT
The DNA here is from genome assembly GCA_021831565.1 of Planctomycetota bacterium. Taxonomy (GTDB): domain Bacteria; phylum Planctomycetota; class Phycisphaerae; order WQYP01; family WQYP01; genus JAKBMM01. Next base: position 6,960 of record JAKBMM010000051.1, read on the forward strand.
CGAGAGCTAGAGTGGGGCCGCCGTATGCTATGGAATGAAAGATGTGCCCATACCACCCTGCGACAAAATAAGCCAGATAGAGCGCGGCGAAAATCAAACCTGTACCCAGTTCCACAAGGGGGTAGCGAATGGAGATGGGCGTCTGGCAGGCGGCGCAGCGGCCACGGAGAACCAGCCAGGAAAGCACCGGAATATTCCGGTTCCAGCGAACGCCGGCATGGCAAACGGGGCAATGGGACGGCGGCCAGTTCAAGGTCAATCGGCCTTCCACACCGCGGAAGGTGGTCTTCTGACCGCACAACGGCAGGCGCCAGATGACCACGTTTAGAAAGCTGCCCACGCAACAACCGATTAGAAAAAGGAACAGACAGATCATCCACGTCGGAAATTCCATGGAAGGCATTATGGGCGAGCTGCCCCCGGCTGGCCAGCGCGGATGATGGCCTGTTAAAAATGGGCGGCGCGGGGTATAACCGCCCGACCCTGCCAACACGGCAGAGGAGCCTGTGAAAACGGGTGGGCTTTGGCAGGCGGCAGGATGATTTTTACAAAATGAACACCATCCTGAATACCATCGCCATAATATTCATAAGGCATTGCATTTGCTATGGTTACGAAACTATTAAGCAACCCCGTTGGATATCATCATTGCCGGCGGTACGATCTTTGCTCATTAAGCGGTGTTATGGTTTTGCACTTGGATTGAGTATGAACGATGGGAAATGGATCCAGGCTCAATATCTTGCTAACCCGCTCCCAGCGGCGGGAGGCGGTTGCGTCTGGAGCACCGGAGTGGCAGGAAGTGGTCGCACGCCTCCTTTCGCCAATGCAGGTGCGGATATTTTTGGCTTCCAGTGGGGGAGAAGTGATAGCCCTGGTGCAGCAACATTCCATGCACGTGGCAGTGGTGGACGCTCATTTAGCGACCGCCGCAGATTCCGGCATGGATGGCATGACGGTTCTGCGAATGCTCCAGCGGTTGCGGGCGGATGCGTTGGATGGGGGGAGGGAACAAGACGTGGATCGGGATGCGGACCGGTGGGGGCGGCAAGCGATGGATGGCGGCCGGATGCCAAGCGAATGGAACCGTCGAGAAGAGCCGGCGGGTCGGCGGATCGAAGTGATGGGTCCGCGATCGCCGCGGCGCCCGGGAGACGAGAGTGGAAAATCTCCGCTGGTTATTTTGTTGGCGCCACGGCGGGAAGACCGGCTGATTCGGGAAGCGTTGCGGGCGGATGCCTTTTCGGTTCTGCCCGAACCGCTGGACGTGAATGAACTTTTGGATGTGATGGCCCGGGCGCTGCAACGATTTTACGGCGACCGCTGGCCACGGTAAGGCAAGGGTCCGGGTAAGACGGTTTTCCCGGTATGCGTAAGGAAACATATTTTCAAGGAGTAATGCCCATGGCGGTAAATGTTCGTCCTTTGGGAGACAAGGTTCTTCTCAAGCGTCTGGAGGCGCAAAGTGTGACCAAGAGCGGAATCGTTTTGCCGGAAGCGGCCAAGGAAAAGCCGAAGCGCGGCAAGGTGCTCGCGGTCGGCGACGGGAAGTTACTCGAGAGCGGTGAGCGGGCCAAATTCCAGGTAAAAAAAGGCGATGAAGTGATATTCGCAAGCTACGCCGGCACGGAAATTAAGGTTGACGGCGAAGAACTGCTGATTTTAAGCGAGGACGAAGTTCTCGCCGTCGTTGTTTGAGTGACGTGAAAAAGACATCGGTCGCCCACGGCCCCGGTTCGTCCCGGCGCGCCGGGAGCGGACGTTTCTATGCAGGGCCGATACCCACATAGGCCGTAAAACAAGAGTGAACAATTTTTTAGGAGTAACAACATGGCCGCGAAGATGATTGAATTCGATACCGAAGCCCGCGAAGCGATTCGCCGGGGCGTGCACATCCTGGCCAAGGCGGTGAAAGTAACGCTCGGACCGTCGGGGCGGAACGTGGTGATTGAAAAGTCGTTCGGCAGTCCGACGGTGACGAAGGACGGCGTAACGGTTGCCAAGGAAATCGAACTGGAGGATCCGTTCGAAAACATGGGCGCCCAACTGGTCAAGGAAGTCGCCAGCAAAACCAGCAGCGTGGCCGGCGACGGTACCACCACCGCCACGGTTTACGCCGAGGCGATCTATGATGAGGGTTTGCGGAACGTGACCGCCGGGGCCAATCCAACGCAGCTCAAGCGGGGCATTGAAGAGGCGGTGGACGCGGTGCTCGGGCATCTCAAGAGCATATCCATGAAGGTGGAAAACTCCAGGCAGATAGCCCAGGTCGGCACCAGCTCAGCCAACCAGGACACCCAGATCGGACAAATGATCGCCGACGCGATGGATAAAGTTGGCAAAGACGGCGTGATCACGGTGGAAGAAGGCAAGAGCTTGGAAACCACGGTGGAGCTGGTGGAAGGATTGCAGTTCGATAAAGGCTATATCAGTCCGCACTTTGCGGATCCCCAGACCATGGAAGCCGTTTTTGAAGACTGCCACGTGTTGATCCATGAAAAGAAGATCAGCACGGTGAAGGATCTGCTGCCGATCTTGGGTAAGGTGGCCGAAGCGGGCAAGGCCCTGTTAATCATCGCCGAAGACGTGGAAGGCGAAGCACTGGCCACGCTGGTGGTTAACAAGTTGCGCGGTACGCTTAAGGTGGTGGCGGTGAAAGCCCCCGGATTCGGCGATCGTCGCAAAGCCATGCTTGAGGATATCGCCATCGTGACCGGCGGCAAGGCTATTTTTGAGGAGATCGGCGTCACGCTTGAATCGCTGGAGTTGAAAGACCTCGGTCGAGCCAAGAAAATACGAGTGGAAAAAGAAGCCACCACCATTATTGAAGGCGGCGGCAAGAGCGATGCGATCAAGGGCCGCATCGAACAGATCAAGAACGAGATCGAGAAAAACACCAGCGATTACGACCGCGAAAAGCTCCAGGAACGGCTGGCCAAACTGGCCGGCGGCGTGGCGCTGATCAAAGTTGGCGCGCCGACCGAAGCGGCGATGAAGGAAAAGAAAGCACGCGTGGAGGACGCCCTGCACGCCTGTCGGGCCGCGGTGGAAGAGGGGATTCTTCCCGGCGGCGGCGTGAGCGTGTTGCGGGCGATCGCGACCATCGACAAGCGCCGGCTGGAAGGCGATGAAAAGATCGGCGCCGATATCGTCAAGCGAGCCTTGTACGCCCCTATCCGGCAGATTTCCGAAAACGCCGGCGTGGACGGCGGTATCGTGGCGCAGAAGGTTCTTGAGAGCAAGGATCCAAATTTCGGCTTCAACGCCCTCACCCACGAATACGGCGATCTGATCAAGATGGGTGTGATCGTTCCGACCAAAGTGGAACGGATCGCCCTGACCAACGCCGCTTCCATCGCCAGTCTGCTGTTGACCACCGATGCGGTCATCAGCGAGTTGCCCAAGAAGGATGAAAAGAAGGCCGGCGGCAACGAGCAGATGGATGACTACTAACTTTATCCGGCGGTAAATCGCCGCCGCGTTCGATCAATCTGTATCCGACCCGCGGATGAATCCATCCGCGGGTTTTTTCATTTCCGGCCAGGCGTACGACGCCGTTCTCCCCAAGTCTCTCCCCACGTTCTTACCCGCCTAGGATATAATTACCGACCAGACCAATCGCCACGCCCGCCAGAAATACCAGCAGCCCCCCGGCGAACACGATCCGAACGGACCGCCATAAGGGAATGTCCATAAACCGATAGCGGATCCAGCTAATGGCCATCAATTCAAAGAAGACCACGATCACGGCGATGGTGGTGGCCGTATGAAACTGCGGAATCAGATAAGGCAGGGTATGGCCCAGGCCGCCGCCGGCGGTCATCAGACCGCAGACGACACCCCGCGTCATCGGGTGCCCCCGCCCGGTCAGCGAGCCGTCATCGGATAACGCCTCGGCGAATCCCATGGAGATGCCCGCCCCCACCGAGGTGGCCAAGCCGGCTAAAAAAGCGGCGGAGTCCTGCTGGGTGGCAAAAGCGACGGCGAACAGCGGCGCCAGCGTGGAAATAGAACCGTCCATCAGACCGGTCAGACCGGGTTGCACGATTTGCAAAACAAACAATCGCCTACGGGTCGCCGCCTCCTCCCGGCGCACATCGGGACCCAAGTGCTGTGCTTCCAACGATTCGGCGATAGCGGAATGTTTGCGTTCGGCCTCGGCCAAATCGATCAGCAGCTTGCGGATGCCCGCGTCGGTGGCGGCGGCGGCGGCGCGCTCGTAAAAACGGCGCGTTTCAAGTTCCATCACGTCGGCCTGGCGGCGCATCATGTTGATACCGAGCTTGGTCATCAGCCAGACCGGCCGGGGGGTAATAAAGCCGCGGACATCCTCGCGCCGGATCAGGGGAATGTGCTCGCCAAAGCGCTTGCGGTATTCCGCCAGCAGCGCGCGGCGGTGTTCCGACTCCTCCTGTTGCATGTGCGTGAAAATTTCAGCGGTTGCGGGATAATCTTTTTTCAGACTTTCGGCGTAGTCGGCGTATGTACGGCTGTGCTCTTCCTCCAGCGAAACGGCCAGCGCCAGAATTTCCCGCTCGCCAAGGTCCTTGAATCTTTTCTTCATGAGCTGCCCCCATACAACCCTTTAGCGCTCATAACGCGGTATGTGTTGATCCACGTAAAGACTCCACGCCTCAATTCCTCCGACGAGCGAATGCACCATCCGAAAGCCCGCCGAGCGCAGCATTCGTACGCCCTGGAGCGAGCGCCGTCCATGGTGGCAATAGACGACCACGCGTTTATCCTTAAAAACAGTCAGTTCATCCAGCCGCCGGGGCATCTCTTCCAGTGGCGTCAGGATGGCGCTCGCCAGATGTGCCTTTTCCCATTCCGCGGGCGAACGGACATCCAGAAGAACAATCTCATGCCGCGCTGCCAAGGCGTCCCGCAATTCGAAAGGATGTATTTCCCACTGGGGGTCATGCCGCAATGGGGGCAGATCGCTCGGTGGCGTTGTGGCGTCTTGATCGGCTTTTTTTTTGTCGCAACAAGAGGTCATATTTAGAAACTCCGTAAAAAGATATTTTCGTTCTTTATTTTTGCGCCGCATCGTCCCGCATGTGGTACTGGTGGCGCGGTTCGGGATATCGCCGCTGGCCCACATCCGCCACATAAGCCCGCACCGCCTGGGAGATCACGGCGGGCAGATCGGCAATTTTATCCACGAAACGGGGCGTCTTGTCACTTAGCCCCAGCAGATCATGCAGAACCACCACGTGGCCGTGGCAGGAAGGTCCCGCTCCACAACCCAAAACCGGGCAGGGCGCCGCGTCCACTACCCGCCGACTTACCGCGTCCGGAACCGCTTCCAGCAATAGCAACTCCGCGCCGGCGCCGGCCAGCAGCACCGCGTCCTGAACAATGCGATCGGCCTGTTCCCGTGTACGTCCCTGATAGTGATAGCCGCCTTCCCGCCCCACCCGCTGTGGCAGCAGGCCCAAGTGAGCGCACACCGGCACGCCCGCGCCCGCCAAGGCGGCCACGATTGGCTCTTGCCGGCGATCGGCCTCAATTTTCACCACGTCCGCACCGCCCTCGCACAGCAGGCGACGGGCATTGGTCATAGCCGAAGGTACGTCGGCATAACTTCCGAAGGGCATATCACCCATGATGAGCGGTCCGTCTGTTCCCCGCCGCACGGCGCGCGTGATGGCGAGCATGAAATCCATCGTGGCGTGGATGGTCGACGCTTCCCCGAGCACCGTGGTAGCCGCTGAATCGCCCACCAGCAGAACATGTACGCCACAGGCGCCAAGAATTCTTGCCGTCGGAAAATCGTAGCAGGTGAGCATGGCAATGGGGTGACGCTGTTCTTTCATGCGCCGAAGCGTCGCGAGTGAAATGCGCTCGGGAACCTTTCCGGCGGGGGTGGCTGGCGGCGAAGCGGCGGCGGAGCTGATGGGAAGAGATGAATCTGTTTCCATCATCGCGAGCTCCTGCCGGGGGAAGACGACGACTCTTCCAACACGCCGGCCGCTGAATTACCCGGATCCAGTCCGCCAAAGCGCCGCCGCCGCGCGGCATAGCTCCCCAGCGCTTCATCAAACAGCGCCGGCGTAAATTCCGGCCAATATACGTCGGTCACGTAAAGCTCGGCATAGCTGATCTGCCAGAGAAGGAAATTGCTCAAACGCATTTCTCCGGCCGTTCGAATCAGCAGGTCCGGATCGGGCATGCCGACGGTGTATAAATGCTCGTTGACGACTTGTTCGTCCACCGCCTCCGGAGCAAGACGGCCCGTCCTGACTTTTTCGCAAATACGGCGGACCGCATCGACGATTTCCGCGCGGGCGCCGTAGTTCACCGCCAGACAGAGCAGGGTTCCAGTGTTATCTTTCGTGGCGGCGCTGGTGGCGTCGAGTTCGCGGCAAACATCGGCCGGCAGGCCTTCGCGGCGACCGATCTGTCGGAATCGCATGTTGTTATTCAGCAGCATTTTCCGATAGCGGACCAGATATTCCAGGTAAAGCCCCATGAGTTGGCCGACCTCCGCCGCCGGTCGCCGCCAATTCTCAACGGAAAAGCTGTAGAGGGTCAGTTGCTCCAGGCCCAAACGAGCCGCATGTTCGATGATGGCGCGGGCGGCCTTGGCGCCCGCGCGGTGCCCTTTGCTTCGCGGCCGCCCGTGCCGGGTGGCCCAGCGGCCGTTGCCATCCATGATGATGGCGACATGCCGCGGCAGGCGGCCGGGGAAAACGCCGATCGACGAAGGCTTCGGGATGTTGGTGGCGCCATTCATAATTAACTTATTTATAAAAGTCCTTGCTTATAAAACTAGACGATCAACGTCTGGTGCCGCGCGGGCCCCACGCTGATTACGCGAATCGGCGTTTGCACGAACGCCTCCACCCGCTCCAGGTAATGCCGTGCATTATCCGGCAGATCCGTCGGCGAGCGAACCTCATCGAGCGATTCCCGCCAGCCGGGGAGGGTTTCGTAGACCGGCTGCACCCGCTCTAAATCATAGGCGTCGGGCGGAAAACAATCCGTCACCTGCGATCCCCGCCGGTATCCCGTGCACAACGCCAGAGTGTCAAAGTTCGAAAGGACATCCAGCAGCATGACACAGAGTCCGGTGACTCCGCAAAGGCGCGCCGCATAACGCACAGCGACCAGGTCCAACCATCCGCAACGGCGCGGCCGGCCCGTGGTGGTGCCGTATTCATGGCCCCGCAGGCGGAGGCGTTCGCCGACGTCATTGTTCTGTTCCGTCGGGAACGGTCCGGCGCCGACGCGGCTGCAATACGCTTTGACTACGCCCAAAACGGTCCGCAGCGCCGTGGCCGGAACGCCCGTACCGGCGCTCAACCCGGTACCGCAGTTGCTGCTGGTTACAAAGGGAAAGGTTCCATGGTCCAGATCCAGCAGGGCCGCGTTGGCGCCCTCAAAGAGCACGCGCCGGCCCGTGCGCAACGCCTCATGCAAAAGCTGCGTCGTGTCGCACACGTACGGCCGAAGTTGTTCGGCGCAACTGTGGTACTGTTCGAAGATCGGTTCCCAGGCGATGGGTTCGGCATCGTAGAGGGCGGCCAAGAGCAGGTTTTTTTCCCGCGTGATCCGCTGGAGCTTCTCGCCAAACCGCTCTGGATCCAACAGATCACCCATGCGAATGGCCCACGAACGGCTCGCCTTGTCGGCGTAGCAAGGACCGATGCCGCGGGCGGTGGTGCCGATTTTGCAATCTCCCAGGCGCTCTTCGGAAAGCTGATCCTGCCTTTTATGGTATGGCAACACCACGTGCGCTTGTGCGGAAATCCGCAGATTTTCCCCCAATTCAACACCCTGTTCGGCCAATTCATCCATTTCCCGCAGAAGCTGGATCGGATCAATCACCACGCCGTTGGCCAGCACGCACACGCAGTGGGGGTGGAGAATTCCACTGGGAATCAGGTGAAAGGCGTATTTTTTATCTCCCACCTTAACGCAATGACCGGCGTTGCTGCCGCCGTTCCAGCGCACGTTGTAGTGAAAACCGCCGGTGAGCAGATCGACGATTTTCCCTTTCCCCTCATCCCCCCATTGCAACCCGACAATGGATGTATTACCGATCTCTCCCAGGCGTGCAATATCCGGTCCCATGAATCGCCTTTGCCAACTGCTGTTACCCTGTCCAACGGTTTGACAATACTCCCCCCGCCCCGCTGTTGCAAGAACCCCCGTTTTCCGAACGTTTGATAATCCGAGCCTTATTGTCCACAATATTGTCCGGTCTGATTGACCAAGTATTTCATTTATCGGAAAGAAAGAGGTAAGCAGCGTGTTACCGGGACGTTCCAAACCGATTGTGTTCGCGGATCGCGTATTTTGTTTATTAGCGGCGATTTTGTTGCTTGGCGCCTTGCTGGTTTCCAGCGCCCCCTGTTCGGCCGGAGTTGTCAAACCCGGTGGCGCCTGGCGTTCGCCGTCTTCCGCCACCGTCGGCGACGCGGTTGTTCATCCCACCATTGACACCGGTTCCACCGCGTGGATGCTTGTTTCCACCGCGCTGGTCATGTTCATGATTCCCGGTCTGGCCTTGTTCTACGGCGGCATGGTGCGCAAGAAAAATTTTCTCGGCACCATGATGCATTCTTACACGGCCCTTGTGGTGATTTGCCTGCAATGGTTTCTGTTCGGCTATATGCTGGCCTTCGGCAAGGACCAATATGGACTCATAGGCTGGCAGCCGGGAAAAATTCTTTTGCTCGGCGTATCTCCCGGTCACCTGATCAATGTGGGCGGCAGTTATATCCCCGAAACCGTCTTCTGCGTGTTTCAGGCCATGTTCGCCATGATTACTCCCGCAGTCATTGCCGGTTCGATCGCCGAGCGGATGAAACTTCGCTCGTTTGTTCTGTTCCTGCTGCTTTGGAGTACGCTGGTGTACGATCCGCTGGCCCATTTCGTATGGGGCGGCGGCTGGTTGCACCAGCTTGGCGCGGTTGATTTCGCCGGCGGCACGGTCGTCGAGATCGCTTCCGGCGTTTCCGGCCTGGTCATGGCCCTTTTTCTTGGCCGGCGCCTGGGCTATCCCAACCAGGTGATCCAGCCGTCTTCGCTGGCTCTGGCACTGAGCGGCGCGGGGATTTTATGGTTCGGCTGGTATGGCTTTAACGCTGGTTCGGCCGGTGCGGCCACCGTGGTCGCCGGCGCGGCGTTTCTCAACACCACCATGGCCGCCGCTGCCGCCGCCATCGCCTGGAATCTTACGGAGTGGTTGCATCACCGCCGTCCCACCACCCTCGGTCTGGCTTCCGGCGTCGTCGCCGGGCTTGTGGCTATCACCCCGGCCTGTGGCTATGTCGCGCTGTGGGCCTCGCCCCTGATCGGCTTGCTGGCGGGTGTCATCTGCTACATGGCCGTCCAAGTCAAAATAAAAATCGGTTATGACGATTCGCTCGACGCTTTCGCCGTCCACGGCGTCGGTGGATTTCTGGGCATGTTGCTGACGGGTTTGTTCGCCTCCGCCGCCGTCAATGGGATCGCGGGGTTGATCGAAGGCGACGGCAGGCAGTTTCTCATCGAATCGCTCGCCGCTCTTAGCGCAGTGGCCTACGCAGCGATCGGAACCGCGCTCGTCGGCGTAATCCTGCAAAAGACGGTGGGACTGCGCGTATCCGAAGTGCTGGAAACCGAAGGACTCGATATGGGTATCCACGGCGAAAACGCGTGGGATACCGGCGCCGTACCCGAACTGGCGGCTACAATTCCAGCCGGCGGATGAATCCCGGCGCAGCGGGCGCGGCAAGTTTTCCAGGGCAGCCGGAGAAGCAGCGCGGCGCCGGGCGCGTCGTCTTGGCGGCAACATTTAGGTTGCCGGTTTTACTCCCGGCTTGGGTATCGCGTCGCTTCGTGATACATTCTCCATACGCGGTTGCGCCATGGGAGGAGAAATCATTTTAGGAGATCCGCCATGAAATGGATTACCGCCATTATCCAACCTTTTCGCCTGGAAGCGGTCAAACAGGCCCTGAGCGACGTCGAAGTTTTTCGCCTGACCGTCAGCGACGTGCAGGGCTACGGCCGCCAGAAGGGCCACACGGAGTATTTTCGCGGCCAGGCCATGCAGGTGAACCTCATTCGCAAGGTTCGCCTGGACATCGCGGTCAACGATAATTTCGTCCAACCCACGATCGACGCCATCATGAAAGCCGCCCGCAGCGGTCCGGGCGGCAAGGGCCAGATCGGCGATGGGAAGATTTTCGTGCTGCCCCTGGAAAATGTTATCCGCGTCAGCGACGGAACGCAGGGCGGTGAAGCAATATAAAGACGTGCACCCATGCTTGCCTCTCCCGACCATGCCAATGCCTTGGATGTCCGGAGCCGCTTGGCGGCGATTCGCGGCGACATCACCACGCTCAAGGTTGACGCCGTTGTCAACGCGGCCAACACCAGCCTGCTCGGCGGCGGCGGCGTGGACGGCGCCATCCACCGCGCCGCCGGCCCGCAACTGCTCGCCTGCTGCCGCACGCTTGGCGGTTGTTCCACCGGCGAAGCCAAAATTACGCCCGCGTTTGAGCTTCCCGCGCGCTGGATCATCCACACCGTCGGTCCGGTTTGGCGTGACGGCCACCATGGCGAACCAGCCCTGCTGGCCTCCTGCTACCGTCGTTCGCTGGAACTGGCCGTGGCGAATTCCGTACGCTCCATCGCCTTTCCGGCGATCAGTTGCGGTGTGTATGGTTATCCGGTGGAAGAGGCGGCGCACATCGCCGTGGAGGAGATAGTCGCATTTCTAAAAAGCCATGCGGGCCTCGCGCAGGTTCTATTGGTCTGTTTCAGCGACGACATTCTCCAAGCGTACCAGGGCGCCCTGGCTAAGCGATTCATCGAGTAAACCCCCAGCGCCATCCCGCCATATCTACCCTGTCCAACCCGACTCAATCGGGATAGCCATCGGGACTGTTGGCCGTGGGCCTTTTTGATTCCTATGGATCGGGGTCTTCGCCCGCAATGCAAAACAGCGGTCCGGAGCCATTCTTCTCAGATATTCGCACGCAAATATGTCGGGAGGATGCCGCTGGTCGTAAAACCCCTCCCTTACCTTTGTGTCGGCAAGTGTGACCGGTACTGGTCACGATACAGCCCGATGCGGTCCACCGGGATCGGTTTAAACCCCAACCGAAACGCCGGTGAAGTTCGCTTCAGTCGAAAGTCCAGCCGGGGCGCATCGACAAATTGTGGATCGATGCCGACCAAATTATCGCGTATAGTTATCGCCCGAGCGGCCATGGCGGGTGTGCCGTGAACAGGCCTAAGCCACTTTCCACCGATAGCAATATTGCGCTCGATGAGATTGTCGGCGGGCGGCACGCCGCCGGTGGCGGCGTAGTATTTTTTCAGTTCCAACAATTTCGGATAGCGTACACTGTACGGCGGCCGGAAAGCCCGCACCACGTCGAGTCTCTTCTTCATAACACCATACACCGCGGGCCGAGCCCAACTTGTGCCGCGGGCATCCACGTAGACGGCCGGGGTGCAATTCACGAAGACGTTGTTCACGACCGTGTTGTCGCGGCCGCCGCCAATGAAGACCCCGTACTGCGTCTTGGCGAAGATGTTGCCATATACGGTTGCGCCGCTGGTTAGATCATCGAGATACACCGCCCGCGCATCGTGTCCTACACCGTGAATATCGTAAAAGAAGTTGTAACGGATGACATTTCCCTGGGACGTCCAGTCCCGCCCCATATAAAAGGCCCCGCAATCATCCGTTTCCTGGCACACATGATGAATCACGTTGTATTCAATCAGCTGATTGTCGCCATAAAGTATAATTGCGCTATGCGGCAGGTTGTAAATGAGATTATGGGCGATGCAGTTGCCGACGCCGGAGACGAATATGGCGGGGCGGTAGCTGTAGACAATACGGTTGCTGTTATGGATGAGATTGTTGATGGCGTAATTGCCCCCCGGTTGGAGTGTCCGGCGATCGCCTCCGCCGAGAATGATTCCACCCTCACCCGTGTCGTGGATATTGCAGCCAAGCACGCCATTCGCGGCGCCCGAGTCGGTGTCCAGAACGGTATTGTTATAGATATTATTACAAATGTTAATATCATTGCCGATGCAGACGGCGACCTCGCCCAGGCCGCGGAAAGTGCATCCCGCCACTTGGCACCGTTGGCCTCCGATGATCTGCACCCCCGAACCGCGGGCGAACTCGAAATTCAGGTTCCGCAAGGTGACATAAGACGTGTGCTCCATCTTGACGAATGGTTCTTTGAGCATACTCAGGTAAGCCGTACTGCCTGCTGCAAGCCGCGCCGGCGGCCAAAAGTAGAGCTTCCCCGCCTTACGATCCAGATAGTATTCTCCGGGATGATCGAGCTCCCACAGGATATTGAAGGCGTAGTAACGCTGTCCCTTGCGATACCCGTACACTCCATATGGTTTGGCCGTAACGAAAACGTGCCGCTTGGCGTCGATGGATTGCACCTTCACATACGAATCGGCCCAATTCCATCTCCAGAAGCCGTGGAGCCAAACATTGTGTTCGTTGACCCAGTGGCTTGGTTCGCCACCGGCATAACCAACCGTGGAACCGTTTGATCCATCAGGGACGCAAGCGATCCTGGCCCAGCCATGGTTGGGCCAGCGGGCCAGCGTCATGGGCTTGTTCCGGAAAAAAAGCTCGGCCTCGGTCGGTTCCATTGGTCCGCCAAACCCCTGCGGCTTGATCTTGCCGAAGCGGGTGATGCCTTGCGCCTTCAGGTTAGCTTCGAGAACTTTCTGACGATAGGCGGGCTGGATCCGATCGAGGACGGACGGGTTGGTAACGGCATGAAACCCGGTGATCTTCTTGCCGCCGAGCAGTTCCACCGACTCATGGGGATATCCGCGATAGACAATCGGCGCTTCAGCGGTACCGCTGTCTTGCCGTGTCAGCAGAAATGTGTGCGCTCGGTGGTATATCCCGCCGCGCAACCACACCGTGACTCCGCCCTTAGGTAATCCGCCGACGGCTTGGAGGGCACGGATCGCGTCGCGCGCACGCTCCAGCGTGGCAAAAGGTTTATCCAAGGAACCGTCATTGCTGTCGGCGCCATTGGTCGCTACGTAGAAATTAATTGTGCAATGTTCGGGTGGATAGAGTACTCTCGGCGCTGGTGGAACGGCGATGTTGCCCATGGCCGCCGACGGCAACGGTTTGCTGGTTTGCGGTCTCGCGGAGGCGTTGGTCGAACGCAGGGCCATAGTCCGGCCTGATCCGGCCGCAAGAACCGGGCTTGTCCAACCGAGCGCCGCGGCGAACACACCCGCTATGACGAACGTGAAAAGTGAAACATGGCGACTGCTCAAAGGGACACTGCGGAAGCACATGGGAATCTCCATACGCGGTTGCGTGACCGCCGATTCCTTTGGAGGATAACGTGAACCTAACATCCGGTCTTCCGAGCGTCAAGAATCGGTTGCTCGTGGATGTTCATATGTGTCGGCAAGTGTGACCGGTACTGGTCACGTTACAGCTGGCGCCTCCGCAATGAAAACAAGCAATAATCGCTGCATCTTTACGAATTTATTTTTCGATTTTTCTCTTGATGTTGCTCGGCGCGGGAATATAATCAACACGGATTTACGTGGGCGGCCGCTCATATTTTGCGGCTGCATGGGTGGAAAAAAGGAGGCGATCCGTGATTCCTCCGCGTTCCCTTTTTGGCGCCTGGTGGAAAGCTCTGCGGGACGATCTGAATCCCCTCAACCTGCGCGCCACCCTCAACAAATATTCCCGTTTTGTAAGCATCCTGGCGGTGCTCTTTCTCCTGGCCCTGGGATACTTCTGGTGGAAGCGTTTGTTTGCTCCCCCGTCTTTCAGTATCCCTTTACCGGACCAGTGCCCCCTCCATTACATTACCGCCATGATCTCCGATGGCCACGGCGGAGCCTGGGTCGCCGGTGAAGATTCCGGCATCTACCATTACCAGCCTTCCCAGCCCGCTTCCGCCTGGAAACATTATGACAAGGCCAACTCCCCCGGCCTGGTCAGCGACCATATCTATTCGCTCTGCCTGGACACCAAGGGCCGCTTATGGGCCGGCACGCTGCGCCACGGCGTGTGCGTGTTCAACGGCGATACCTGGAAACATTACGGTTTACTCCACGGCCCGCTGGGTTCGCACGTGGTGGCCATCGCCGTCAATCCCCGCGATCAATCCGTCTGGCTGTGCACGGAGGCGGGCATCAGCATCTATCAAACCGGCCAACATACCTGGCGTTACATCCCCATCGCCCCAACATCACCAGAGTTGTCGGAACGGACCACCAGCGCCAATGGGCTGCCTCCAGGCCCGGACTGCGTCGCCTTCGGTCGCTACGGTCTGGCGTTTGTGGGTACGCAATGCCACGGCCTGGCCTTTGCCGCCTATCCTTACCATAAATGGTGGATCATTCGCGGCCCATGGCAAATACCGATCAAGCCTTATGGCCGCGGCTTGCCGAGCAGTTTAATCAACGCGGTGCTGGCGGATCAGAAGACCGGCCGCATTTACGTGGCCACGGATGAAGG
>JAKBMM010000052.1 GCA_021831565.1 Planctomycetota bacterium
AGGCCCCGTGACAAAATAAACTGACTCACTTTCTGTGGTCAGCGGGCAGGATAGCGTAATTCCATTCTCCGTGGAACGATGCAGGGTGAAGGTTTACGGTAGCGAGTAGCCGATTACTGACCTTCAAACCGGTGGGATAAATGCCCGCATCGAGTTGTGCTTTGATTTTCAATCCTTGCGCGGTGGTGGTATTGGCGATGAGGTTGAGTATTACCTCATGGCTGATAAGTGGTCGACCTCGCCAATTTTGGGTGATGTGGCAGAACATGCGATGTTCGATCTTGTTCCATTTGCTGGTGCCGGGTGGGAAGTGGCAGACATGAATGGGCATCCGCAGACGTCCGGCGAGTTCCTGCAACGCCACTTTCCACAGCCGCGAGCGGCTGGCGTTACTGCCGCCGCCATCGGCGGTAATCAGCAGTTCCCGGGCGTGGGGATAACGCTTGGCCCCCATCTTCTTCCACCAGCGATAAATGGCCTCGGCCGCAAAGCGCGCCGTGTCATGGTCTATGCCGACGCTCACCCATCCCTGGTTGGCCGTGAGATCGTAGACGCCGTAGGGAATGGCCTTGCCCAGTTTTTTGTCTATAAAATCGTGGACGAGCACCGCGTCGGGCTCTCCCTTGGGACGCCATTCCCGCCCTCCATTCTTGAAGTTTCCGACGAGTTCCTTCTTTTTGGTGTCCACGGAAATCACCGGCTGCCCGCGACCTTGAAAGGCCAGCGCGGTCGCATTGATGTGCTCGAACTGGGCGTTACGGTCGACGTGTTGTCCGCCTTCCCGAGTCTTGCGATTGCCCTGCAAACTGTATCCGGCAGCCTTGAGCAGACGTCCGACGGTGCGTGGACTGACGGCATGTTTGTGCCGCCGGAGTTCAACGGCCAGACGCGTGGTGCTTTTGCAAGTCCAACGTAACCCCGATTCCGGATCGCCGCGCGTTACCGGATCCACCAGCCGCTCCAAGGCCGGCGCCAATCCCGGATCGGCCGTGGTGGCGCGCTGGCGACCGCCGCCAGTCCTGCGTATCCGCAAGGCTACCGCAGGTTGCGCCGGCCGCGCCGCCAACTCCCCCAGCCCCTTGGAAATCGTATTGGGAGAAAAGCCTGTCGCACGGCACACCGCACGTCGGCCACCCCAGCCGTACGACTTGGCCTCCGCCGCCGCCCATTGACGCCGCATCCGCTCGTCCATCAGTAAGGACAATGCGGCGTAGCGGGATTCAATCCGTTGAATCGCTCTTGCATCCTGCATAACGACATCATAACAGTAAACCAAAATATAGTCACTTTATTTTGACGCGAATCCTTAGAGCCTATCCGGATGACTAATGGCCCCGCCCATGCGGTCAGGGATCAGTGGTTGCTGTAAATCCACTGCGTCTTGCCGGCCATGGCTGGAAGACGCGAGGAAAAGCACGGCGCCCGCCAGTTCTGGCGAACATCAGATAAATAATGAACAGGGCGACCGAAACCATCTTTGACGGCCACAACTGCGTAATATCGGCCGCCACCGGGCATGGAGATCCAGCCACGCTGGACTACGCTTCGGCGAAGATAAATCAGGTTGTCGTGTGAAATTTTCCAATGGCCGGCGGTATCACGGCGGGCGAACTGCCGCTGATAAGCGACGAGAAAACCATAGATGCCGGTATGTCCGGCGATGGTCCGCGGTGCGTGATCGGCGATCCGCTCATACTGCCGCAGCGCCGATTGAAGCGTGGCCAGGGTGATTCGGGTCACGACGAGTCGCCGGGAATCCTCGTTACGCAGATGGAACCAGCAAGCGACGCCGAGGAATATGACCAGGCCGGCGGCCAGAATGGGAAGATCGGAGGCTTTGATGCTTGGCATTTTACTCATTTTTCTCTCCCGAGTAAGACTATGATTTCTTCAACTCCACTGGTTATTCTAACACTCCCCGGCGGAAAACCAAGAAAAATCCGGAAATTTTTTCAGAAATGTCGCCCATAATATTCGCTGTTCCCCCGGTTATCGTCCGGCTACAATGATCCTATGGAGAACCACGATGCGTTACACGGTGATTTTGGAACAGGAACCCGACGGCGGCTACGTGGCCAGTGTGCCGGCATTACCGGGCTGTGTGAGCCAGGGTGACAACCGCGCCGAGGCCCTGCGTAACATCCGCGAGGCCGTTGAACTTTACATCGAGGATTGCCGTGACGCCGGCGATCCGGTGCCTGTTGAATCCGGCAAGGAATTTGTGGAAGTCGAGGCCGCGTAAGAGAAGGAACTCCCTGCGTGGCCAAAATCCCCACCGATCTTTCCGGCCGTGAAGTCCGCGCCGCCTTGGAACGCGCCGGCTTCGTGTTCCGCCGCCAGACCGGCAGTCACATGATTCTGCGCCGGGACGAACCTTACGCCCGCGCCGTTATCCCCGATCACAAACAAGTCCGCACCGGAACCCTTCGCCGCATCATCGCCGACGCTGGATTGAGCGTCGAACAATTCATGCACTTGCTCGGACGATAACACTATAAGCGCCATCCGTGCCGCCCCGCGTTTTGCCGGGGAATTGGTCGATCAGGAACAGTTCCACCCCTTACCTGGTTGACCATTATTTGCAAAGAATCACGCCGTGTTAGACAGGCTTGCGGGCCGCCTGGCAATTGTGGAACCGGACAGAATACGAATTCGTCCGGTATGACAGAATGCGGTTTCGCCCGAACCTGCTCGACGGCCAATGTGTGCGATGACCATGGCCTTGGATTCCATTGGGTTCTTCGGCTTGGGCCAAAAGTCCGGGGGTGCGTTACTCCTTGGCAACTGGGTGCGACTTATGGAGCGTAACTGTAAATGTAGTCTCCGGGGGTCAAGCCGCTGGTTCCGTATTCCGAACCAAAGCTGAAAAAGTAAGGAGTGTGCGAATCCTGTAATGGATATGGCGGATAACCAGATCCTGGAGGCGGAGTATATCCAAGAGGCGGAGTGGTGTTTACTGTCACCCACAACTGTGGCGGAACGGTGAAGTTGCTGCTTCCGCAGTTGATGGGAGTAGCATTAGGAAAACCATAAGGATAGAACCCTTTGTAATGGTAAGGTGGTGGTGGAGAGATCGGTGGCGGCACGTATTGAAGGGGATTTCCCTGCGCGTCGAGGACTTCGGCGATGCCGGTCATCTTATCAGTTCCGCCGGGAGCTAAAAAGGTTCCCGTCACCACCAGGTTCGCCGGCAATTTCGTGAGCACATCGGAATGCTGCCGCCAGATGCCGCCCGCCTGATACGCGTGCATCCGCTGATAACCCAGCAAAAAATCGCCCATGTTCGCCGGCGTTATACCCGTCTTATGTTGATACCATTTGAGCGCGGCCTGAAGATTTTTCAGCTCGGTTCTGGTCAGCGCCATTTGCGAGCTGACCCGAACCTGCTGGCCCACGGCCAGAACGATGGCGATCAGGATCACGATAATCAGAATCACCACCAGCATTTCGATAATGGTAAAAGCTTTTGCGCACCGCATCATGCAACCTCCACTCACTGCCATCGATTCCCGGAATTATTATAACAGGGAGCGGGGCCAAGACGATGATTTTTTCGGTATGGGACCGTCAAGAAATAACCTTTCCAATCTGACTTGGTCTTTTGGTCTCTGGCTACGTTGCTCACTCGTTACAGATACCTGCGGATGTGCTCCTCGTTGGCGCCTTGCCAGAGGCCAAAATCCCGGCGTCATATTTGTAAACCTTATTTCTTGACGGCCCCTATCAGGGCAATACCGATGGCGGAGGCGACAAGACACATCACCCACCAGGGCGCCAACGGCGGCATGAGAATGTTCTGTCCCAGGGGAGTCAACCGGTAGAGCAGATGCTCATGGAACCAGATCACCCAGTCAAAATGAATGTCCGGTCGAAGGGCGTCCACAAGCCACAGGGCGGGACAGGCGTTCACCAGAACCATTGTACCCGGCCCCGATTTTTGGGCGGCCAGGGCGTTGAATAACGGCGCCGCCGACACCGGTAAGGAAAGTAAACCCGCGGCCAGACCGGCGGTAAGGACCGTAGCCGCCGCGGCGCCGGTGAAGCGGCGCAAAAACGCGGCCAGTCCCAGACACAGAAGGCTCCAGGCCGCCAGCACCGCCAGGCAGCGAAGAGACACCATCAAGTCGATGGCGGACGATGTCGGCACGGTTATTCCAAGTGTCAGAGTCAGCGCCGCCGCCAGCAGCAGCTCGGCGAAGACCACACGGCGAAGAATGGACGAAGTCGCGGCGAGAGTGATCGCACTCCAGGTAGTCACAACCAGCAGCAGGAGCAGCCAGCCGGCGATAACCCGCGCCGCCTCGGGTCCGGCCGATGCCGCAGGCGAGGGACGAATGAAAAACCAAACCGGCAGCGCGGCAAGCAGCGGCGCCAATGCGGCCAGGGAGCCGAGCCAGGCGAAGCCGGAGTCAGGCATACGGCGCAAGGAATCGGACATGGTTTGCATGACAACCGCAACAGGTCGGCGGGGCGAACCGCAGAGCCTTATCGTGAATGGCCAAGGTGGCAATTTTTTCCGGCGGTAAGCAAAATTAGCTAACGGATACCCATATCCGATGCCGCAACGAGACATCCAAGGGCCATAAGCGGCTGGGGCCAGCCTCGCGCCCAAGGCCTCCTGAAAAATCGCCGCACCCTGAATGGCGGAAAGAGCCATCAACCCGGGACAATCAGCCGCGGGGCGGAGCCGCTCTCGGCGCGGGGCGCCGCCTCTCCGTTCACGCCGGAGTTAATGGCCTCCTGCACTTTGCGCATCAAGCCCATATATTCCATTTGTGAATCAACCAGCTTTTTGAGAAGCGGATGAATCGTGACGCTTTGCTGGAGAGACTGAATGTTCCGCTTTTCGGCGATTTCAATCGGCTGCCCGGATGCTTCCTTCACGGCCAGCGCTTCCATAGCTTGCTCGAATTGTTCCAGCAGGCTCCGAGCGCTGATATCCAGATCCACCTGCCGCGCCAGATCGCGGTAGGATTGAACCACCTGTTGGGAAGCGATCAGCGCTCCGAGTTTGCGCGCCTCGGCCAGTAAGTTCTGATCATCAGCCATTGCAATATCCTATTTATGATTACACGTGCGAGAGAAATTCGCGCGAGGCGATCAGACCTTCCTGTTCGCCTTCCCTGGTACCGTCAAAACTTTCGTCTTCCAGTTCCACACTGACCATGCCCTGGTATCCGGCATCCTTGAGAATCGAAAACAGCTTGCCCCAGCGGGCGCAGCCGTGGCCGGGAATCGTATAACGCCAGCACCACTCGCCGGAGCCATGTGGTTTGGCGAAAGTGGCCTTCTGCAGATGGCCGTGCTCGTAGAGGTCGTCATCAAGCAGTTCCGTATCCTTGCCGTGCGCATGGTAGACGCGCGGCGCGAATTCGTTAAGGAACCGCACGGGATCGCTTCCCATGCGAATCAGATGCGAAGGGTCGAAATTAATACCCACATTGCCGGGCATTTCCTTGAGAAAGGCCCGATAATCGGCAGGGGTGCAGGCAAGCGCGGAACAACCTACGCCGCCCGGCCAACCTTCGATGGCGATTCGCCCCCCCACCGGCTGGATCGCCGTCGCCAGTTGACCCCAGCCGTCCACGGCCAGGCGGAAATTTTCCTGCCGCGGCCTGGCGTGATCTTCCGGTATGATAACCACGAAGAAAGTCTTTGCGCCCGCGGCGGCGCATTGGCGGACATACTCGGCGTTAGCCTGGACGGTGGCTTGGCGCTTACCGGCGTCGGCGGAAGCCAGGGCGGACCAGTTTTTAAGATCAACCGTCCCCACGCGCAACCCGGCGGCGAGGACCGTCTGGATATCCGCCGGCGGAACCGCTCCGAGATCAATCCCGGCAAAGTGATTGGTTTTGGCGAAATCAACAAGGGATCGCAAGTCGCGCTGCCATTCGGAACCGCTGCGACGAAAACCGATGGGAAACTTTCCTGTACGAGTATGATTCATGAAATTTTTCCTAAACAAAAAAACAGTCCGGCCTGGCTCTTTGGCACAGACAAAGGAACATGTTATGGACCGGTTGGTTGTGCGTCAATCGGTTGCGGATTCAATTCCTTGCGCCCGGCGGCCCCGGGGCAACCACCCGCTACGGCATCTGGCCGGCCAATGGTAGCGTCTCTCCACACGCTAGCGTGTCCAGACGGGTAGCGTGTCATAAGCACAAAAGTAGCGTGTCAGATCGGGCACAACTCAGACCTATGACAAAGACCATAAGAAGAAGTAGTATGTTCTCATCCATGGTGTCTGGTCTTGAGGAGAAAACATGACCTCCCCGTTGCCCCGTGCGGAGTATCCCCGCCCGCAATTTGTCCGTGAGAAATGGCTTTGCCTTAATGGCCCGTGGGAATTTGAAATTGATGCCGCTGACAGCGGCTTGGAACGCGGTCTGCTCCATCGGCCGCTTTCCTCCACAATCACCGTCCCGTTCTGCCCGGAATCCAAGCTTTCCGGCATCGGCCATACCGATTTTATGCCCGCGGTCTGGTATCGACGAACCGTTGTCGTTCCCGCCGATTGGCGCGCCGCTCATATCCTTGTGCATTTCCAAGCGGTGGATTATGACGCCACCGTCTGGATTGACGGTCGAGAATTTTATCGGCACCGCGGAGGGTTTACGCCATTTACCGTGGTCCTTCGACCTGGTACGGATATCGAAGGCTCTTTTACAATTGTTCTGCGGGCGCGCGATGATCCGCGCCCACCACAGCCGCGCGGAAAGCAATCCCGCCAATATGCCAACCAAGGCTGTCTATACACACGAACCACCGGCGTATGGCAAACTGTATGGATGGAGCCTGTCCCGGCGGACGCCCATCTGCGCCGCCCCCGGATTACACCGGATGTTTCCGCCGGCGTCATTCGTCTCGTTGCGCCCATCAGTCGCAACCGCCCCGGGTGGAAAATCAGGGCGGTTCTCTCCGACGCCAAGGGAACGGTCGCGGCGGCGGTAACGCGGGCCGATCTGGATTTAAGCCCCTCCCTGGATCTTCCAATTACACCGGAGCGCCGCCGCCTCTGGTCGCCGGAAGATCCTCATTTATATGATCTGCGCATCGAATTGCTCGATATGGAAAATCGCGTGGTGGATGCGGCCGCAAGTTATGCGGGTCTTCGCAGCTTGAGTATGGACGGCCGCGTTCTCAAACTCAACGGTCGACCGGTATTTCAGCGGCTGGTGCTGGATCAGGGTTATTACCCGGATGGCATTCTGACCGCGCCCACGGACGACGCCCTGAAGGCGGATATTGCCTTGTCCCAGGCGTCGGGTTTTAACGGCGCCCGGTTGCACCAGAAGGTCTTTGAGGAACGCTTCCTCTATCACGCGGACCAGGCGGGTTATCTCTGCTGGGGAGAATTTCCGGATTGGGGCGCGTCCGGGTTTGGACCAATGCACGATAATCAAAAGCACGGCATCACATACGCCGGCCAATGGCTGGAGGCGCTGCACCGCGATTATTCACACCCGTGCATTGTCGGTTGGTGTGCCTTCAATGAAACACATCAGGTAATCCAAGACCGGATCACTGATCTTGATGACGCCACGCGCGCCATGTTTCTGGCCGCCAAGGCGTTGGATCCCACTCGGCCGGTACTGGATGCCTCGGGGTACTCCCATCGGGTTTATGAATCGGATATATACGATTCGCACGATTACGTTGACAACTCTGATTTCTTAAAGGGAATTGAGGGCTTCCGACGCCGTCATACCGCGACCGAACCGTTTGCGCCGTATGTCAACAACCAGGCGGATGCCCGGCAATGGTCGATTCCGTACAACGGCCAGCCGTATTTTGTCAGCGAGTTTGGCGGCATCGGCTTTAACCTGTCGGAAGTGACCCAAGATAAAACCGCGGTGGAGTCGACGGGCGCGTGGGGCTATGGCCAGATTCCCGCCACGTCAGAGGAATTCCTTCGTCGTTTTGCCGCGCTGTGCGACATTCTGCTTGATAATCCAGAGATATTCGGCTACTGCTACACCCAGTTGACGGACGTGTTCCAAGAACAGAATGGAATTTTTACCTTTGATCGGCGGCCCAAGTTTGATCTGACGAAGGTGCGAAACATTCAGCGGCGGAAAGCCGCATTTGAATCTGACCGGTGGACCGATCCGTCGAAGTAGGCCGGCCTATCCGCCGTGCATCACGAATTTCTCGGTGATATAACCCACCACTGGTTTGCCGTTCCGGATTGCCGGCCGGAATTTCCATAGTCGTATGGCATCTATGCAAGCCTGATCAACGGAACGATGGTTGCTGGAGCGGACTATCGTAATGTGTCCGGCTTTTCCGTCCGGCAGGATGGTAATCTTGAAAACCGGCGATTTTTTCGGCGGAGAAAACTGATATTTCAACGGCAGCAGAGGAAGTGGGGTTGAGCGGATCGGTTCGGGATAAGGATCATTGCCCGCCGAAGGACCGCGTCCCGGCCCGCTTCGACCCATGCCGTAGGCGCCGCGAATATTGCCTTTGACCAATGAATACGGCCGGCCAAAACCAGCGTTGGGATTAATGCCCCGCCGCGAGCGCGTATGAACTCGAGACGATTGTCGGGGGGGGGCGGCCGGCGGCCGTGGAATATTCGGGTGAATCTCCCGCGGCTGGGGCGGCGCGTGGAAAATTTTCGGCGCCACCGTGGGCGTGGGCGCCGACCAGGGGTTCGCGCCGGTGTTCAGGCCGATGAGAACCTGTCGGCCCAGATGGGAATTTCTGGGGTCCAGCAAAAGCGGGGCGGAAATATTCGGCTTCCATAACGCCCTGTTCGCGAGTCCGGGGAGCAGCGGCAGCGGCTGCTTAAGCCAAGTCGCGGGTTTTGTTCGGCGACCTGAAACCATCGGCGATAAAAACTGCACCCCACCGATGGCCGTACCGGCATCGCTGGACGATACCCGCACCACCCGCCCACCCGTATGGCCATGTTTTCCAACCCAGTGGGCAAGCAGATAAAAACCGGCGAACAGGGAACTCTCAATCAAAACCGCCAGCAACACGCTTGCCAGCGTGGAATAGGAAATTCCAGACATCCCCTGCCGGAGCACCACGATCCGGCGATGTTCGGTCAGTTCCGCCAGAGCGCGGGCGTCCGCGGGTGTAACATGGCTTGTCCACGCCAAGGCGCCGAGCGCCGCCAAGGGGCCGTGCAACGCTTCGCCGGCGGCAGCGGCCGGCGAGTCCGACGCCTGGGGGCCAAAATCGAACCACCCGGAAGGATGGGAACCGCCCGGCTCCTTCGCCGCCGGCGCGGCGCCAGCATGGCTCGATTTCTCAATCATGTTGCTGCTCAACGCGACAATTCTTCTCAAGAGAGATCAAGGCCGCGCTGTCTCTTGAGAACGGTTCCGTTACCCGTCCGGCGATCCGCAGCCGCCAAGGCGCGCTCAAAGGATTTCCATTATCTCGTAGCAAATCTCGCCGCGGGGAACACGCACCCGCACCTTCTGGCCTGCGCGGGCGCGCATGAGCGCTTCGCCCAACGGGCTTTTGGCGGACACTTCCATCACCTCGCCGTCGCTATCAAACGCACTTTTGTTGAGTTCGCCCACCAACCGGAATATTTCGGAATCCCCGGTTTGGACATCGCGCACCTTGACGGTGCTTCCCAGGAACACCATGTCGGCGGGAATGTCATCAGGATCGACCACCGAGGCGGACTTGAGCCGCTGCTCCAGATTACGGATGCGCGCCTCAAGCATCGCCAACTCCTCGCGCGCGGCATGGTAATCGGCATTTTCGCGCAGATCGCCTTTTTCCCGGGCCTCGGCGATGCGCGCGGCGATTTGCGGCCGCTTGGCGATCATGGCCTTTAACTGCTCTTCGAGATTATTCTTTTCCTGACGGGTTAGAAGTTGAACGTCCATTTGGTCCTCGCTGCATTGCAGACAATCGTTTTTCCGGACAGACTCGCCTCAGCCGAGATTGAGAAACTCCTTCATGTATTTATCATATTCATCCTGGGCGGCTTTTTCCGTCAGGTTCAGCCGCAATTCGTTAATGACCATGGTTCCCCGCCCGATCCATTCCTGGAAGCAGGGACCGCAGATGCTCCCGTGAATTTCTTCGCCCAGGGCGCCGCGGAAAGGTCGTTCTTTCATTTTCGGCCCGAGGCGCCCGCAGCGACGGCACTGGATATTTCCGTCCGCGGCCAGCGGGGGCGTAAATTCCATCCGCTTTTTCTCGGGGATGGGCGCGCCAAGCTCCCGGAGCATGTCCGCGATCTGATTACGCGGCATTAGATCGCCGCGTTCCTCGGCAACTTTGTAACCCTGGGTCAGAGTATGCACGGCGTTTGGCGAATCACCCGCCTGTCTCTGAGCCTCGGCCAGCAATACATAAGCCGCGGAGAGACCGGGATTCAGTTGCAACGCCCGCATAAGAGGAGCAATGGCTTGCTTGAACAGCGCCCCATCAACATAAGCCCGTCCAAGCGAAAAGAATCCCAGATCGTTCTGGGTATCCGCCTGCGTCAGTTGCGTCAATCGCTCAATTTTCTGCTGATCCAGCATGGGGTATTATACTCCAAAACTGTATTTTAACGGTTGGCGGGCCATCAACAAAGCAAACTATAAAAACTATAAAAAAATGAAAATCCCCGTTCCCAGTCCTGCGGTATTGGAGCAGACTCTCGGCGATCGGGCAATTGCTTGAGCAGTTCCGCGGACGGACACATTAGCTGATTAAGAGCTTTAGAGCCTATCCGGGCAAGCTCTGCGCCATCCGGTTAGTCCACGCGAACGGAAAATTCCATTCCATGGCCGAATGGAACCAGCGCGCTTGCCAGCCGGGGGTCGGTGCGCAAGTGGTTGAGGAAGCCGGCCATTTCCGCCGGGTGGGTGGAGACGTTATCAGTGATGATTGCCGCGCGCCGGGCCAGCCGCGGCCAAAGCGCATCGAGATACATATCCTGCTGCGATTTGGTCGCGTCGATAAATAGAAGATCAATGGAGGCGGGCGCCTGGGACAGAATGGCGGGGGCTTCGCCGTGGAGTATCGTCACCCGGTCGCTTAGACCCGCCCGTTGAAAGAAGCCTCGGGCTATGGCCACTTTGCGCGGGTCACGTTCAACGGTAAAGAGCCGGCCATCGGTGCGCGTCGCGGCGGCGGCGAGAAATAATCCGCTATGGCCGTAGCTGGCGCCGATTTCCAGTATTACCCGGGCGCTCCTGGCCAGTACCATCTGGTGGAGAAACTCCGCGGAAGGTCGATCAATGCTCCAAGCGTCATCTTTATCGGCAATAAATGCCTCACAAGCGGCGACGGCCTCGGCGATGGTTTGGTTGGCGAACATGGTCAGGCGATCCTAAAACAAATTGGTGTTTTCGGATGAAACCGGAAAAGCGGCGGGGTGTCTGGCGCGCCGTCTTAGTGGCATCATTTGGGTTGCCGGTTTCCCCGAAAGCTCCCTGCCTATCCGCAGGCAGGTCGAAAAAATTACCACACCCATCAGGTACTCGGCGGATTGCGGACCCGGTCGAGCAATACCGCCGCCAGAATGATAAGGCCCGTTACAATCTGTTGAAAGCCGATGGAGATGTCAATGCCGGCCTCTGGTTTTTACACATTATGAACGATCGCCCCGCGCCATTCGCTGGCAATTTTACCTGCCGGAGAATATGATCCGCCAACAGAGAAGTTATGTCTTTGTCGGCAAAAATCAAGAGGACATGTTGATGACCAGACCTGTGACGCTTTTTACCGGCCAATGGGCCGATCTACCGTTTGAAGCAATCTGCAAAAAGGCCAAAGCCTTCGGCTACGATGGGATTGAACTTCCCTGCTGGGGCGACCACTTCGATGTGGACAAGGCGCTGGAAGACAAAAATTACTGCCAAAATAAATGGGCCATGCTCCACGAGCATCACCTGAAGTGTTTCGCCATCAGCGCTCACCTGACGGGCCAGGCGGTGTGCGACAACATCGACGAGCGGCACCAGGCCATTCTTCCCGTACACGTATGGGGCGATGGGAACCCGGAAGGCGTGCGACAGCGCGCCGCGGAACAAATGAAGCGCACGGCCCAGGCGGCTCGAAAATTTTTTGACGCCGCGCCCGCCGATCTAAAAAAAGAGCTGCGCCGCGTGGTGGTCAATGGTTTTACCGGCAGCAGCATCTGGCACGTGGTCTACAGCTTCCCGCCGGTGACGCCCAAACAAATCGAAAATGGTTTCGCCGATTTCGCCCGCCGCTGGAACCCGATACTGGACGTTTTCGACGAGCATGGCGTGGTGTTCGCACTGGAAGCGCACCCGACGGAAATCGCGTTCGACATCGCCAGCGCTCAAATGGCGATCGCCGCGCTGCATGATCGAAAAACTTTCGGATTCAATTTCGATCCCTCGCACTTTGCCTACCAGGGCGTGGATTATGTTCAGTTCATCCGTGAATTGAACCAGCGCATCTACCACGTGCACATGAAAGACGTTTGGGTCAGCCCGGTCCCGCGGCGCAGCGGCGTGTTCGGCGGACATCTGCCTTTCGGCCACCCGGAGCGCTACTGGGAATTTCGCTCGCTGGACCATGGCAGCGTGAATTTCGAACAGGTTATTCGCGCTCTGAATGAAATCCGCTACCAGGGACCTCTTTCCGTGGAATGGGAAGATCAGAACATGAACCGGGAGCATGGCGCCACCGAAGCGGCGGCTTTCGTGCGAAAAATCGATTTCGCGCCCAGCGACATCGTTTTCGACGCCCAATTCAACCGTTAGAGCGCCGGCGGCGAAACGCGCGTTTATTGTAACCGTTCACGCCCCGGATGTTTTTCGCGTACATCCCGGCGGGCACGGGTTTTCCCGGTGTGCCGGGACCGCCAATCACCGCGCCGCCCCAGCCACGCAGCCGCGTGGATCGCAATCCCGCGGGGACGCGAAAAGGTGACATCCACCTTTTCCATCATGCCGCCAAGTTCCCATCCCCCTGGGGACGAAGCAGCAAATGCCAATGGTTGGTCATCAGGCAAAATGCAAATACCTCCACCGCGGCACGCTCTTGGCCACTAGCAGGTTGGTGAACGCCTGGTAGTCCCCCGGCTTTTCGTGTGTCCGAGTGGGTCCACCCCTCCCCACCGGCCATTACCGATTCCACCAAGTTACGTTCACAAATACCAGGCAACACACCAGCAACACGCTAATGGCGAGCGCAGCCGAGACCGAGGCTACGCGAGCCTGCAGTCGGACCCCCGGCTCGACATGGCCGGCGAGCGTAAGCACCGCAACCACGCAAGCAAACTCGTTTCCGACCAGCGCGTACCCGCGAAGGCCGAGCCCCACCCCGGGCGGCCTGCCGTGGAACAGCATGGACGCCAGCCCAAGCAGTTGCAGTAAACCCAGTCCAACTGCCAGCCAATAGGCCCAATGGCGAAATGGCCTCGGCCGGCATCCGCCCAGATCAATCCTCGGAGGTGCTGGGCCAGTCGTTCTGTCGTCCGCCACGCGGATGGACCTGCCGACTGCCATACCCATGAGCACGCCGAACGAAGCTGGAAGGATGCCCGATCCCAGCGCGGCACCGGCACTATTTCTGGCCGCCTCTGTCACTCTCGTGATCGCATAGGCACCACCCAACCAGCCGAGCTGCCCGCTGGCTATCCAGCCATGGGCCATCCACAACGGCAGGTAATAGCACGCCCCCGCGACCGCATATGTGAACACTATCTCCAAGGCTAGCACGGCCCCCCGCCCCGCACGCCCGATCACCGATCTCGACAGGTACCCCCACCGCACGGCGGCGTAGGCTGACGCCGCACCGAGAAACGTTCCGCCGTTGAGGACAGCCAAGTAAAGGTTCCGGTAGATCTGGAGTGTGCCGAAGGCGGGCGCGCGGTGTAGGAGAAAGCCCACCAGCAGTGCGCCCAACACCGGGATCTCCCCAAGCAGTATCGCCGTTAGGGACAGGACAAACAGAAAAGGCAGGAAAAGCAGGCCAAACCTCATGCAAGGTTTCTGCCACGGTGGCAGCAATTGGCGGCGAAAAGATACCGCCAACACGAAAATCGCTGCCAATAACGATGCCGACAAGCCAAGGAAGAAAAGTACAGCAAACGCCATGCGTGACTCGGGCGTGCCCGCGTTCGGCCTGCGCCAGCCGAGGTTACCCATCGCCTGGCGATCGCCGGCCGCCGCGGCTCTGCGAAACCATGTGAGCGCTTCCTGGCGGCCCTGCGGGACGCCTAGGCCATGCCCGTAGAGGTAGCCTAAGCCGTACATCGCGCCGGCGTTGCCCTTTGCCGCCGCTCGGCGGTACCAAGTCATCGCCTGATGGTAATTACGCCGTGTACCCCAGCCATGCGTGTAGAGCGCGCCGATGCAGTACATCGCTTGGGGGTCGCCCTTCGCGGTCGCCCTTCGCCACCTCGCCATCGCCTTCACGTAGTCCCTGCGAACGCCCCAACCATGCGCGTAGAGCAAGCCGATTTCATACATCGCATGAACGTTGCCCCCCTTCGCCGCCTTCCGATACAAAGCCAGCGCCTTCGGGTAGTTCCGTGGAGCACCCCAACCCTTACAGTAGAGCAAACCTGCACTGCACATGGCCTTGGCGTTCCCTTCCTCCGCTGCCTTCGTCCAGTGTGAGAGCACTTTCTTGTAGCGTCGCTGGAGAAATGCCGCCTTTCCCTGCTGATAACGCAGCAGGCCAGCCGGCCTAGGAGTGGTGACTATTGCGACCTGGCCCGCCGTCCGTATTCCCGTTCCGGTGTAGCACGCCGCCAACGCGACGAAGCCGATCGATGCGACCGCCAAGTGACGGAACGACGCATGTGTAAACATTCGCAAATCCATGACGCCACCCTGTGTCTTGGCGGCACACACCGCGGTACACGCTAGTGCTCTCGCTTGAAAATTCGGTGAGGTATTCTTCCCAGCTGGCGTTCCCGAATTGACGGCTTGTTTATACTCATATTCCTCATGCACTGGCTATGCATCATATATGTCACCATATTTGCGAATAGTACCACTAGCACCGGGTGACGGAGAAAGTTACCCCGGAATGGGCACAGGCTCAACCACCGGTTCTACCGCCGGCGCCCGGTTCGGCTCGGGACACTTGTCAATACCCGGTGGCAGCGGCAGATGTTTGCATATCCAGTAGAGGTCAATGTCCGCCGCCGCCAAGCCCAGGTGGACATTAGCCTCGGCGTCGTCGAGGTAAGCCTCGGTACGTAGCTTCAGTTGCTCCCACCACTGAGGCGGCGGCTGCGAATCCAGCTTATTGAGGTCCTGCGCGGCCTTCATTTCGTCCTTGGCTGCGTCCTCCTCTTGTTCGTGAGCATCCTTCAGGTATTCGTCGCAGTTCGTTCCCTTTGGGTCTATATTCCCCACCGGATTGCTCATCACGAACTGATACGTATTGGCGCCGTTGATGTAACCGGCGGGGTCTTGGCTGGTCCACGTGCCGAGCGACGGGCTGTAATTGCGGTGGCGTTCGTAATAAAGTCCCGTCACCGGATCAAACGTCATGCCTTGATACAGATTGTTCACGATGGGATTGGTTCCCGCCGGTGGCGTGGACCAGTCGGCATTGAGGACGGTTACATTCCCATACGAGTCGTACACATACCGCTGAGTAACGCCCCACGTGCCGGTAGTGGCGTCATAGCCCACAATGGATGTCGTATCCCAGTTGGCGTCCTGCTGGAAATAGATGCGGCTGTTCGGCTGGATTACGCCGGCGGAATAGGTGTCCTGAAGAACCGCGGCGTTGACGTAGGCGGCGCTCCAGACCGTCTGGCTGGTGACATCACTGTTGGCGGTGCCGCCAGTGCGGATTTCGATGTGTTGTTCTTGAACCGCCAAGGAGCCAAGAGCGCCAAAGCCGTCGCGCGGAAATCGGCGTGGTTTACGTTCCGAGGTTGTTTCAGCAGGTGCTACCATTCGGCCATTTCCATTGGGTATCTACTTTCAACTCTCTCCAAACTACTTTCTCGCAGCCGCCCTCTACAATTCGCTGGGCCGGTACAGGAAGTGGCATTCGTAGTTGTCACCTTTTTTCCGGGCCATGAGTATCCCGTTTCATTCTTCGTATAACATGCTTTTTTCTGATATAGTTTGCCAACATCACACCAAATATTCCCCATACGCCGCCAAGAATCATACTCTTCAGCAATTTAGGATTATTTCCAACAAGCCATCCACCATATGTAGATGAACATGCTAATAATAGTATTCCTAGCCTCTCTTGCATTCTCCATTCTTTCCACCTATTCTTAATATATTGCATTATCATATATGATTCCATAGCCATCCCGCGCCTTGCTCTACGGGATAACCGACGCCGCCTACAATTCCACCGATGCAAGCGCCTGGGACTATACCCTCAGGTCCTGTGGTAAAACCTGCAGCGATACCACCCGTAATCACACCACTTACTATACTTCCAAACCATGTCCCATTGGACCATAAACCCTTCGCATCCACCCTCCCCACCGGATTACTCATCACGAACTGATACGTATTGGCGCCATTGATGTAACCGGCGGGGTCTTGGCTGGTCCACGTGCCGAGCGACGGGCTGTAATTGCGGTGGCGGAAGAGATACAGGCCGGTGGATTGCGTGCGCACGCGGAGCCGCGGAGATTGATCGGTCGAGGAACTCATTTATTTCCCCCTGCCTTCCGGGTCTGTGGCGCCGCTACAAGCTTTTTGAGCGCCTGCTTTGCCGGTGCATAACCAGCCGCCACCGCTTTCTTCAGCCAAAACTTTGCCTGGGCAAGATTCATCGGCGTGCCCAAGCCTTTGGCATACAATTCGCCAAGCTGGAATTCACCTGCGGGCGATCCCTTCTTCGCCGCAAGCTTCAACCATTTCATCGCCTGCGCGTAATTCCGCGGAACGCCCCAGCCGTGCTCATAAAGAATTCCCATATTTTCCATCGCATCGACATCACCGCCCACCGCCGCCTTACGGAACCACGTCATCGCTTTCTGATAGTTACGCGGAACGCCCCGGCCATGCTCGTAAAACCAGCCAATACCGCACATCGCATGGGCATCGCCAGCCGCCGCCGCCTTGCGGCACCACACCATCGCCTTCTGATAATTCCGTGGGACACCCAAGAAGCCATGCCCGTAAAGCCACCCAATACCGCCCATCGCATGGGCATCGCCAGCACCAGCCGCCTTGCGGAGCCACGCCATCGCTTTCCGGTAGTTCCTTTGGACGCCCAGACCATACTGGTATGACCAGCCGATAGCAGCCATCGCCTGAATGTCGCCCGCTGCCGCCGCCCTGCGGTACCAGGCCATCGCCTTCTGATCATTCCGTGGGACACCCAAGCCATGCTCGTAAAGCCAGCCCATAGCGTAGAGCGCATTGGGATCAGCCGCTGCGGCCGCCTTTCGGAACCACTTCATCGCTTTCTGATAGCTTTGCCGCACGCCCCGGCCACGCACATAAAGGTAGGCGATGGCGCCCTTCGCATGGGCATCACCCGCTGCCGCCGCCTTGCGGTACCAGTTCATCGCCTTTTGGTAATTCTTTGGAACACCCAAGCCAAGCTCATACAGCCAACCGATCTGGAACATCGCATTAGAGTTATCCGCCGCCGCCGCCTTGCGGTACCAGACCATCGCCTTTTGATAATTGCGTGGCACGCCCCGGCCATCGGCATAGAGCTTGCCGATATCGCTCATCGCGTGGGCGGAGCCTTTCGCCTCTGCCTTACGGAACCACTTCATCGCTTTCTTGTAGTTCTGCGGAACGCCTTGTCCGCGCACATAGGACACGCCAATATTCGCCATTACGTCCTTTTCCCCACTGGCCGCCGCTTTCCGCCACCACACCATCGCTTTCTGGTAACTCTGCCGAACACCCTGACCATGTGCGTACAGTAAGCCGATGCTATCCATCGCATGGTCTTCGCCCGCGCCGGCGGCCTTGCGGTACCATGCCATTGCATTCTGATAGTTTCGTGGAACGCCTAAGCCACGCTCGTAGAGCCAGCCGATGTTGTACATGGCTAGGGCGTTCCCAGCCGCAGCCGCCCGCCGTAGCCATATCGTCGCCTTCTGGTAGCTTTGCCGCACACCCCAGCCATGCACATACAAAGTGGCCATGGCACCCATTGCCTGAGCGTCACCCGCCGCCGCCGCTTTACGGTCCCACGCCATCGCTTTCTGGTAATTTTGTGGAACGCCTTGTCCGCGCAGATAGAGCAGGCCAAGACCCACCATTGCCTTTGTTTTTCCAACCGCGGCCGCCTTGCGAAACCATGTCATTGCCTTCTGATAATTCCGTGGGACACCCAGGCCATGCCCGTAAGACCAACCGAGGGCATACATCGCGTGGGCATCGCCCGCGCCGGCCGCCTTGCGGAACCATATCATTGCCTTCTGATAGCTCTGTCGTACGCCCTGACCGCGCCCATAGCAGTACCCCAAGTGAGTCTGCGCGACCGCGTCACCCTGTATGGCGGCCTTGCGGAACCATTTTGCCGCCTTGGCATAATCCGTCGGCACGCCATGGCCGTGCTCATAGCGAAGGCCTAAACGGAACTGCGCGTTCGCACGACCTTGCTTGGCCAATTCTTCCAGCCGTTGCAATGAGGCGGGGCGTGTTACAGGGCGCTGGACGCGTTGCCGCACCAACAGGATCCATGCGCCAACGACAACTACAGCGGCCACGGCTATAACTGCGACCCATCTGCGCCGTCTCTGTCGAATCACGGGAATCCCCTTTGCGTCGTTTTTTCCACCTTGGGGATAGTCCGCCAAGCCACCGAAAGGTAAGTCGGCATAGCGGCCGACAAACTCCAAGGAGCAGAGAAGAACAAGACAAATCGCACAGGCATGTCCTTGTTAAGCTGTGGGATTAGGCGGAACTGGCCAACCCGCCGGAAGGTTATCCGGCCCCGAAATCAGCACCGGCTGATTGGACTCGTTAATTGGGGGCCAATTCCAAGGCAACCAAGGCGAGTTCCACCAAGGGGGCTCCTTTTTAGTCGGAGTCGGAGTCGGAGTCGGGGGCAGATGTGGGACTGCATGCGATGGGCACGACTTTCTCGGTGTTGGCGGCTTATGATTCCTCCCGGCCGGTCTAGGGCCCCCATACAACAAGTATGATGGCATACTATCTCCGTACTCATTTACATACCCCGACCCAGTCTTGTAAAAAGTTAGACCTCTACCATTACCTTCTCGGAGGAGCTGAAGTTTTTGGTGCGTGCTATTATGATTCCCCCCCCAAAAAAGCCCCCACGTATCCACGCTTCCCACCGGATTGCCCGTCACGAACTGATACGTATTGGCGCCGTTGATGTAGCCGGCGGGGTCCTGGCTGGTCCACGTGCCGAGCGACGGCGAATAATTGCGGTTACGTTCATAATACAGACCCGTCACCGGATCAAGCGTCATGCCTTGATATAGATTGTTCACGATGGGATTGGTTCCCGCCGGTGGCGTGGACCAGTCGGCATTCAGTACGGTTACGTTCCCATACGAATCGTACACATACCGCTGGGTAACGCCCCACGTGCCGGTAGTGGCGTCATAGCCCACAATGGATGTCGTATCCCAGTTGGCGTCCTGCTGGAAATATAACCGTGAATTCGCTTGCAGCGTGCCGCTGCTGTACGTGTCCTGCAGAACCGCGGCGTTGATGTAGGCGGCGCTCCAGACCGTCTGGCTGGTGACATCGCTGTTGGCGGTGCCGCCAGTGCGGATTTCGATGTGTTGTTCTTGAACCGCCAAGACGCCAAGATCGCCAAGGCCGTCGCACGGATATCGGCGTGGTTTACGTTCCGAGGTTGGTTCAGCAGGTGTTACCATTCAGCCCTTATCATCATTGCTCTATCCTCCATTTTCAACTCTCTCCCTGTTCAGCAATGCCGCCTCGCCGCCTCCTTCTTTGCACGGCGCACTTGGGCCACTTTTGGTACGCTCCTTATTCAATTTCCGCAGAACAGTCGCCGCCGCCTTATTGCCTTGGGCTTGAGCTCTTTTTAGCCAAAGAACCGCAGCACGAGGGTCTTTTCTCGTACCTTCGCCGTATAAAATATGAAGCCCCAAAGTGTATTGCGCGAGTCTGTGTCCTTTTTCGGCGGCCTTGCGGTACCAGTAATTTGCTCTGCGCATGTTTGGCCGTACACTTTCGCCACGTGCGTAGCAGACACCAAGCTCATACATGGCCCCCGCATCTCCTTTCAGAGCCGCGCGACGAAACCACCAAAAGGCTTTTCGAAAATCCTTGCGCACTCCTCTACCCTTCAGGTACATGAACCCCATATCCCGTTGCGCGTCAACATCACCCTGCAAAGCTGCTCGCCTGAACCACTTGAATGCCTTGGATGCGTTACCTGCAACTCCTGCTCCTCGCAGGTAAGCCCAGCCTAACGCGTGTTGTGCCACCTCATTATCAGAAGCCGCGCTCTTGCGGAACCAGTGCGCCGCGATCGCCATATCTCGGCGCACGCCCACTCCATCCCGATAACATGTTCCCAGTGCATATTGTGCAGAAGCATCGCCATGTTCAGCCGCAAATGTCCAGAGCGTCAAAGCTGTTCGCCGATCACACCTAGTGCCCACACCCTCGAATAAGCTGTAACCCGCATTATAGGCGGCGTCTACATGCCCCATCCGCGCCGCCCTCAAGCACAATTGAAATGCAAGCCTCCGATTTTTCCGCTTGCCGCAGCCGAAATATAGATCCACGGCCCGGCTAAACAACTCTTCCGCGTCACCAAGCAGACGCACGTTTCTGAAAGCTTTTCCGAGTCCCGAATTGTTTGGTCTGCACATTGCGGTCACCGATCGACGACAGGTAAGAAAAGGGTACCGGTACTTGACTTGGGCCATTATCCCAGCCCACACGTTACAGTGCTGCAATACCAATGATGATATCGACAACAACCTCGGCCGCTTCCGCCCCAGCCTCGCCACCTTCGACGATATCGACTGGCGGTGGTTCGGGACACAAGTAATGCGGGGTGCGCCCCTTGTTTTTGCGATCCTGTTTCTTTTTCTGCGCATCTCTGTTTCTGTTACCGCGTTGCTGCCAACTCGGGGGGCGTTTCTTGTTGTCCCACTGTCTATCATGCCTATCTCCACCACCACTACCAGCATGGGCCTCGCCTATCGGATCCACATTCCCCACCGGATTGCTCATCACAAACTGATAGGTGTTCACGCCGTTGATGTATTGCAATGGATCCTGCGATGTCCATGTTCCCAACGATGGGCTGTAATCGCGGTGATCAAAATGATACAGTTGCGTTAGCGGGTCCTGCCGGCCGCCTTGGTACATGTACTGCCAGCCATATCCATCTGTCGTGGTGTTCCAGTTGGCGTCCAGAATCGTTACGGTTCCATAAGGCGAATAAACAAAACGCTCGGTAACGCCCCAGGTCTGCGTGGTGCTGTTGTAGCCGACCAGCG
>JAKBMM010000004.1 GCA_021831565.1 Planctomycetota bacterium
GGATCGGCAAGGAGATTGGCGGTATTTCACGCGGAGGCGCGGAGACGCGGAGCGGAGGGACGGGGGTTGGAGGCCAAGACACCAAAAATGGGGGGAACGGCGGTATTTCACGCGGAGGCGCGGAGATCGCGGAGCGGAGGGACGGGGGATGGAGGCCAAGACACCAAAAATGGGGAGATTGGCGGTATTTCACGCGGAGGCGCGGAGATCGCGGAGGAAAAGCATGACGGATGACAAGGATATTGATGCAATCACGGAGCAGATTGTGGATGCGGCGGTGAAGATTCACATCAAATTAGGGCCGGGATTGTTGGAATCGGTATACGAGGCGGTCTTGGTGCGGGAAGTTGAACGCCGGGGGTTAGGCGTGGAGCAGCAAAAGCCAATTTCCTTTGAATTTGACGGAATGCGGTTTGAGGAGGGATTCCGTGCCGATCTGCTGGTGGATGGGTGCGTGATCGTGGAACTCAAATCGGTTGAAAAAATGGCCCCGGTCCATTCAAAACAATTGCTGACGTACCTCCGGTTGCTCCATCTTCCGGTGGGGCTGTTAATTAACTTTGGCGAATCGCGGCTAAAAGATGGGCTGCACCGCATCGCCAACAATTACCAGCCTTCCTTCTCCGCGCCTCCGCGTCTCCGCGTGAACCAGAAGAAGCACCCGCCATGAATCCCTGCGTTAACGCCATCGCCAACCGTCTGAGTCTGCGGCCGCCCCAGCGTGATTCATTGGGAATTCTCGCCCGCGTCTACGACCTTATTCCGCTGGAGAAGGGCGCCGATACCACCCAGGCGCTGGCCGCGATCAAAGGCGAATAACGCAGGGCCGCGGGCCATTCGTGAATGTCACCATTGGTCAACGGCCTGGCACACCCGCGCGCACAACTCGGGCAGGGCGCGACGCACCGCCGGCGTCATGGAACCGCCGATGGTGGAAGTATCCGCGACTTCCATTGCGAAAATCCGTACCCGCGGCGGGAAGGTGATTCCCAACTCGTGCGCCAAGTGAAGCATCTCGGGCCAACCCGCAAAATGGGGTGAGGCAATGCGTACCGGGCGAAGAGCGCCGCCTTCCAGTTCGATAATCGTCCCGGGCGCGTGGCGGAGAGTCCGCACGCTGTCCATGACTATGGCCCGATGGTAGCCGACAAAAAATTCCAGCAACGCCAGCCCGTGCCGCGACGTGCCGACCACGTCGGCCCGGCCCGCCAGGCGGTTTTCCAGTTCGTCCACCGCCAACAAACCGATGGCGTCGTCGGCCAGCAGATCATTGCCCAATCCCAACACCAGCGTCTTCATGGACCGCCTCTAACGAACTAACGAACATTTCACCGCCAAGACGCACCAGAGATCGCAGAGGTTTTTGAAATGAAAGCACTTATAGAGATTTTTTTCACAACACCGCGGATACAGACTCTCTGCCATCTCAGCATGCCCATCCTTTTACTTCTCCGTGGCCCCGGCGCGCTCTGCGCCCCTGCCTTGAAAATCCGTAAAGCCGCCCGCGCGACGGATCTCATTTACCAGTCGATGCCGCGGATCATAAATGCGCAGGAGCAACGGCATGTGGCCGGGAAGCGAGTGGGTGGCGCAGCCATTGCAAGGGTCGTAGGCCCGGAAGGCCATTTCGATCATGTTGAGGACCCCGTCGTCGGCCTGGCCGCCCTTGATCAGGGCCTTGGCGGCGCGATCCACCGACATGGCGATCCGCGCGGCGTTGTTTTGCGTGGCCACGATGAGATTGGCCATGGTGATGACGCCTTTCTCATCGGTCGCATAGTGGTGGATCAGCGTGCCGCGCGGCGCCTCCACAATGCCGATTCCTTCCGCCGGTTTGGCGGTGGGAATATTGCGGATATTCGGATCAACCAGCAGCGGCGATTGGGCGAGCTGTAGCATCATCTCCGCGGCGCAAAGCAGTTCGATCACCCGGGCCCAGTGCGTCGCCAGGGTATGGTGAACGGGCCTGGGTCCCAATGTGCCGAAGAATTCTTCGTAAGCCGCCTGGGCCTTGGGCGTGGGCATGCCGTCGGAAACGTTCAACCGGGCCAGCGGGGCCACGGCGTACACGCCGCTGGCCGGGGCTTCTTCGAACCCCTTCCAGCCGACGTTCTTCAGATAGCAAAATTTCATGAAGCTCCACGGCTCCACGTGTTCCGCAATGTGCTTGAGATAGTCCCGCGCCTGGAACCGGGCGTATTCCTTTCCCTGCGGCGTAACCACCCGCACCGCGCCATCATAGAAGTTAACCCGGTTCTTCTCGTCCACCAGCCCCATATAGTAAGTCTGGTGGGTGTAAGCCGGCGAAGTGATCAGGGCGACGTATTGCCGATTCTTCAGGACGATGTCGTGGAACGCGCCGAGCGTGAATTCGGCGAATTCCACCGCCTGCCGGGCGACCTGGACGGCGCGCTCCTGCTCTTCGGCCCGCACCTGGCGCGACACCCCGCCCGGCAGCCCGAAAACGGGGTGAATCACCTTGCCGGCCAACAGCGAGATCAGGTCCCGCGCCGCGCGGCGCATGGCGATCACTTTTTTGCCGACTTCGACGCCGACCTTGGCAACCACGCCCAGTACGTTGCGCTGATCTTTCGGGGCGGTCGGGCCGACGATGAAATCCGGCCCGCCCAAAAAGTAGAAGTGCAGGGCATGGTCCTCGAACATGAACGTGTTGTACGCCAGCTCCCGGATCACCCGGGCCGCCGGGGCAGGCTCGATCTGGTACAGGTCGTCCAGGGCCTTGGTGGCGGCCATGTGGTGCGCCATCGGGCAGACGCCGCAGATGCGGGAAGTGATCTGCGGCATATCCTCGGCGGGGCGTCCCTGGGCGAATTTCTCAAACCCCCGCAGTTCGGGCACCTGGAAATACGCGTGGTCCACCTCGCCCTGGTCATTGAGTATCACGTCGATTTTGCCGTGACCTTCCAGGCGGGTAATCGGATCAATAACAATGTGGCGGGTCATGGTTCATGGCCTCCTTTGTCGGCGTTGGCGCCGGCGCGGGCAAACAACAGCGAGGCGGGCAGCCCGTAGCGGTAGAAGGTTCCGGCGGGATCCACAATGGTCTCGAGCATGGCGGCGATCTGCGCTTCGTCGTTGGAATTGACCAGGGAGGCCAGGGCGGACATCGCCGCGCCGCCATAATCGCGGGTGCGCGACACCGGCCCCAGGCATCCGGTACAGGGCATGTTGGCGTTGATGCATGCCCAGCCGCACCCGCCGCGGGTTGCCGGTCCCAGGCACAAAAACCCCTGCGCCAGCAGACACTTTTCCGGATCAATTCGTTCCAGATGCGGGCGCTTGAATTGATCGATCAGGAGGTTGTCGGGCTTGCTCGGCGCCCGCGGGCATTGTTCGCACAGCGCCTTGTCCGGCGCCAGGACACTGCCTTTCGGAGGCAACCGGCCCGTGAGAATCGCCGCCAGGGCGTCCTTAAGCAACTGCACCGGTGGGGCGCAGCCGGGAATGTAATAATCCACCGGCACTACCTGGTCCAGGGACTTAACCTGTTCATCCAGGACCGGCAATTCCACCTCGCCATGCGGTATCCGTGTGCTGGCCTCCGGCCGAATGTCCCCGGGGTTCACGGTGCTGGGAGTGTCGCGGTAGACGGTCTGGAGGATGGATTGGCGATCAAAGAGATTGGCCAGGCCCGGAATTCCGCCCTGGTGGGAACAGGCGCCGTAGGCAATCAGAATTTGCGCCTTGCGGCGCAGCAACTTGGCCATTGCACGCTGTTCCGAGGAGCGAATCGCGCCGTTGATCATACATGCGGCCATGGCGCCGTCGGCCATCGCTTCCACATCGGAGCGTTTGAAATCCATGGCTACCGGGAAGAAAACGAAATCCACCGCCGCGGCAACATCGAGAATGGCCTCGGCCAGGTCCACCACCGATTCTTCGCACCCGCCGCAGGAGGCGCACCAGTAAAAGCCGACCTTGGGTTTGCTCATGGCGCGACTCCTTTCGTTGGTGCCGGCGGACATTCCGCGGCGCGCGGCCGGCCGTTGACTCGCGGCGTGATCTGGAGCCGGAGCGGTCCGAGCAGCTTGAGTTGGGCCGTCATCTCGTTGGCGATTTTCTGCACTTTGTCGCCTTCCGAGGCCGCGATCCACTCCAGGCGGACGCGCTGCTCTTCGACGCCCATCTGGCGGAGAAACTTACAGAGCAGTTGGAATCGCCGCAGGCACTTGTAGTTGCCTTCGCGGTAGTGACAGTCGCCCGGGTGACAGCCGCCGATGAGCACGCCGTCGGCGCCTTGGCGCAAGGCGGCCAGCACAAACTCCGGATCCACGCGCCCCGAGCACATCAGACGGATCACCCGCATGTTGGGCGCGTAAGCCAGGCGGGCGGCGCCGGCCAGATCGCCGGCGGTGTACGTGCACCAGTTGCAGAAGAAAGCCACAATCCGCGGCTCGAATTCCTCGGCCACGGGTAGGGTAACGTTGCTAGACATCGGCCAATACCCCTTCAATTTCATCGTAAATCTGGGCATCGGTGAACATATTCTGCCCGGCGGCGCCGGAAGGGCAGGCAGCCACACATGTGCCGCAGCCTTTGCAGAGGGCCTGGTTAATCACCGCCACCCCTTTGACGGCGTCGCGCGTAATGGCCTGGAACGGGCAAAGCGGGATGCACGTCCGGCAGCCGCTGCACGCGGCTTCGTCGATGAACGCCGTATTCGGCTCAATCTCGACGAAGCCTTTGTCCACCAGGCACAACGCTTCGGCGGCGGCGGCGCCGGCCTGGGCCACGCTCGCCGGGATATCCTTGGGACCCTGGCAGACGCCGGCGAGAAAAATGCCGTCGGAGAACGTCGACACCGGCCCAAGCTTGGGATGCCGCTCAAGGAAGAAACCATCCTGCGAGCAGGAGATATTGAATTTCCGCTGGACCG
Source organism: Planctomycetota bacterium (assembly GCA_021831565.1). Lineage (GTDB taxonomy): Bacteria > Planctomycetota > Phycisphaerae > WQYP01 > WQYP01 > JAKBMM01. The sequence continues at coordinate 4,898 of JAKBMM010000004.1, forward strand.
CGGCCGCGTCTTCCTGCGGTTCCATGGCCGTCGCCAGAACAACCATGTCCACGGGAATCCGCCGGACCACGCCCACCAGCGTATCCTCAACACGAATGACCAGTTTGCCTTTCTCCGCCGAGCGGATCGCCCAATCCGTGACCTCGGCGACCCGTCCGCGGATGAACTGCACGCCTTCCCGCAGAACCTGGTCGTAGAACTCTTCGTACCCTTTGAACGTGGCGCGCATGTCGATATAGAAATTGAATACTTCGGCGCCGGTGCGTTCTTTCACCAGATGCGCCATCTTCAGGGACGCCATGCAGCAGACATTGGAACAGTAAGGATGATGCCGCCGGTCGCGTGACCCGACGCAGTGGATGATGCCGACGGTTTGGGGCCGCGCGCCATCGCGGAGCGTAATATCCCCGCCCGTCGGGCCGGCGGCGTTGACCAGCCGCTCCACCTCCAGCATGGTGTAAACGTTGGGGAATCGGCCGTAACCGTATTCGGGTATCTTGCGGGCGTCGAAAGTCCGGTAGCCGGTGGCCAGAATAATCGCCCCCACCTCAATCTCCGCGTGCTCTTCCCGTTGCTCAAAATCAATGGCGGCCCGCAGGCAGGCCTCGACACACTTCATGGCGCACTTGCCGCGCATGATCTTCAGGCAACTGCGCGGGTCGATCACCACCACGTTGGGCGTAGCCTGGGGAAAAGGCATATAAATGGGCTTGCGTTTGGAAAGACCCTGGTTGAACTCGTCGCTCACACGCCCCTCCTTGAATACGCAGGCGCTGACGCACTCGCTGCAGCCCACGCAGAGTTCTTCCTTGACGTAGCGCGGTTTGCGCCGCACTTTCACCTTGAAATTACCCGCGAAGCCCGCGACTTCTTCAATTTCCGCGTAAGTCCACAGCGTGATATTCGGATGCGTCCTGATCTGGGACATCTTGGGCGTCAGGATGCACGCGGAGCAGTCGAGCGTGGGAAAAGTCTTGTCGAGCTGGGCCATGTGCCCGCCGATGGAAGGCTCGCGCTCAACCAGGTACACCTTTTTGCCGGCATTGGCCAGGAGCAGGGCCGCCTGGATGCCGGCGATCCCGCCCCCGACCACCAGGATCGCCGGGTGCACGTTCACCCGCTCCTTCGCCAGCGGGTAATGATCGGCTACGCGGCGCACCGCGGCGTGAATCAGCGCCCGGGCTTTACGCGTCGCCTGGGCGCGATCCGGTGTGACCCAACTGACCTGCTCACGGATGTTGGCCATTTGCAGATAAAAGGGATTCATACCCGCCGCGGCGCAGGCCCGTCGAAACGTGTGTTCATGCAACAGCGGCGAGCACGAAGCCACCACCACCCGGTTCAGGCCGTGTTCTTTGATGTCCTTTTGAATCATCTCCTGCCCGGGGTCGGAGCACATGAACTTGTACGTCCTGGCCGCCGCCACGCCGGGCAAAGACTGGGCAAACGCCCGCACGTCCTCCACGTCCACGCGCGAAGCAATATTCATCCCGCAGTGGCAGACGTATACGCCGATGCGAACCGGATCGTGGATTGGCATTATCATATCTAAATTTCTCCTTTTACGGCGGCGCCCGGGGGACCTATCGGGATTGCCGGTTGCGGCGCCAGCAGCCGCTCCATTCCCAACTTGCCGGCGGGGATGCCCATCGCCATCCCCAGCAGTTGCGTGAAATAAGCCACGGGCATTTCGATCCCGTCGCCGAATCGCGATTGCATCCGATCCTGGTAGCACTCGAGATTAAACTGGCACAGCGGGCAGGCGGTGGCCACCACTTGCGCCCCTTGCGTGCGGGCTTCCTTAAGAAGAATGTAGCTAAGCCGCAATCCGGCTTCCTCCATGGTGCCGGTGAGGGTTCCGCCGCAGCAGCGCGCCTTGAGCGACCAGTCCACCGTCTGGGCGCCGGCCGCCCGCAACAGATGGTCCATCACCATGGGGTTATATGGATTGTCGAATGTCGCGTAGGGACGCACGACCTGGCAGCCGTAGTAGCAGGCGACTTTCAGGCCCTGGAGCGGCCGCGTAACCGCCTTTTTGATCCGTTCCACGCCGACGTCATGGAACAGCACGTCCAGGGGATGCCGCACCTTGATCCGGCCATGATATTCCAGCCCGGCGGCGCGCAAGGCTTCGGCGACAACCTGTCCTATCCGGGCGTATTGGCGGATATATACCTGCGCCTTGTTCAGGACGAGATAACAGGCGCTGCAGGGGGCGATCAGGTGCGCGTCGCCCGGGCCGCCGCACGCTTCGGCCAGGCAAAGGTTGCGGGCCGCCAGGGCGAAGGCTTGGACTTCATCCACCGACATATAGGCCGTTGCGCCGCAGCAGTTCCAGTGCGCAAGCTCCGCGACCTCCACGCCCAGCCGGTCCAACAGGCGCAGCAGGGATTCTTCATAAGGCCGGCCGCTGCCCTTGAGCGAACATCCAGGATAGTAAAGATATTTCATGGTCAATGACTCTCCGCAAGTGGCGGACTCCGGGCCGGGGTCTGGTTCTCCAGGCGCCGGGTCGTCTGCAGCAACATCCGCAATTGGGCTTGTCCACCGTCCATCTTTTCCCGTCGCAGCGCGAGGCGGCCCCGCCGCAGAAGCTTCAGGCCGAGCCGGATGTTCCCCAGCAGCTTCCAGGGGCGAGTCTGGAGAAACATCCGGACGACAATCCGGCTCTCATTGCTCCGGCCGGTACGGCGGACCGCCTGGAAAAACTCTTTGGCCAGCACGGGGATCGGAAACCTTGCCGGGTAGACCTTTTCTCCGAGCGCTTTTTGCTTGAGCGCGTACATGATGTCGGTGATCTTGATCTGTTTCGGGCAATCCACCGTACACGCATAACATGACGTGCAGAGCCAGATGGTATGGCTCGCGAGCACTTCGTCCTTGAACCCCGCGCGCGCCATGGCGATGATTTGCCGCGGCGTGCGCTCCATGTAGATGCTCAGCGGACACGTACTGCTGCACGTGCCGCACTGGATGCACCGGTAGAGGTCCTCCCCGCCGGGCCGGGCGGCGATTTCACGGCCAAAAGCCAAATCCAGATCTTCCTGGTACTTGACCCGCCAGGTGATTCGTGGGTGCGACATGGCAGATTCCTTCACACAAAGAGGCCTGCTTCGCCAGCCGGCAAACGCGGGGCGGCAGTTGTGAAATTTTTCACAATCTCGGCCGCCACATTCTACAACATACTATCTTATAGCAATTCCATTACTGGCAAGCAAGCCCAAATTTGGCCCAACTTTGGCGACCCTCCCCGGCTTCCCGGCAAGCCAAAGAAGCCTGGTAACCGTTCACAGCGGCGCGGAAAACGGCCGCGGGATTGCGATCCTCGCGGCTGCCTTATGGTCGCCATCCCCCGCAGCCGTGGATGGAAATCCACGGCCGTCCGTAACCGCAAGGAAAACGGTGTTTAACGGGTCAGCCTGCTGACCGTGTCACCAATAAAAATAAACCGTTCACGGCGGGACGCAAAACGGCTGCGGGATTCCACCACGCGGCTGTGTGACTGGGCGGCGCGACGAATGGCGGTCCCGACACACACCGGGAAAACTTATGCCCGCCGGGACGTGCGCGAAAAACATCCGGTGCGTGAACGGTTACGAAGCCCGCCTGCCCGCTGGGCGCCGCAGACAGGCAAGAACCAACGGTATCGCCTGACAGCCAAGGGACGAAAAATCATTGGCCGCCGGCACGGAAGGTCCGCAGTGGCCATGAAGCATGATCCAAAACAGTCACCCTAAAAGAAGCGTATCACTTCGAGTAGAATCCAGCACGGCGAACAACTTAAAGCAATGGAGATTCCCATGACCCTGTCGGATATTACGTTTATCAGCAATGAGGCTGGTAGAACGCTGCGGGAGCGCTTCGCCGCCCTGCTGGGCAGTGACACCCGCCGGTTTGACTGCCTGGTCGGCTACTTCTTCATCAGTGGATTCCATAAACTTTATCCCAGCCTGGAAAACGTCGAGAAAATCCGCATTCTCGTCGGCCTGCGCACCGACCGTGCCATTTGGAATCTTCTCCACGAGGCAAACGAACCGTCCGAGAATACGCCCGGCCCGTTGCTCCAACACCATCCATCCCACGCCCAGGTACAGGAGCACATTCCCGCAGACATGCTCCATGAACTGGAAAACGCCCCCTACACCGCCGCAGTCGAAACCGGCGTCCAAAAATTTCTTCAATGGATTCAATCCGGAAAATTGGATATCAAGGCCCACCCCTCCGAAAACCTACACGCCAAGGTCTACATCATGACCTTCCAGGAAGGCGACCGGGATGTTGGCCGCGTCATCACCGGTTCCAGCAATCTCACCCAAGCCGGCCTGCAGGACAACCTCGAATTCAACGTGGAGCTAAAGAATCGCTCCGACTACGACTTCGCCGCCGGCAAATTCAACGAGCTTTGGGCCGGCGCCGTGGACGTGGCCAAGCCCTGCGAATCCGCCATTCTCGAACGTTCGCCCTACGCCGAGTTCACACCCTACGAGCTTTACCTGAAGTTCCTCTATGAATATTTTCGCGGCGAACTCAACCGCCCCGCGGAGTTGGACGATCAGCCTGTCCCCAAAGGTTTCAAAAAACTCAAATATCAAGAAGAGGCGGTCCTCACGGCAAAGAAGATTCTGGAGGAATACGGCGGCGTCTTCCTCTCCGACGTGGTCGGCCTGGGCAAAACCTACATGGCCGCCATGCTGGCCCAGCAACTTGATGGGCGATCTTTGGTGCTGGCGCCACCGCATCTTATTGACCCGGACAATCCCGGTTCATGGCGCAATGTCTTTGGAGATTTTCAGGTCCGTCAAACCGATTTTGAATCCATCGGAACACTCGACGCCCTCCTGCGGCGCGACCTTACCAAATACAGGAATGTCTTTATCGACGAATCGCACCGCTTCCGCACCGAAACCAGCCAGACGTACGAGACGCTCGCTCAAATCTGCCGCGGCAAGCGCGTCATCCTGGTCTCCGCCACCCCGCTTAACAATACGCCGGGGGACGTCCTCAGTCAGATCAAACTTTTTCAAAATGGCGCCAACAGCACCATCCCCAACGTCCGCAACCTGAACGCATTCTTCGCCAAACTCCAGAATAAACTCAAAGGTCTGGACCGCCAGCACCACCTTGAGGCCTATTTGAACGCCGTCCAGGCCAACGCGAAAGCCGCCCGCGAAAGCGTCCTGAAATACCTGATGGTTCGCCGCACCCGCACCGAAATTACCAAATATTATGGCGAAGACCTCAAACTGCAGGGACTTACATTTCCCGCGGTGGCCGATCCCCAGGCACTCCTTTACCAACTCAACAAAGAAGAAGCCCGCATCCTCGACAGTACGATCAAGTCACTTACCCGCGATTTCAAATTCGCCCGCTACAAGCCGCTGTTTTATTTCGAGGGGGAGCGTGACAACCACGAGTTGCAAAGCCAGCAAAACCTGGCCAAATTCATGAAAACCCTTATGGTCAAGCGGCTCGAAAGCAGTTTTCACGCCTTCCGGCTGACCTTGGGACGCTTCATCAAAACCTATGAACGTGTGATCACCGAATTCAACCACGGTCACGTCTACATCAGCAAGAAACACATCGACAAAATCTTCGCCCTGCTGGAATCGGACGATCAGCAGGCCGTCCAGGATTTGCTCGACGAAGACAAGGCCGAAAAGCTCGACGCCAAGGACTTCAACTCCAATTTCCTCGCCGATCTTCAAAGCGACCTGGCCATTCTCCAATCCATCCACAGCCAGTGGGCAAGTATCAAACGCGATCCTAAATGGGAATCCTTCCGCGAAATCCTCCGCATGGATAAGCAACTAAGTCACGGCAAGCTCATCATCTTTACCGAATCCCGCGAAACCGCCGAATATCTCGCCGGCTGCATTGCCCACGAGGTGGAGAAAAAAGTCCTAATCTCCACCAGCCATTCCGACGAAGCCGCCTATCGTCGGGTCACCGATAATTTTGACGCTCGGGCGCTTCATCCAACAGACGATTATCGCATTCTCGTGGCCACGGAAGTGCTTTCCGAAGGCGTCAACCTTCACCGCTCCAATATCGTCATCAATTATGACATCCCATGGAACCCCACGCGGCTGATTCAACGCGTGGGCCGCGTCAACCGTGTCGGCACCCGATTTCAAACCATTCATACCTACAATTTTTTCCCAACTGATGAAGGCAACGACATCATCAAACTCAAGGAAGCCGCGCAGGCCAAAATTCATGCCTTTATCGAAATGCTCGGCGCCGATGCCCGGCTCCTGACGGATGGGGAGGAACTCAAGTCACATGACTTGTTCACCCGGCTCAACTCCAAAGCCACCATCACCGGCGAGAATGAACAGGAGGAAACCGAGATCAAATACCTTACCGAAATCCGCGAAATCCGCGATAAAAATCCGGAACTCTTCGCCCGTGTCAAACGCCTGCCCAAGAAGGCTCGTTCAACCCGCCTGGTCGGCAAAACCGCCGGCCCGATTCACCAACCTCTCCCCGCCCTTCTGACCTATTTCCGCCAGGGCCAGCTTGATAAATTCTATGTTACCGGTCCCGGCGAACCGGATGCCGCCGAGCTTGATTTCATGTCCGCGGCGCGTATTCTCAAGCCCGCCGACACCAACGAGCCGCTACAGAATATCGGCGATGATTTCTATGGCCTGTTCAACAAAAACCAAGCCGCCTTCGAAACCGCGACCAGCGCCAACGCCGAAGAATCCGTTTCCAAACCGATTAGCACCAACGACATCTACATTCTCAGGCGGCTTGAAGCCCGTGAAATCCGCACCTACCACGGTTTTACCGAAGAAGATGAAACGTTCATCCAACAGGTAAGGCAATCACTTGCTGACGGAGCGATTCCCAAGGCCACATCCAAGAAGACCGCCCAGGCCCTGAAAAAAGAATCCGACCCACTGAAGGTATTGGCTATCTTGCGCCGCGATATACCCACCCTACTGCTCCAGCCTACCCGCGCCCAACAGACTGCCCGCATCACCAGCCCACGGGAAGTCATTCTGTCTTCCCTCCTGCTGGAGGCGCCATGAACCGTGAACAGTCCCATATCCTTGTGCAAAACACCTTCCCCCAAAAGTTCAACAAGGGCCACTTTGAGGAGTTTGTCCAAAATCTGCTCAACCATATCGATGGTGAAAAGGCCTTCGGCTGCAATAGCCAGTATGTGAAAGACGCCTTCAAGGATCATGTTCGGCGCTATGAGCGGCTCGGCACCTATACTGCCCCCGACAAGCGCAAAGTCGATATTTTGGTCGTTCACCTCACCGGTGATTCCAAGCTTACGCGCGCTCGCACCGCGCTACGTAACTTCGTGGCGGATTACCTTAAACAACGCGACCGCAAGGATGCAGCGCTGGTGGCCTTTGTTTCCCCATCCGAATCCGCCTGGCGCTTCTCCTACGTCAAAATGGAATATGCCACCGTCGAAAAACCATCCGGCACTATAGGTACAGAGCCTCGGCTGACCCCGGCCCGGCGCTTCTCCTACATCGTCGGTCCCGGTGAAAGCTGCCACACCGCCCAGACGCGTTTCCTCGCCCTGCTGCAAAACACGCAAACCGATCCGCCGCTCTCGGAAATTGAAGAAGCCTTCAGCGTGGAGGCCGTTACCAGGGAATTCTTTGCGCGCTACAGGGAACTCGTCCTTGAAGTCCAAGAGGAACTGGACAAACTAGTCGAAAGCGATAAGGCTATCGGCGCGGAATTCGCCGCCCGCAAGGTCAACACCGTGGACTTTGCCAAAAAACTCCTGGGCCAAATCGTCTTCCTTTATTTCCTCCAGAAAAAGGGTTGGCTTGGCGTACCCAAAGGCGGCCAATGGGGAACCGGTCCGCACAATTTCCTGCGCAAGCTCGCCAATGGAGAATTTGCACAACGTAAAAACTTTTTTAACGACACCCTTGAGCCGCTCTTTTACGACACCCTCGCCACGGACCGCGGCCACGAAGCCTTTTGCGAACACTTCAACTGCCGCATTCCGTTTCTCAACGGCGGCTTGTTTGAACCGCTCAACAATTACAACTGGCGCAAAACCGAAATTCTGCTGCCCAATCGATTGTTTACCAATAGCGACCCAGTGGAGGAGGGCATCACCGGCACCGGCATTTTAGATGTTTTTGACCGTTACAATTTTACCGTGAATGAAGCCGAGCCGCTGGAAAAAGAAGTCGCCATCGACCCGGAAATGCTCGGCAAAGTCTTTGAAAATCTCCTGGAAGTCAAGGAACGAAAATCCAAAGGCTCTTTCTACACCCCGCGTGAGATCGTCCATTACATGTGCCAGGAAAGCCTGATCAACTATCTGGATACTGCCGTAAATACCGCCAGCCCCACAATTCCGCGTGCGGACGTCGAAAAATTTATCCATCATGGCGACCGCATCGCGGACTACGACGTGGTCAACGCCAACCAGGGCATTGAGATGCCCGCCGCCATAAAGACCAACGCCCGCCCGTTGGACGCGGCGCTGGCCAATATCACCGTCTGCGATCCCGCCGTCGGCTCCGGGGCGTTCCTTGTCGGCATGATGCAGGAAATCGTCCGCGCCCGGTCTGCACTGACGTCCTATTTCAACGATGTTGCTGACCGCACGGCTTATCACTTCAAGCGCCACGCCATTCAAACCTGCCTCTACGGTGTGGATATTGATCCCGGCGCCGTGGAAATCGCCAAATTGCGCCTCTGGCTTTCGCTGGTCGTGGATGAAGAAGATGTAAAACAAATCAAACCCCTGCCCAATCTTGACTACAAAGTCGTCGCGGGTAACTCTCTGCTGGGCGTGGAGAAAACGCTATTTAACGAAAAGCTCTTTGAGCGCCTCGAAGAACTCAAACCAAAATACTTTGATGAAACCAACAGCGATAAAAAACAGGAATACCGGCGTGAGATCGACCAAATCATCCACCAGCTCACCAGCGGTAAGGAAACTTTTGACTTCGAGATATATTTCTCGGAAGTGTTCCGACACAGAAAAGGGTTTGATGTGGTAATCGGGAATCCTCCCTACGGTTTCCGAAATGTCCTGAGTCCAAAAGAAAAGCAATATTTTCGCAAAGAACGCCGAATCGAATTTCCATCGGGAGATGTTGCGGAACTATTCATCGTCTATTCACACTGCAAGCTAACTCGCCGGGACGGTACGCTTACATTTATCATCCCGAAAAAGTCGCTTTACGGACAATCCTGGAAAAACGTGCGCAAACTATGGCTGCATAACTCGCTTTTTTTCCTTATGGACGCGAGCCAAGCCTTCGAAAACGTCCTCCTGGAGCAGGTATCGTTTTCGATATGGAAGTCCGCGAGAGATCCGCAACGCATGATATCCGTGGGCTGGCTGAACGCTGACAAATCCGCGATAGAGCTTTTCGGGGCGTTCGAGTCATGCGATATTTTCACCGACGACCTGCGCAATGCCCAGATTTACAAGGGACTGTATCCCAAGTCGCTTGTCACGAAAATCGCGCGGGCTTCCGTTGGCGAGGCGGAGAACCCGCTCGGCGGTTCGATTGGGATTTCAAACTTGACACCGTATCTAACTTTTGAGGCCGATGGCAATTATCCCTGCGTCAAGGGGATTGACATAGTCCGCTACGGACTTAAGGCGGTGCCGCGGTACATCCCAGGGCGTGTCGCACGGGAGTATCTCGACGATTGCCCGGAGGTGAAGCTGGTGGCGCAGAAGATTATCGCCCACGTCCAGAACCCGCAGCCACACATCGTGATAGCGATGTTTCTCGACCAAGAGAAACGCCTTTTAAACGACACATGTGTGCAAATAATCGTTTCCGACGACCGGCTCACCCCGAAGTTCGTCATGGCATATTTTCATTCCATTTTTGCCAATTGGTACGCCTACAACTTCGTTTACAACCGCGCAATACGGACGATGGACTTCATTGATTACTACATCAGGCAGATTGCCCTTCCGAAGACTGTTCTCGAAGACCCCTCCAGGCAGAAGCCGATAAATGCACTGGCGGACCAAATTATTGCCGCAAAGTCTGGAAATCCCGATGCCGACACCAGCGCACTGGAACATGAAATCGACCAACTCGTCTACCAACTTTACAACCTGACCCCGGAGGAAATTTCGATTGTGGAGGGAACCACAGGGTAAGAATGCTTAGATTCCAAAAGGATGACGGCCAATGAGCATGACAGTCCTCGTCGATATTATCAGTGAGTTGCCCCTTCCAATGCGCGATCAGATTGAGGGGTACGCCAATTCCATCGAAGAGGCAGGCAATGATATCTTCCGGCAGGCTAACATCCAGTTTGACAAACGTCTCTTGGATGAATTAGTGCTGATTGTGGGCATTCGCAGGCTCTGGACGCTGGTGGATTGCCAAAAGCGGCTGCTTGAGAACTCCCTCACGGCCGTGGAGAGAGAGGGCGGCGAAGGTTTTACGGTGGGAGGCGGTGTCTTAGCCAGGCATTCGCAGAAAACTCAAATGCTCGTAAACCTTTGGTGGAAACTCCTGGAACAAGTGGAAAAGCTTGGGCTTATTCGTTACGTCACCGCAGGATCCGTCTTGGACGTGCTGAGGCTATTGAGCGAAGAAGAACGTGGACATTAAGAAAGTAAAGCGCGACCTGAAGGGCTTCATCAGCCAATACCGTGCCAATTTCGTCAATCTTTCCAAAAGAGAATCGCAGCTCCTTGAGATAGGGGCACTGGTCCTCGCCGCGGAGCACTACAGGCGGCAGGGGTTCACAGTTCACTTGGAAAATCTGCAGAAGAGGCGATTCAGGGTAAAGCTCGGAGCGAGAGGGAAGCCGTTCAATTTTTCCTGGTACGCCATCTCCCGGGATGACCAAAGGTTTGAAATCCATAGCAACCTATGCGTCGCCGGCGCCTGGAATGACGGCGGGCTTTATGTGATCGATGTCGGCGTCGTCAACGCGGGCAAACTGCCCGCTGATGCCGACACGCCGGCGCGACGCGAATGGAAAGCCATGGAAAACAAGGAACTGATTACGTTTGTCGAGGCCAAGAAACTCGTAATCTACCCGATGCTGATGGCCCAGTTCTACGGGATCGTGCATGAAATAAAACCGGAGTTCGTGGACTGTTCGAATGCCAATGCCCCGCCGGAAGTCCATTTCTACCCATCCTTGGTGTCGGTTGGATACTTATACCGCATTTCCGGACTTATACTCGAAGGCTTCAGGAAACGAGGGTTTCGGGTCAACGTAATACCGACCTTTGACGAGAAGATTTCACAGGTACTGTCAGACCCGAAAACCCAATCGCCCTTTCTTCCACAGCTCGTCGAAGCCGTCGCCCCGATAAGCGCGTCGGCCCGTGTCCAGGAGACACAGCCCTATCGCGAGGATTCCACCTCCAATAACAGCCCGGCTCCCACCATTCCGCCGAACAAGGCGTAGCCAAAGAAGTAGGCGCCCAAGAAGTGAAACGGGGACGCATTTAATTTTTCCGATAAGGCGCGGAGTTTCCGCTCTCCACAGGCGAGTCGCCCCGCCACGGCGACTCGCCCGGTAGAGAGCTAATTAATTCGGGACGGTTACGAATGCCATTAACTTAAGCATAAAAGGCAATAGAATCAACGGCATTTGATCTCCCCGCCGCGTGCGATCATGGCCTTGAGTTGGGCCCTTGGTTGGGTCATGTAGCTATACCCATTGTGGCGCCGTTTGCGCACCCGACAGCCGTCGGGACGAAAAAACACCGGTTGACGGTTCTTGCCACGTTGGGTAACGTGATGCGGAACGCCGGGGATGACCATGCGGGCGGCTCGAGGCGTGACAGGCGAGATACGTTATCCGGCCTTGGGCCTGTAAAATGGCAACTTTCACTATTTCCACGGGATCGAAAGCAAGATGCGGCGGCTCGATAACCCCTGTTGCGGCGACCGCTGAGGTTCCGATCATCGCGCGGCGGAGGATCTGGTAATGGCGGACGCGAAACAAAACCAGCAAGGCCGCACACCACCGCGACTGACGGTCACGGTGATGGGGCCGAAGGTGGGTGCGGCGCGCCTTGCCGCCGCCGACCTCGCGGAAATCGTTAACCGTACCCAGCAGGCCTTGAAGCGCATCGGCCGCGTCCTCTACGGCGAGGAATCCAAACGGCAGGGCCGGGACCGGGCTGACATCGAGCAACTTTGCGAACTCTTCCTTGTGGCATGGAAGCCGGGCAGCGCGATTGCTGAACTCGAACTCGGCGCCCCACCTGCCCAGATGCACATGTTTGGCTACATCGGCGAGCAGACCGTCACGGCGTTCGTGAACGGGATGCCCAGGATGAAGGGTGCCGCCGTTACAGCCGCCCATCTGCCTTCCGGTTTTGATCGCGGTGTGCTGCAAACCTGCGATGCCCTGGCACGCGTCCTGGAACACGGCATTGACGCCGTCACATTTGAGTCCCAGAGCGACCAGGCCGGCACGGCGTTCACGCTGGACGCGCCGCTACGGACCCGCGTGCGGGAATTGCTTGGTCAGCCCATTGACGTATCGAGCGCCGTGAAGACCGGGCGTCTGGAAGAACTAAACGGGCATGGCGGGTTCACAGGCCGGCTGTGGGAAGCCGACGAAACCAAGTGGCTCTGCCACTTCAAGGAAGAACACCTCGAGCAGTTACCCGAGGCGTGGATGCGCACGGTCCGCATTATTGGCCGGGCCATCGTCGAGGAGGGCAAGGAGCGGATTCTGGAAGTCGAATCCGTGTCCGTGCTCGATACCGAGCTCAGGGCCGGAGGCGCGGCGGAGGCGGCGCCGTTCTGGAAATCTCTGTCCCTTGATGAGCTTGCCGAGAAACAGGGGATTGCCGCCGTTTCCGACTTGGACGAGATCAGCGCCCTCTGGCCCATGGATGACGATCCGGACGAACTCTTGCGGCACATCCTCCGCGAACGCGGGGCGCGGCGCACGCTTGTGGAGGGAGGGTAGCAGCACATGAGTGTCGTGCTACTGGATACCAGTGTGACCAGTCTTCTGCACCCCAGGAAGAAGGCCGATGCACTGCGTGCCTGGTATGATCCACATATGCGCGGGCGGACCCTGGCGATCAGTTTTCAGACCGTTGCCGAACTGTGGGACTGGGCCGAGAACAACAAATGGGGCGACAAGGCTCGTGAGGGGCTCGATGCTTTTGTCCGGCGCTTCCTCGTCATCCCCTACGACTACGAACTGGCGAAAACCTGGGCGCGGGTCATGTCCTCCGCCAGGACCAACGGCCGTCGGCTTGAAGCCGGCGATTGCTGGATCGCCGCAACGGCAGTTCATCGGGGGATTCCCCTGCTCACACATGACCGTCACATGGTCGGACGAACGATCAGCGGCCTTGACGTTGTCACTTGCCTGGATTCGGAAGGCCGCGGGGACCGCCACTAATTTTCACAACCCCGGCACCGTTTGTCCGCCATGGCAGGCCGGCACCGGTACCGAAGCCCTGCCCAGCGGATCAGAAGAAAACCGCCACACACCCCCCGAACGCCGCTGCGCCGCGAAAAAATAGAGCAGGTGAACAGGTGAGCAGTAGAGCACAAGGAAAATGATGCAATAATTTGGCGGTTGCGGCCCCGCCAACGCCCCCCGAACGCGGCTGCGCCGCGAGAAAATAGAGCAGGTGAACAGGTGAGAGTAGAGCACGCGGTCGTTCTGCGCCCCCATGCCCACCGGCAGGCAGGCGTTGCGCCGCGCGTACCTCATTGGGTCTGGCCAAGGCGCTGGTGGCGCTTTATCCTGTCGCTGGTCAAGAGAAGCGCCTCGCGGGCGCGATGCCGGTATCGAGGTAACCGGCGGGTAGAATGGAAAATTGGTAACCATGCCTACGGCAAGAAAGAAGACGCCCGGCGTTAACGCCCAGATACGCGCCATGGTGCGGCGGATCGTCGATCGCTTCGGCCCGGAGCAGGTGATCCTGTTTGGTTCACACGCGCGGGGCCAGGCCGGACCCGACAGCGACGTGGATTTGCTGGTGGTCATGGAGGTGGAAGGGTCCAAACGGCTCCAGCGGCTGCAAATCCGGATGGCGTTGCATGACTTCCGGGTAGCCAAAGACATTCTTCTGGCAAGCCCGCGGGAATTCGCCTGGCGCAAGGACGCCCTGGGGACAATGGAGCAACCGGCATTTCAGGAAGGAAAAGTGCTCTATCCCCGCCGATGAAGCTGGCGCTTCCCAGGCGCGGCTCTGGGTGGAGAAGGCCGAGCACGACCTGACCAGAACATGGTTTCGTCCTGTATCCGCGTAATCCTGGCAATCCGTGGTTAAGTGGTTCCCGAAATATTTCTTGGCGCTCTTGGCCGCTGGGCGGTTCAAAACCATGTCTTGGCGGCTCCCAATCGGAAGCCCGAGGTTGCAATTCACAACGAGCGGATATATTTTACATTTGGCAATATACGCCGCAATGTAATTTTTTTATGGAGTGATTATGACGGCGTCCCAGGAAGAATCGTTACAAAAAATGGCCGAGTCCATGTTCGCGCTGGCTAAAATGGCGTGGCGCCAGCGCCTGGCCTCGCGCCAGCGGGACGAAGAGGAACTTTCCGAATCGCAGTTCCTTACCCTGGACTTGTTGATCACGCGCGACAAGCCCCAGACGGTCGGCGATGTGATGCGGGCGATTCACGTGGCGCCGGCGCAAATGTCGCGCGTCATCCGGTCGTTGGAAAACGACTTCGCCAGCCCGCTGATTCGTTGCGAACTTAACCAGCGGGATAAAAGAAAAATCGATGTGCATCTGACCGCCGCGGGCCGCAATGCTTACGAGCAATTCCGCGACGCCCGGTTGCGCAGGTCGCGGGAAATTCTCGCCGGACTCTCGGAGCGGGACCGAATCGACTTTGTGCGCATCTGCGGTCAGATGCGGAAGCTCTATGCCAAGGCGGAGCAAGGGGGGCAAGATGAATCGCCGCCCTCCACGTAATAGTGAAGGGCGATGGGGGGGGATACTCCTGAAAAATCAACCACCTCCGCCAGGCGGCGGTTTATGCGCCTGTCCGCCTCCGCCCTGAATTCCGCGGCGGGCCGGCGTCCGGGCGAAACAATCCGCTAAACGCCCGTTTATTCCCAAAGTTTCCGATAGTGTCGGGATTTCACAAACGTCCGGCATGATTACAATGGCCGACCATGAAACATACACACTTCCCGTCATCGAGTCCTTGGACGTTGGGAGCCGTTCTGGTTCTTGTTACCCTGGCGGGATGCGCCGCGCCGACCGCGCCGCCGCTTTGGCCGACGGGGCTTAACGCCGCCCAACGCCGCCAACTGGCCGCGGCTCCCCTGGTGGTTCGCGCCTGGCCGCATGGGCCGCGGGACGGAGCCATCATTGAGAATGATCATTACCATGTTTACACCACCATCGAAAACCCTCTCCAACGCCGGCTGATCATCCGCGTGCTGGATGCCGCGTATGCCCGCTTTCTGAGACTTGTGCCGGATGCCCGTCCACCGCGACCGCTGCTTGGTTACGTGTTTCGCAATCGCCGGCAATGGGCGCGATTTACCCGGAAAACCACCGGCGGCATGGCTTGTCTATACCTGCGCATCCGCGCCGGCGGATATGAGCGAACCGGCGTATTCGCCCTCTGGCGCACCACTGTGCCGGAGATGCTTAGCGTCCTGGCGCACGAGGCGTGGCATCAGTTGAGCTTTACGGCTTTGAAAAACCATCTGCCGGCCTGGCTCGACGAAGGCCTGGCCACGCAAAACGAGGCGATGCGATGGCGCGACGGTCGGCCGCAATTTACACCCCGGCGCAACCAGCCGCGTTGGCTGGCGTTGCGGTTCGCCATGGCGAACCGCCGTCTGCTGCCGTTGCGGGAACTGGTCGTTACCCAGGCCGGCGACGTAATTGTTCAATCATCGACTGATATACAGACATACTATGCCGAGGTCTGGTCGCTCCTGCTGTATCTGGAACACAGCCGCTACCGGGGCGATCTGCTGGGCCTGCTGGAGGCCGCGCGGCGGGGCAAGCTGGCGGCTTTTCTGGATCATACGGGTCTGACGCCGCGGCAAATCGCCGATGAAAGCGTACGCTGGAACAGCCTCGCCGGCATCATTCTGCTGCGGGCCTTTTTCTGTGAGCATGTCCACCGGCTGCAGCGCCGTTATCTGGCTTTTATCCGCCGCCTGACCCGGGTGTGGCCGCCGGCGGCGGGGAACTCTGATCCTATCTATTGATATATGCTATAAGATATGGCCAAGTATACTATTGTTATGAGCCTTGTCCCCTGGCTGATTCTTGCAGCGGCCATGGCCGCCGTGCTGCTGGCGGACCGGCTGGCGCGGCGGCGCCTGCCGGCAGCGGCGCTGTCGGCGGTCTGGCTTGGCGCCATCCCGGTGGGCATCGCCCTGGGTTTCGGCGTGTGGCTGCACTTGGCGTACGCGGGTCATTGGTTCGGCCTGGTCGGCGGAAAAATTTCCGCGCTGGGTCCGCACTCCCGCCGGCCCATGCTGGAATACACCGCCGGTTACCTGCTGGAACTGAGTCTTAGCGCCGACAACATCATGCTGCTGGTGCTGCTGATACGCAGTTTCAACGTGCCTCTGGCCAGTCAGGGGTTCGTCCTGTTCTGGGCGATTCTGGGGTCAATGATTCTACGCACGGCGTTGATTCTCACGGGTCTGGCGCTGTTGCTGAAAATTCCCGCGCTGCTCTACGCCATGGGCTTGTTTGTGCTGGCGGCGGGCATCGCCATGTTCTTTGAAACCGACGGAGAAGAACGCCTCGGCCAATGGCTGATTCGCCTGCTTTCCCGCCGCCTTCCCGTGCAGGACGCTTACGAAGGGCGGCGACTGATCGTCCGCCGTGCCGGCCGCCGTTATGCCACGCCGCTGTTGATCGTGCTGGTGTTGCTCGCGGTCATGGATATGGTTTTTGCGCTGGATTCCATTCCGGCGATTTTCGGCATCACGCGCGATCCATTGATCGTGGTCAGCAGCAACCTTTTCGCCGTGCTGGCCTTGCAGTCGCTTTTTTTTATCCTGGCGCCCCTGGTGGACCGGCTGCGCTACCTGCAAACCGGCCTGGCGGTTATTCTGCTTTTTATCGCTTTGAAAATTTTGCTGGCCCCATTGGCCCGCCTGGTCGGATATCGCGGTCATCCCCACATCGGCACCGGCGGGGCGCTGGCTTTCATCAGCGCGGTTCTGGCGGCGGCCATTCTGGCTTCGCTGCTGAACCCGAAACGCGCCAATTCCTAGCGCACGTTCATCGGCACGAATACCAGCACGGTTTCGCGCGGCGGCACGTGTTGCGGCCGCGAAAGAAACGCCGAGCCGACGGACAGAGGCCGGCCGCGGGGATCGGACGGCGCGATTACCAGAAACCGCCGGGGAGGGATGGCCACGGAAATCCGCAAGCGGGTGAACACGCGCTGCAGGGGCCGGACGCCTCGCACGATTCCCAGCGCCAAAGGTCCCCGCCGAAATGTGACCGTGCCAAGATTGACCGCCGGTTCTATCTGCACAATCGTAGCGGGTATTTTACGGTTCTCGTGCGCCGCCAGAAGAATCACATCATCGCAGTTGCGATAGGTGCGAACCACCAAACCGCCGGGAAGCGTGTGATACACTAGGATTTCCCGCCGCACGTTGGGCCGGACGACCAGCGCGACGGATCGTACACCGTTCACCTGGCAATAAATGCGCTGGTTGGTCGAACCGGGCTTGTTGATGAGTTTGACGATCTTTTTCCAGACGGAAAATGTCGCCGTCCCGGCGCGAAGTCCGTTGGCGCTCAACCAGGCGGTGGTTTTGCCGGAAGCGACATTATGCTCCAGCATGCTCCAGACCTTCTGATTGGCGCTGAAAGTTCCCAGCGGCAGGGTCAGCCGCAGCACCTGGATTTCCGTCGGTGGTTGAAACGGCTGGGGGGCGGGGCGCGCGGCCGCCGGTCCCGTGGCGGTGGGCGGCGGCAAAGGACGGTCCAGCGACACGATCAACCGTTTACGCTTTACCGCGCATCCGCCCGGCAGGATAAGGATGGCCGCGAGCAAAGCCGGGAAAAGCCAAGGTACGGCGGCCGTGAACCGCCGGATTGTTTTCATATCCGGCATCATACAATTCGGCGGGCGAACCAGGAAATGGATACGCCGGGCGCCCGTCACGGCGAAAAATCGAAGGGGTTCTTGCCGTCCGCACCGGAGGCGAGGTGGGCGAGGATTTTTTCCGCCGCGCGCAGCAATTGCCGCAGCAGATGGTCGCGTTGTTTTTGCTCCGCCGGCGGGGCGCCCGGCCGGTCCGCCGCGTCCTCTCCCGCCACCGTCCACGGATCAACGACGGCGGCGTCCGGGAGTTCGCCCGCCCGGCGGCTTTCCGACACCTGCGTTTCCCGGCTCCGCCGCTGCAACAGCTCCAGAATCCGCCGCGCCAGTTCCCGGCGATCCCCGGCGGCCAAAGGATCGCCCTGCCGGCGCAGCGCGTCATCAATGCGTCCGGCGAACGCCTCCGCGTGCGCTGCCGATTCTTCGGATGCATGCGAATGGTCCGGGACCGGAGCATATCTCGGCCGATGCCGGTAGCCCTCGCGCTCAGACGGACGGATGTTCAAGCTGTTGCTCCGCTTACGAATTCAACCATGTTTTTGTGTATGCTCCGACCGACGCCACCTCGGCGGTGAACACGCTGACCCGCCCCACCCGCAAGCGCACGCGAAACCGGGTGATGTTGAAGTTGCCGCTGATGAGGCAACCGGCGGCGGCGGTGAAAACGATCGGTACGGCGGCGTGCATGACGGCCAGGCCGGGATCGTCGCCGGTGAGCCAGCCGAGGACGGACCCCCGCAAACGCAGCCCGGTGAGCACGCCGGCGCCGTAACCGGCGTCATCAAATGATTCCGAATCCTGCTCACGAAAATCCTCCTCCAACTGGGCGTCATAAATATTGGCGGTGACTCCCGGCGGGAGCGTAACCGCCGCCGTGAGACCGGATAATGGTGCGGTATGGGCCATGGAAATATTCTCCGGAAGGTTTTTTCGCCGGCGCGGTCGCGGCGGCGGGCGGAGCCGCGGGTCCCCTTTCGATTTTCACTCCCTCGTACCGCGTGGGGCGCGGGCTTCCACGCAAGATTGCCGGCGCCGGCGGGCAATTACCCAGCTGCGGACAGCCGGGCTACACTCCCGCGGCGTTGAACACGCTGCATATCAACCGGACATCGACACGGTAAACCTCGTTGTTGGCGGAGTCGAAACCCGCCCGAACGGGCCGCGACGCCGCTATCTGCCGGCAATCCAGAAGCGTCCCGGCGGACAGCGCGAAACTCGCCGCGTCCAGGAGAACCGTCAACCGGTCCGCCAGCGTCAGCGCCGTCGCGAGACTTTCGGCAATGACGGAGATATCGACTGCGGCATGGGTGATGCGATCCCCGGCAAAATCATGTTCGCTTTTCTCCGCGCCCGCGGCGAAGCGTAACGTGATAAAAGGCATCCGGGCGTTTTCCGGCGCTTCGCCCAGATACATTGACGGCGCGGTTCCGGCGATTTGCGCCAAGGCGGTGTCGGAACCGACGCGGGTCAGCAAGGCTTCCAGCAGCGCCTGCATGTGGCACCCCCGTTCAACTGTTCACCACGGGATCCTGCGGCGCGAGCCTTGCTGCGTAAATCGCCCAGCTCTGGTCGCGGTCGCCCAAATTGCTCACGAACTGCACGTGGTAATAAGCGTTTCCATCGAACAGACGATCGCCGAACTGTGCCCCGATTTCCTCACTGAGCATCAGCACATGTGTAACCGCCAGGCCGCGGCGATCCAGTTCGTCCAGGCGCCGGGCGCGGTAAGTCAAAATAGCCGCCGGAACATCCATGGCGATGGTTTGCCATTGGCGGATCACTTCGCCATTCGGACCGGCGCCGGCAATGGCCCGCTGGAGGCTGATTTGCCGGCGGCATAACAACGGCAGGCTCATACGATCACGTCCCGATAGCTATCCAGAATCACCTTGATTTCCGGTGTAAAGATCAGTTCACCGGCGCGGATTACGTATTCGTAGCCGACTGTTTTGCCCTGCGATTCACGCTGTTTGCTCAAATCCGGCTGATTGAGCAGATTTCCGATGGCCAGGGCCACGGCCAGTTGGAGGTCCGGCGGGATCAGGGCGCCGGTGATCTGGCAGCCGGCGGCATGGGCATCGGCGAAGGTGGCCGTGAAACTTGCTCCATTGGTCGCCGCAACGCTCAGAGTTTCCTGGTGGGCTTGGCCGGGATCGACGATCAAACCGGTTCCCGCCGTGATCGCCCAGGGCTGGCCGTTGAAAAATCCGCTCATGGCGGCCGGCGTGACGGAACTGACGCCCGCGGCAATAGCCGCGGCGCTGCTGGTCAGAAAGCCGAAACCGGCGTTGTAATCCACCAGGACGGCATTCAAACCCGCGTTGGGAAACCAGCCCGTCGGGCCATAGAGGCCGGAAAAGTTGCCGGTAAACCGCGGCTGGAAGCTGATTCGCCCGATGCCTGGCCGCAGATCGAACTGATCCGGCGTATAAGAGATGGGATTGGCGCCGGTGGGAAAAAGCGTCAGGGCGTTCAGGGCCAGCACCGGAGTGCGACGGAGCATCAGGAACGGCTGATCGGCGGCGTCATAATATTCCTGGTAGCGGCCGGGAACAAAATCACGCCGGCAATAACGCTCCACCGCGCCGCTGACGGCGGAAATGAGACTCGCCAGCATGGCGACGCTGACGCCGCCCGCCGCCTTCACGACGTTGTTGACGTAATCCTGTGTGACCAGATCGGCCATGAAACAAGCTGTAGAGGCCGGATCCGGGTGATAATCGTTATACCGTATGCCACCCGCCGTGGGCGGGACGTATTTGCGAAAGACCGGGGTTTCTCCTAAAATGTTTGGGGTTGGCGTAGTTTGACGCCGCTATGGCTCTTCTGGCGTTTCATCGTTGTTTGCGTGGATATTTCCATGGCCAATTCCGTTCATTTTGAGCGACCTCCGCTGGCGCGTATCTGGTACGTGAGCCAAGATGGACAAAATGTGATTCCATGAGCATCATCGGCCACGGCATTGATCTGGTGGAAGTGGCCCGCATATCGGACATGATCCGGCGGCATGGCAATCGCTTCCTCCACCGCTGCTTCACTCCGGCGGAGCGGAAATATTGCCGGCGCTTCCGCGACGCCGCGCCGCATTTCGCCGGGCGTTTCGCCGCCAAGGAGGCGATTGTCAAAGCGTTGGGAACGGGTTTGAGCGGAAAAATTTCCTGGACCGAAATGGAAATTCTACCGGATGCACAGGGCAAACCGGTGCCGGCGTTCACCGGCCACACGCGGCGGCTCGCCGCGGCGCTGGGTATAACAAAATGGCATATTTCAATTTCTCACACGCTGGAACACGCCATGGCCAGCGCCCTCGCCGAAGCATCATGGGAAGTTACCCATGCACCAGCTTGAGAATCCAGTAGGCGACGGGGGCGGCCAGCAGGGGTGAATCGAGCATGTCCAGCACGCCGCCGAAACCGGGCAACTGGCCCGAATCTTTCACGCCGGCGTCGCGCTTGAGCAGACTTTCCAATAGATCGCCGACCTGGCCGGCGGCGCCCAGGAGAATTCCGACCAGCGAGCCTTCCCACCAGGCGAACTCGGGAGAAAAGTGGGTAAGAATCGCGCCGATAACCGCCGCGACGAGCAAGCCGGCAATAAACCCCTCCCATGTTTTTCCCGGCGAGAGCCAGGCGATCAGTTTATGCCGGCCGATCCACCGCCCGAAAAAGTAAGCGCTGATATCGGCGCCCTTGACCATGAGCAGAATCGACACCACCATGCCGGCGGAATGGCTCAGCCGGATGGGCAGGTAAAAACCGGGCAGCACGCCCAAATACACGATCGCCAGCAGCGAACCGCCGGCGGAGGCCATGGCGCCCTCGATCTTCTGCCGGCGGCTGTGCATGGCGAACGCCCCCGCCAGGGCGATGGCCAGCACGGTGGGAACCAGATAGCCCGGTTTGATGGTGTGAAACCACCGGGCCACCTGCACCGCGATGGGACTGGAGCCAGCGGGCTTGTCCAGGAGCATTTCGGAAAGCTGCTCCAGCCAGGGCCAGAGCATGCACAAAATGGCCGAAGCTACACATACGCGCAGAGAAATAATTACTCCTTGGCGCGCCAGCAGTCGCTGCATTTCATAAACCGCCGGTGGAATGATCACGAGAAAGGTGATGGCCATGAGAGTACCCGGCGGAAAAGAAAGCTGCCGCGCCGGCCAGCCGCTGGAAAGCGTCTGATCGAAATAAAACATGATCAACAGTGCGATGCCGAAGAGCAGGCCTAAAGTTATCCGTTGTTTGAGCATTCTCGCCGCCGATAGTTCAGGATTTATGTCCGCACAAGCGCCGTGGTACGGGGATTCTCCAACAGAGCCTGTATTGTATTGCGTTTATGTTAAGGGCCAATGGGCCATGCGTCCACGATCCCTTTGGTATGACATCCCTTTGGCAGGGCTTCTGGACGTTCGGCGCGAAAATCCTTACACTCGTCCCGCCCGGTGTCTGAAAATGGTCCCCGGCCGTGGACCGGCGGGGCGGACCGGGCCGACGTTATTTTGACGGGAACGAAAACCATGACCCCAATCAGCGCCAAAGACATCATGACACTACGCGTTCGTACCAGTGCGGGCATGATGGATGTAAAACGGGCGCTGCAGGAGGCGTCCGGCGATATGGAAAAGGCCGCCGAACTGCTTCGCCAATGGGGGGCGGGGCGCGCGGACGCCAAAATGTCCAATGAAATGAAGGAGGGGTTGATCGGTGGGAAAATCGGCCATGATGGCAAAGTGGGAGTGCTGGTACGACTGAGTTCGCAAACCGATTTTGTCGCGCGCAATGAAGCATTTATAAAAATTCTGCATGATCTGGTGGAGCTTGCCTTCGCCAATAAAGTCAACACGCCCGCCGAGCTCAACGCGTTGGCCTGGCCCGACGGTTCCGGCCGCTCGGTGGAAAATGTGGTGAAGGAACTGGCCGGCGGAACCATCAAGGAGAATATGGCCATTACCGGCGTGGCGCGGTTCGAAGCGACCGGTGGTCCGGGGGAGGTGGGCCGGTATGTGCACCACAACGACAAAGTCGGCGCCCTGGTGCAGGTGGATGGCGGCGGCGGCGAAGCCGTGCGCATGCTTGCCAGGGAATTGGCGATGCACATTACCGCCGGCATGCCTTTTGTTCCCATCGCCATCAGCCGGGACAAAGTGGATCCGGTGATTCTGGAGCGGGAAAAACGGATTGCCGCCGAAGGAATTGCCGGTAAACCCCCGCCCCTTGCGGACAAGATCATCGCCGGCAGACTGGAAAAATTTTTCGCGGATAACGTTCTGCTGGAACAGCCGTTCGTGAAAGATGAGAAGAAACGGATCCGGGACATTCTGGCGGATGCGTCCCGGGCCGTCTCGGCCAAACTGGAAATCATCCGCTTCGCCCGCTTCAAAGTTGGCGAAGTCTAGGGGAATACGCACCGAAGACCGGCCCGCCGGGAATGACGTTGGGCTTGGGAGCCGCGCATGGCGCAACCTCGTTATCATCGAATTCTTCTGAAGATCTCGGGCGAGGGTTTGTGCCGGGAGGCTGGTTTCGGCTTGGACATGCCGCAATTGGAGAGCATCGCCGAGCAGATCGCGCAAGTCGCCCGCTCCGGCGTGCAGGTGGCGGTGGTAATTGGAGGGGGGAATTTTGTGCGGGGACAAACGCTGGCGGCCGCCGGCCATGTGCAGAGAGCCACGGCGGACTATATGGGGATGCTGGCGACGGTGATCAACGCCATGGCGCTGCAGGACACCCTGGAGCACCTGGGTCAGCCGACCCGCGTGGCCAGCGCCTTGACCGTGCTCCAGGTCTGCGAGCCGTTCATCCGCCGCAAGGTGATACGTCACCTGGAAAAGGGTAGGGTGGCGGTGCTGGCCGCGGGCGTGGGCAATCCGTTTTTCACCACGGATACGTGCGCGGCATTACGCGCCACGGAGCTGCAGGCCCAGGTGCTTTTGAAAGCCACCAAGGTGGATGGCGTATACAGCGGTGATCCCCGGAAAGATCCGGAGGCGCGCTGTTTTGACAAGCTTAGTTACCGGCAAGTCATCCGGGACAACCTGCGCGTGATGGATATGACGGCCATCAGTCTGGCGATGGAAAGCAATATTCCGATTGTCGTGTTCAATCTCAAAACGAAAGGAAACATCGCCCGGGTCGCGGCCGGCGAGCCGATCGGCACACTTATCACCGGCGAGGCGGGCGGGTAAAGTTATAGCGGTGCGGAACGGAGCCACCGTCTCGGACATTGACTCATAGGCAAGCCATGGATGTGGATGAAATTATATTTCAAGCCGAAGAGCACCTGGAAAAGGCGCTCGATCACCTGCGCCACGAGTTGCGGGGGCTGCGAACGGGCCGGGCCAGCACGTCCCTGGTGGAATTCATCAAGGTTGATTATTACGGCGCTCCGACCGATCTGCGGGCGCTGGCTTCGCTGACCACGCCGGACGCGACCTCCATTGTGATCAAACCGTTCGATCCCACCAGTCTCAAGGAAATCGTCAAGGCCATTGAAGTGGCGAATCTCGGCATCAATCCGCAAAACGACGGTCGGCAGATTCGCCTGGTGCTGCCGCCGCTCTCCGGCGAGCGGCGCCAACAGTTGCTGGGGAAAGTAAAGGAGTCGGCGGAGCATTGCCGCGTCGCCATGCGCAACATCCGGCGCGACGCCAACAAACACATCGACCAGGAAGAAAAACAATCCACTCTTCCCGAAGATCAGGCCAAGGCGGCGCAAGAGCAGGTTCAGGAACTGCTCAAGAAGTTCGAGGCCCGAATCGACGAACTGGTCCGCCTCAAGCACAAAGAGATCACCGAGGTGTGATAAGAGCCTATCCGAGCAACTAATGCTCTTGATCGCGAATTTTTCTTAAGACATATCCGAAGCATCGCCGATATTCGTAACAGCGGATAATGATACGGTCCGCACGATAACAGGAGGGTCGTCGGCATTCTCATGGGCATTCTATTTCGGTGGCCGCCGGGCGTCGGCTCGTACCGGTGTCGAAATCAGGAGAGAATGTTGGAAAATGCCGCCGCCGCTTTCGTAAATTGTGGACAAAATTTTTTGGAGAAAGTCACTTGCCTTGGCGACCGGAGAGCGTATACTTATCCAGTGGAGGCAGAGTGTTAGAAAGCCGACCTATCCTTGGGAGCAAAAGGAGTCCGCCATGGTAAGCAGTGATCCCAGTCGTGGTGGCGGAAAAGAGCGCGGGTTTCCACCGTACGGTTCTATCAATCCATCGGAAATTCTAGAATCGCCTCCAGCTCTAAGCGCGACCAATGCCGATGGCAGCGCCGTGACATCCGTTTCTTTCAGGAGTACGGATGGACCGTTGCGGCATGGAATGGAACGAGTCGTGCGACTGAACGAACAGGCCGCCGGCGGCGTGTGCTGCCCGTCTGAGATTTATCTCGGTTAAAATCCGCCTGACTTCGCCCGCATCATCCGCCGAAGCCCCATCAGCCCATGTATTTGGTTATTTTACGTGGGTGCGGCGAGAGAATTCTGTATCGTCCCCAAGCTCATCCGGAAAGATAACTGTTCGAGCTGCAGCGCCAGATCCACGCTCTGAACGAAAACATCTTCGGGAGCAGCCAGGGAAACCGCCGCGAAATTCAAAATACCCCGTATACCCGCTTTCACAAGCTGATTGACGGCATCCTGGGCCGATTCCGGCGGCACGGCGACAATTGCCATTCGAATCCGCAGCGCCCCGACCGCCTGGGCGATTTCGGACATCGGGTGGATTTCCAGTTCGCCGAAGCGGCGTCCGATTTTTCCCGGATCAGAGTCGAACGCCGCCACCAGGTGAAAACCTTTCCGGGGAAAACCCTTATAGGTCAGCAGCGCCCGTCCCAGGTTCCCCACTCCCACCAGCAGCGCATTGCAAGCCTTGTCGGTCCCGAGAATTTTCTTGAGCCGCGTGATCAATTCCTCCACACGGTATCCGATGCCGGGATGTCCGAACTGGCCGAAATAGGCCAGATCCTTCCGCACCTGGGCGTCGGTATAACCGAGGGCTTCGCCGAGCTGTTTGCTGCTGATGGTGTTTCTGTTTAGATGTCGAAAAGCTTCCAACTGGCGCAGGTAGAAGCTCAGTCGATAGACCGCCGGATCTGGTATTTCTTCAACTTTCATGCGGTCCACCCCGGGGGGGAACTTCCAGGAACCTATCCCAACCGATGGCACTCTAAAACCATACACGTGTATGGTCAAGGGATTCATCGCACCGTACCCGGACGGACAAACAGCCGGGGGGCGTAAAGAGAAGCCGGTGGCCGGCGCCCCCTTGCGATTGCCGACGTTTAGACTTCCCCGCCGGGCCGTACGGCGAAAACTTTTACGCTGGCGGCATATTCGTTCAAATCGTAGCGTTGGATCAATGCGGCCAGCTCGGCATGAAAATCCCTGGAAATGGTCAGTTTGGTACTACAACATCCCGCGGGCGACACGTTGCGCGAATCCGAAGACCGGGCGTCCATGGCGGGCGAACAGCAGGCGGCTTGCTTTCCCACGGCCCCGTAGGCGTTGAGGTCCGCGCCGCTGTCGATCACTTGTACGTGCTGGAAACCAGCCGCCGGCAGTTCCCGCTGATATTCTTCGATCAGTATGGCGCCGGCAAGGCAGCCGACCCAGGCGGAAACATTTTTCGCCAGTTCTTCCGGCAGCGGCTTTTTCAATGCAATATCGCTCACCGCCACCCGGCCGCCGGGCTTGAGTATTCGGAAGATTTCACGAAACACCGCTTTCTTATCCGGCGCCAGGTTGAGTACGCAATTGGAAATGACGCAATCCACAGAAGCCGCCGGCAGCGGCAACTTGTCGATGGCGGCCAGATGAAATTCCACGTTATTAAATGGTTGACCGTTCGGACCACGGCGGGCATTTTCGCGGGCGCGTTGGATCATTTCCGGCGTCATATCGATGCCGATGGCTTGACCGGTTGGTCCAACTTTTTGCGCTGCCAGGAATACGTCCAATCCGCCGCCGCAACCCAGATCCACCACCGTTTCCCCGGGTTTCAAACCGGCCATCGCCGTCGGATTGCCGCAGGAAAGTCCCATGTTCGCCTCGGCGGGTATGGAGGCGAGTTCCTCCACCGTGTAGCCAAAGGCCCGGGCGACGGCGGTTACCCCCTGATTCTTTGACGAAAGCCCGCTATTGGCCACAGTTCCATAGCCTCTTTGAACGTTTTGAATAATTTCATTGGACCGACTCATGGAATCACTCCTTGTTCAAAATCAGCGGCTGCCGCCGAGAGTCGCTTCGGCCCCACAACATTGTTCGTAGGGCACGACGCCCTTGCGCATCTCGTACCAGTGGCGGGTGCGGTTAACCATCGCCACGGCGGAAAGCATCACGGGCACTTCCACCAGCACACCGACCACGGTGGCCAGTGCGGCGCCCGACTCAAAGCCGAACAACACGATGGCTGTGGCCACGGCCAGTTCAAAAAAGTTGCTCGCGCCAATAAGTGCCGAGGGACCGGCCACGCAATGGGGCGAGCGCACCACACGGTTGAGCAGATAAGCCAGGCCCGCGTTGAAGTATACCTGGATCAGAATGGGTACCGCGAGCAACAGGATCACCAATGGCTGGGCGATGATCTCTTCTCCCTGGAAACCGAACAGCAGAACCAACATGGCCAGGAGCGCCGCCAGAGCGAGAGGGTGCATGGCCTGGAGCGTCCGCCGCAATTTGCGTTCGCCGTGTTCCTGCCGGAGTAGCCAGGTACGCCATACATTGGCGATGAGCAATGGCACGACAATATACAGCACCACGGATGCCAACAGCGTCACCCACGGCACCGTAATCGAAGATAGTCCCAGCAGCAGACCGACCACGGGCGCGAAGGCGAAGATCATCAGCACGTCGTTGAGCGCGATTTGGGAGAGCGTGAAATTCGGCTCGCCGCGTGCCAGATCACTCCAGACAAAAACCATGGCCGTGCAGGGCGCCGCGGCCAGAATAATCAATCCGGCAATATAGCTGTTGATCTGGTCCGCGGGCAGCCACGACCGGAACAACCCGCCGATGAAGAGCCAGGCCAGCAGGGCCATGGAAAACGGCTTGACTGCCCAGTTCTCAAACAGGGTCACCGCCATTCCGCGCCAGTGCCGGCGCACCCCCGCCAGCGCCTTCAGGTCGATCTTGAGCAGCATTGGGATGATCATCAGCCAGATCAGAACCGCCACGGGCAGGTTCACATGCGCGACTTGCATACCGCCGACGGCCTGGAAAAACGGGGGCATGATAAGCCCCAGGGCGATGCCGGCGATAATGCAAAGGAAGACCCATACGCTCAGATATCTCTCGAACACGCCCAGCGGCGCGCCGGCGGCTTGTTGGGCAATCGCTTCACATTGTACAGACATATCAAACTCCTCGTATTTTTATAAGGACGGATATCCAAAGCATCTATCCATCGCCGCGGCCGGCGGTCGCACCAGCATGTTTCATTTCCGCCCCGGGCAACGTTTGGACAAACGCCCGTATCTCATCACGTACGCGGCGGTAATGGGTCAGCGCCTCTTCTTCGGTTCCGGCGCCGGCGGCGAGTCGCGGCGGATCGTCGAAGCCGGCATGAAGCACCGTGGTTTTGCGGCCCAGCCAGGCCGGGCAGGTTTCCTGCGCATGGCCGCACACGGTGATCACGGCGTCAAAGGGCACGTCGCGCAATTCACCGACGGATTTGGAGCGCTGCGCACGGATGTCCACGCCGGCCTCGGCCATCACCCGGACCGCCAGCGGATCCAGGCCGTGGGGTTCGATCCCGGCGGAATAGGGTTCCAGCACGTCGGCCTTGAGTTTTCTGGCCCAGCCTTCGGCCATCTGGCTGCGGCAGGAATTGCCGGTGCACAGAAAGAGGATTTTCAAGCGGCGGGTCACCGGCGGCCTTCTCTCTTTTTGCATACGCATAAGCATATATAATTTCCGAAAATACTACAATTTTCGGCCGCGTCCCCGCGGCGGGCAACGGCGCGCGCCGCGGTCAAGCTCCAGCTCCGGAGCGGCGCCAAAACAATTTCTCAGGCATTGGAGCAGGCTTTCATGAAACCGCCCCCGGGCGGTTCTCAGCCGGTAATGCATCCACAACCCCTCCCGGCGGGCTTGCACCAGCCCGGCCCGCCGCAGGTAGGCCAGGTGACGGGAAATTTTCGGCTGCGACATGTCCAACACGCGCATGATGTCGCAGACGCATAATTCGCCGCCCAGAAGAAGATGCAATATGCGCAGCCGCGTGCGGTCGGAAAACGCCCGGAACACGCGGTCGGCGGAGGGTAGGGGAGTCGCCATCTTCATACACCTGTAGTATATATGCTCGAGCGGATATAGTCAAGTCGGTGACCCGGCGAGCCACCGTGCCCGTATGGATACCGGGGGGTGTTTTCTCCCGCCCGTTTCTTTGTGATATTCAGCAACGGTTTGAAGATACCTGGCCGCCCGCAGTATGGAAATGAGAACCGGTGACGCCAGCGAGTGTCACCCCTCATGGCGGAGTCAACGTCTTTGACGGGCCGGCGGGACCGGTGGCCGGAGCGGGCAGAAAGGCCGCCAGCGGCGTAATATCCGGATTGGGTTTGGCCCCCTGTTCGAGCAATTGCCCGACCGCGATACGGGCCAGAGTGCGCCGGATACGATCATGGCGCGTCACGGGACTGACCAGAAAGGCGCGGTAATGACGCAGGGCGGCGAAGAGAATGCGGTCCCGCAGAATCCCCCAGGGCAGCGGCCGCGCCGCCCGGGCCAGCAGCCGGCCGGCTTGGTAATCGGCGTCGACAGCGGTTCGGCTCGTTTTGAGGGTACGATCCAGGGCGGCGATCGGGCCGGCGGGCCAACGGCGCAAAATCCGCGTGCGCAGTTCCGGCCGCGGCTCAATAAAGCGGGCATAAAGATATATATCCATTGCCGCCGCGGGGTCGGTCCATCTCCGCCGCCACCGGGCGGCGAGAAAATCAATCATCTCCCGCGTCTGGCGAACGAGAATCCGCGCCGTGCCCATGGCGGACAGGAGAGACGGATCCGCCCGCACCCCAAGAGTTTCGTGGATTACCAGCAAACGAACCACACGCTGCGCCGCGGCAAGTTGGCCGGCGGACAGAAGTTCCATGACGAGCTGCGTATTGGCGGCCTCGGCTAGTTTGTCATAGCGATCGCGGTCCGCCGGCGGCATGGTCCGCAGATAGGCCGCATCGTTGCACATCGTCCAGATTGGCGCCACTTGCGCCGGATCTTTCAGGTTGGAGTTTTGCAGATACAACGTCAAGGCCCGCTGGGCCAGGGGAGCGCCGCTCCACCAGCGGAAAGCCAGGGCGAACGCGCGGATGCACAAGAGACGTCGATAGCCGCGATCATGGGTGGCCTGGGCGCGGTTAAGCATTTTCCGGGCCAAGGCGATGCGCCCCGCCGGGCCTTGGAGAATGACAGCGGCGGAGGCGGCGGCGAATTCGCGCCGGAACCGATCCCATGCCCGCAGGTGATAAACGGGTTGGCAGCCCGGTGGGGCGACAGCCGGCTTCCCGGGCGAGAGCGAAAGATCGGGCCAGAGTCCGGCGAGTCGCAGTGGCGGTGGCAGCAGTTGCTTATAAGAGTCGGGCAGGGCCGCAGCGGCTTGCAAGACGCCGGAGCCGCCCGGAAACAACCGCAAGCCGACAACGAGCCAGAGCACAGCGCGGCCATGCCGGAAAAAGACCGTTCTTGTTCGGAACCAGCCACCTGCGGAAACCCATATATGAGCATTGTTCACGTTCCAGGCCTCCATGCCTCCGTGGGAAAAGCAATACCTATTATCGAAATCCGCCGCGCGCCGGCAAGTGGAAGGGGGCAGGGCATTTTTTTCGGGAGCGTCCCGAATATGGCTCTAAACACCGCCATACTCTTCGCCGCAACATTCATGTGGCGCGGGGCTTGCGAAACAATTTCCGCACCCGCGGCCGGATTCTGTTTATGATCAGCGCGGTTTGCGATAAACCGGCGCGTGATATAATCGCCGACTATCTGGAACGGCGAAAAAATATGGGGTGTACGAAGAATGAGGAGTATGGGGCTGTTGAACCGCCGTGCCGGCTTTACCTGGAGATACCGATGACACAAACCTCGAACCAGACCAACCCGCAAACCCGAACCCACTGGCTCAATCGCGAAGTGCTGTTGCTTTCATTCTCCGCCTGTTTTGCCGACTTGGGCTACCAGGCCGTGCTGGCGATTTTCCCGCTTTTTCTGGTCTGGAGTCTGCACGCCCACGTGTGGCTTTTCGCTCTGGCCACCGCCATCAGTTATGGACCGGGGGCCATATTCGGACTGGTCGGCGGAAAACTGGGGGACCGCTTCGGACACAAACGCATGGCCATCGGAGGCAATCTGCTGATTCCCCTGCTGTCGCTTTCCGGCCTGGCGAGTATTCCCGCGGCGGCGATCGCGCTATTCTCCGGCGGCTGGTGGGCGCGGAATTTCCGTTCCCCGCCGCGGCGCACCATGATGACCCAGGCCGCCAGCCCGGAAAATCGCGCCCGGGCGTTCGGATTTCTCCACGCCCTGGACATCGGCGGCGGCTTTCTGGCCGCCACGGGAACCATGCTTTTGCTGTGGTCCGGCATGCCGCTGCGGCATATTTTTCTTATTACCATTATTCCCCTGCTGATTTCCAGCCTGGTTCTGAGTTTTGCGCGCACGGGCGCGGCGCCGCATGCCGGAACAAACGGCAATTCCTCCGGCACACCCGCGCCGCCGGCGCCGGCGGTCATGGATCCGAAACATCGCTCACTGTATCGCCGGCTTTTGCTCGCGACGGCTCTCTACGGTTTCAGCTCATTTAGTTTCGGTTTCCCGATCCTTACGGTGTATCAGAGCCTGCAAAACCGGCCGATGGCGGTGCTCGCCTATGTCGTTTTTTTTGGAATTTCCGCTCTGACGGGTCTGCTGATCGGCCGGACGGCCAAACGCAGCGTGCCCGCGCTGGCGCTGGGGGGTTACCTGCTCGGTGGTGTGGCCGCGGCGGGAATGGCGGTGGTATGGGCCACCCATCTGAATCCCGTGTTGTTTTACCCGGTGGTGGCGCTGATGGGCCTGGCGCTGGGTGTCATTGAAACTCTCGAGCCGACGATCATCTCGCTGATTATGCCCGTGAGCCGCACCGGCGGAGGCATGGGAGCGCTCACCGCCACGCGCAGCGTGGGGCTTTTTGCAGCCAACCTGATCATGGGCCTTTTATATATCGGCAAGACGTGGGCATGGTCTTACGGTTACGCAGCTTTGCTGGCGGTGCTCGCGGCGATCATTCTGCTTTCCGTGCGGCACGTGGAACCGAACACGGCGGCGTAACGAATGGATCAACTATCCGACCAAGGCGCCGCCACCGGCGAGCGGGAAATCATCAGCGCCCAGGCCCGCATGGCGCCGCTCCAGCCCAGCGGTCCTCTGCCCTGGGTCCAGTTGCGCAACGCCGCCTTCAGCGCCGCGCTGTTCCGCAAAATGGTCGGGCGCATCGATCCCCGCGCCCGCGATGGTGATCTGGTCCAGGTGTACGACCGCGATGGCGCCGTATTCGGTACGGCGTTTTTGAATCGAAAATCACAAATCGCCCTGCGCATGCTTGGCTTTGGCGATGTGCCGCTTGATGAAACTTTCCTGGAACAGCGCGTGGCCGAAGCCGCGGCCCTGCGGCGCGATGTGCTCCAGTTGGAAAAAGTAACCGACGCCTACCGCCTGATTCATGCCGAGGGCGACGGATTGCCCGGGCTGATCGTCGATGTTTTTCATCACGTGGCGGTGGTCGAACTTTTCTCGCTGGCCATGTTCCAGCGCGCGCCGCAAATTGAAAAAGCCTTGCGGTCGCTGCCGTCAATTGAACGGGTGATTTTTCGCGCCGATGATTCCATCCAGCGGGCGGAAGGGTTCCATATCGGCCCGGGCCGCGCCAACGCGCGCGATTCGGCCGTGATCACCGAACACAACCTGCGGTTTCAGATCGATCTGGCCGGCGGCCATAAGACCGGCTTTTTCTGCGACCAGCGCGAAAACCGCTTCGCCCTGACCGCTTTCACACGCGCGGCGCACGTGCTGGATTTATGCTGTTACACGGGCGGATTCGGAATCTACGCCCTGGGCTTGGGAGGCGCCGCCGCGGTCACCGCCGTCGATCTGGACGAAAAAGCCGTCGCACTGGCCCGCCGCAATGCGAATCTGAACCGCTTCCCCGCCAATCGCTATGAAACGGTCTATGCCGACGGTTTTCCCTACCTGCGGCAGATGGGGCGGAACAATCGCCGGTTTGACGTGGTGATACTGGATCCGCCCAAGCTCATCGCCCGCCGGGAAGATTTCAGCGAAGGCCGGCAGGCCTATTTCGATTTGAACAAACTGGCGATGGGCGTGGTGCGCCCCGGCGGCCTGCTGTTGACGTGCTCGTGCAGCGGGCTGTTGGACCAGGCCGAGTTTCTAAACGTCATCCGCGGAGCGGGGCGCAGCGCCCAGCGCCGGGTGCAGATCATACGCATTTCCGGCGCCGGGCCGGACCATCCCGTCATGAACGATTTCCTGGAAGGCCTCTATCTGAAATGCCTCTGGTGCCGGCTGGAATAACGCCGCGGCAGTGCGAGTACGGCAATCATTTCGAGGAACCCAGGGAAAACCGGCAACATAAATTGTTGTCGCCAAGACGTCCAGCCAGCTCATGAATTACCGGTGGGGGCCGGCAGGAAAGGGCCGGCCGCCATGGATTATGAAGCCACCAGCACCTGGCCAACGCTTGCGGGCGGCGCTCTCGAGCAGGAACGACTGACCATGGTCCCGCGGATGATATGTCAGGGGCTTATCCACAAAACCATCCAATGGAATAGCCTTGACATACTGTGGCGCCAACGCGGCAAGGCGCCGGGGGTACCGGCCATGGTCCCTTTTATAAATAGCCAGGGCGATGGCGAGGATCGTGAGGTTGCGCCGCATGATGTACATTTCGTGCATATCGTTCAGGTTCTCCGCGTAGTATGGAGCAAATGGAGCAAAGAGGTAAATTAGAATTCCCGGCGGGTGGAATATTTTTGAAACTATGTTACCATTATTATATGATTCTATGCGTTGCTTCCATGAAATCATCGGAGCAATCGCCGAGAGAGCCGCCGCGCGCTGCCGATACGTTGGTTTATGACACGCCGCCTTTAGCTGATCATCTATCGTATTGACGCGGCGCATGAGAGCCGGAAAATCAATTGGAACCAGGGCGTCCAACAACATGTTCCGCCAGAAAGGGACATGTCTCGGGCCGTTCCAAAATGGGCTGCCCCAATGATTGGTTTCATAAAAGCACGTGCGCAAACCTGTCCGTGCGGCGGCCATGAGAAATGCCAGCCTCGAATATCGTAAATATCGCACATTTAGCCCATACGTGTCCATTGGCCGTCGTAGCCTGGGCCGGGAACCAAATTCGGCCAGCAACGATTCGAGTTGACCACGTGATATTTCTTTTGAGTTCGCCAACGCCGCTTCATCTTGCTGGCAAATTTGTTCAATCCAGTGTGTCCACCACAGAATCTGCCCCCCCTGGTCAAGCAGGTGGATCAAATGGCGCACGGCGGCTAGATCCGCCAAGGCGCCACGGATATTGCCCGCGCCGAGCCGCATCATTGCCCGGGTCGTCGCAGCTTCAGCCAAGGCGAAAGAGAGCGGGGATCTCACTGATGGCGAATTAAAATAAATTGGGATAATATGGATGTGGGGAATGAAGTAACGGGGAAAAGCTCTCGCTTTTTGCAATAGGGCCAGCGGCGCGGCATTCGCACGAATCCAGGCCGCAACCAGGGGACGATGTCCGGCGGTCCATGGCCGATGCGACAATAAAGAGACGGCCACGGACGATTGGAGTTTCCATTGTTCCGCTGTCACTACATGTTTGCGAAGCCATTGGTAATAGTGTGTATGGTTGTGAAGCCATCGGTAATAGGATGTTACGAATTGAGCATGGGCGGGCGGCGGGGCCATCTGCAGCATCTTGTAAATCGCACGGTGATCGCGGGCCGAGCCGATTAATGCTTTAGGCCCCATCGCGTCAATCAGCAGGGGAGCCGCATTGTTTTTTGGTGTAACCCCGGCGCTATTAATACGATTTAATTCCGCAGTGTAATTTACCGTGCCGTTCGGGCGCAAAGGCCCGGTCAGCCGCGTGGTGTCGTAACCAATGGGAATGATCCGCCAGAGGCGCACCCATATCATGTCCGCCGCGAGCAAAATCAAGATAATGGATAGTGCGATCGTAGCGCGCCGCCCCCATATTTGTTTGGGCGCCAGCCGTCTCCATAATTTCATCAACATTCCTCCTCTTGGGCCGTGGATTTACCGGCCGCGATGGTCGGCCCTCACCGCTGATTCGGATAGGGAAACATCAGCGATCGGCCGTAGTTTTCTCTCTCCAACATGGCGAGATATTGATCCAGAGTCACCGGCTGACGGGAGATGATTTCGCCACGAAGCGCCGTATGGCCCGCCGGGCGGCGCGGCAACCCCTGGGATGCCAACAGTACAATAATCACCACGGCGGCCGCCGCGCCCGCGGCCGTGGTGGCGGCGTAAAGCCAATCCGACCATTTCCATGGCGGATTGCGCCGGGCAAGGGCTTGATCTATTCGTGTGAGCAGACGCGGATCGATTGGCCGCGGCTTGATCGACCGCAACTCCGCTTCCAGCTTCGCGAATTCATTATTCATACATTATTTCCTGATGAAGTTTGTTTCGCAGGTGGCTCAGCGCATAGCGATAGCGCGCCGCCGCCGTATGGGGATTGATTCCGAGAGTTCGGCCTATTTGCTCGAAAGTCAGCCCGCCCCATATCTTGAGTGTCAACACTTCCCGCTGCGGCAACTCCAATGTCGCCACCGCCGACTCTATTTCCCGGATGCGTTCCACACGATCCGGCTCCGGTTCGAAAATTAACTCCGGCGACCGGGCATGTTCCTTATTTCGCCGGCCGCGGCGATGTTCCGCCCGCCGCCTATCCATCGCCCGCCCCCTTACAAACGCATAGAGCATCGCTGGGCTCCCGTCCGCACCGTATTTTTTCCAGAAACTCACGAACCCATCCTGGAGAGCATCCTCCGCATCCGCGGCGCTCGCTAAGAACTGGCGGGCGTAAACCAGCAATTCCGGGCCGTGCCGCCGCACCCATTCTTGCCAGTCTTCCGTGGCGTTGGGCATTCATTCTCCTCACACATCAATCGCCGCCGAAGGGATGATTTATTTAACTACAGCGCGACATCGGCCCGGTGGATGTCGCGCTGTAGTGTAAAGGCGCCGGTCCTTATCGGCTTTCCGGCGCATTATGGGCATTATGAAGAAAGTATACCCACTTGCCTTGACGGATTCGGCGGAGGATGGTCCGGGCCTGTAACAGGTTCTCTCGTGTGGCTCTGATCGAAAGAAATTCCGCGAGCGCGGCTGTCCTCAGCCGCTAAAATGTCACGGCTCGGTCTCGGGCTTGACATTTCAAATAACCATTTTAAAATTATATTTGAAATTTGCGCTACGCGCGAGCAACGCCCATGGCCCGTAAAATTTCGCCCTCCGCCGAGCATGACTCCACCCGCGGCCGCCTGCTGCAGGCGGCCGGCGAGGTGTTCGCCGAGTGCGGCCTGCGCGGCACAACCATTGAGATGATTTGCCGGAAGGCCGGCGCCAACATCGCCGCCGTTAACTATCACTTCGGCGGCAAAGAGAATCTGTACTATGAGACCATCAAATGGGGGCGCAAATGTTGCGCCGGCATGGAGGAACTCCAGGCGGAGGAACTCACAAAGCTGACGCCCCGGCAAGCCCTTCACCGCTTCGTGGCCGATTATCTTCGCACGCTCTTATCACCCCGGAATCCCGCATGGTACTTCCGTCTCATTTCCCGCGAGATGGCCGAACCGACCCCGGCGCTGGATCGCTTCA
This sequence comes from Planctomycetota bacterium, assembly GCA_021831565.1. Taxonomy (GTDB): domain Bacteria; phylum Planctomycetota; class Phycisphaerae; order WQYP01; family WQYP01; genus JAKBMM01. Next base: position 41,813 of record JAKBMM010000004.1, read on the forward strand.
TCCGTGAAGTGATTCATACCCGCCGCCTTTGCCTGGCCGGAATTATTGAACGGATCGCCGGCGGAAAACTATCCGCGCGCCGTCTGGAGTTGATTGGTTCGAGTATCGTGGGCCAATGCCTGTTTTATAACCACTGCCAAACCATTGTTCTGCGGTTGTGGAGCAAGCCGGCCTATGAGCAGACCGATATCGACGAACTGGTCGAACATATTACCGCTTTTTCGCTTGCGGCCATCAAAGGATTCACAACATGAATAAACCAGACACGCCAGGGGACGCCGGCCGCGGAACGCCCGCCGGCGCCACCGCCGGAACCCCGGAGGAACCGGACGCCCCGGATTCCACCGCACTCCCGGAAAACGCCGTCGGCCGGCGCCGGAAGATTTTTCTGATCGGCGGTTCCATTCTTCTCGTGCTGGGGGTGGCGATCGGGATTCCGTGGTACTTACACGCCCGCCGATATGTATCCACCGATGACGCCTTTGTGCGGGCCCACGTTACGTATATCAGCCCGCAAGTGGCGGCCCAGGTTAAAAAAGTGCTGGTGCTCGACAACCAATTCGTAAAAAAGGGAACCCTGCTGATCACATTGGATCGCCGCGGTTACCAGGCCACCGTGGACAAGATCAAGGCCCAGCTCGCCGCGGCCCGGGCCGCCCACCAGGCCAGCAGATACGCGCTGGCCATGACCCGGCGGACCTCCACCGCCGCGCTGGAAGAAGCCCGGGCGCGGGTGGCGATCAGCCAAACCGCCATTGCCTCGGCCCAGGCGGATCTGGCGCAGATGAAAAGCGATCGGGCGGTGACGCAAGCCCAAGTGGCGGCCGCCGCCGCTAATCTGGCCGGGGCCAGAGCGAACGTGCTTGCCGCCCGGGCCGAGGCGGTGAAGGCCGTGGCCGATTACCATCGCTACGCCTCGCTGCTGAAAACAGGAGACGTGACGCCCAGCCAGGTGGACACATACCGGGCGGCCGCCATCAGCGCCCAGGCGCGCCTGGCGGCGGCTCATAAAATCGTTTTGGCGAAAGAAGCGGAGGTGGCCGCGGCACAGGCGGCGCAAAATGCGGCCTGGCAAGCGGTTTTCGCCGCCCAGGCCCGACTCCAACAGACTCGGGCCGAACTGGGCGCAGCGCGGGCGAAGCTGGCGGCGGTGAACGTGGTGCCGGAACAGGTGGGTCGGAAAAAGAGCGGCGTCAGCGGGCGCACGGCAAAAATAGCTGAACTCAAGGCGGAACTGGCGCAAGCGGCGTTGAATCTTTCCTATTGTAAAATTTATGCGCCGGTTTCGGGCTACGTCACACGGAAAAGCGTGGAGACGGGGAATTTTGTCACCGTCGGCCAGATTCTTATGAGCATCGTGCGGCCGAATATGTGGGTCATCGCCAATTTCAAGGAAACCGATCTGACCTACATGAAACCTGGTGACCCGGCGTGGATCACTGTGGATGCTTATCCGGCTCTGACATACAAGGGGTACGTGCAGAGCATTCAGGCCGGTACCGGCGCCGAATTCAGCCTCCTGCCGCCGGAAAACGCCACCGGCAATTATGTGCAAGTCGTGCAGCGGGTTCCGGTTAAGATTCTCTTTAAAGATTTGCCGAAAAAAATGCCGTATCTGGCCGCCGGCATGTCAGCGGTTCCTGTGGTGAAGGTACGATGAGCGCGACACTTGCCATACCGGACCGAACGCCGGATCGCCCGGCGCGACGAGTCTTCAATCCCTGGATTGTTGCGCCGGTGGTGGCCATGGCGGCGTTCATGGAGGTGCTCGACACCACCATCGCCAACGTGGCGCTGCCGCACATCGCCGGCAACCTCTCGGTTACCATCAACGAAAGCACCTGGGTTCTCACCAGCTACCTGGTGGCCAACGCCATCGTGCTGCCGTTGAATGGTTTCATGAGCGCCGTTTTCGGGCGCAAACCATATTTCATGGGCTGCATGGCGCTGTTCACCATCAGTTCTCTGCTGGTGGGGCTGGCGCCCAATTTCACGGCGCTGCTGATCTTTCGCGTCCTGCAGGGATTGGGCGGCGGCGGTTTGCAGCCGGGGGCGCAGGCGATCATGCGCGATGTTTTCCCCATGGAGAAAATCGGAACCGCCATGGCGCTCTATGGCGTGGTGGTGGTGGTCGGGCCGGTGGTCGGGCCGTTGCTGGGCGGCTGGATCACCGACAATTACACTTGGCGCTGGTGTTTTCTGATCAACGTGCCGATCGGCATCATCACCCTGTTTGTGCTATCCGTGGTGCTGGCGGAACCGGCGCATCAGCGCCGCATCAAGCTACGGGAAACCGGGATCGATTACATCGGATTGGGATTGCTGGCCCTGGGTCTGGCGGCGTTGCAGATCATGCTGGACCGCGGGGAAGATGCGGATTGGTTTTCCTCGCCTTTTATCCGCATCTGCGCGGTGGTGGCGGCGCTCGGATTGCTCAGTGCGTTAATCTGGGAATGGTATCAGAAACACCCCATGGTCGATTTTCGGATGCTCAAAGACCGCAATCTGGGTTTGGCGACGTTGGGCATGCTCATTTTCGGCGCTGTGTTGTATTCCACCACCGCACTCTTGCCGCTGATGGTCCAGACCCTGATGGGTTACGACGCCCACGAGGCCGGCATGGTGCTGGCGCCGGGCGGTATGGTGATCTTTTTCCTGATGCCCCTGGTGGGATTCCTTGTTCCACGGGTTCCCACCCGCTGGCTTGTTACCTTCGGCGTGGTGGTCAATATCGTGGCGCTGCTGATGATGGGGGCGCTCTCGCTCCAGGCGGACTTCGCCGCCGTCGTCTGGTGCCGGATCGTGCAGGGATTGGGGCTGGCCTTTCTATTCGTGCCGTTTAACACCGCCGCGTTCGGCTATATACGCAAGGAACGGATCTCCGACGCTTCCGGCATTTTGAACCTGTTCCGGAATATCGGCGGAAGCATCGGCATCGCGGCGGCGGTCGCTTATGTAAAAAATGAATCACAGATCCAGCAGAATTTTCTGGTCGCGCACGTCAATCCGATGAATCCCGCTTATCGTCGCGCCATCGGGATCCTCGTCGGCGTTCTGCGCCGCGGCGGCTCATCGGCGGCGGGCGCCCTGCATACCGCCCAGGCGGTGCTTTATGGCCTGGTGAAGAACCAGGCGGACATGTTGGGTTATATCCATGCTTATCACCTTCTGGCCGCGGCTTTCCTGTTGGTGATTCCCATCGCCATGCTGTTGCGGACGCCGCGGTTCCAGACGGCGCCGGCGGGGATAGAATGAAAAAAAACCCTGGACGGGGCGGTTCGTCCCGTATTCTTTTAGGAGCTCAACCATGTGGATCAGAGAAAGTTTGCCGGGGCGCCGCCGCATGCGTTGGATGCCGCAAGTCCGCGCCTCCATGCTCCCTGGCCGGCCGGGATTCCCACGCCGCATTTATGGAGGAATCCGCGGTTTATGGTTGGCCGCCGCCCTGGTACTGCCGGGCCTGGTCGCCGGCTGCGTGAACCAGCAAAAGGAAGTGGCGCACTACGAGAAGATTTTGCATGCGCATCCGGCGACAACCGCCGCGGCGCTGCGCGTTCCGCGCGAATGTACGCTCGCTGAGGCGATGCGCCTGGCCAACGACAACAATGAACAACTCGCCATTTCCGGCGAGGACTACCTCCAGGCCCTGATCGCCAGGAATCGCGCGTTTGCCTCGTTCCTGCCCACCATCGGCCTTGACGTGCAGGATTTTCAGCAACAGGAATTCAATACGGCGGGGTTTCCGCCGGATTTCACCCAATTCTTTCAAACACACTATTTCAATCTGCCGCTGCAAACCCAGCTCAATGTCAACGCGTGGCGCGACGCCGCGGCGATTCAGGCGGCCGGTACAACCGTGCGGCAGCGCCGCGCGCTGCTGCGGGACATGCAGTCCAATCTGCTGCTGGAAGTGGCCCAGACCTATTACGGGGTGCTCAGCGAGGCGCGTTCGGTGAAAGTTCTTCGCGCCACGCTGGGCGTGCAAAAAGCCAATGTGGCCAGCATGAAGCGCAAGCAAAAAGCGGGCATCGTCGTTCGCTTGAGCGTGCTGCAATCCGAAGCGGACGAATCCGCAACGCGGGTCCTGCTCACCCAAGCCCGCAACAGCGTTCAAAAGGGCCGCGCGGTGCTGGCGTTTCTGATCGGTGCGCCGAATCTCAACGGCGCCCGCCTGGTGAATCGGTTTGATCCGCCGGCTCATGTTCCCGCACTCCGGCAACTGGACCAAATCTCCCTGCGCCAGCGCCAGGATTTGCGCGCCGCCGATGACGCCGTGGCGACCAGCCGGCACGAAGTGTCCGCGGCGGTGGCGGAATATTTTCCCTCGGTCTCCATCGATCTAAATACTTTTCTTTCCAAGCAAAGCTTTCCCGGCGATAGCTGGTGGAACAGCTTGTTCAGCGTGAATCTGCCTATTTTTGAAGGAGGGGTGATTTACGACGATATTCGCACGGCTTACTCCCGGCTGCGCCAGGCCATGCTGGCGCGCCAACGCCTGGCACAGCGGATTCTGGAGCAGGTCCGCATCGCCCGGGACAACTGGATCAGCAGCGTGAAACTGGTGCGTAATCTGCTTACAGAGATGCGCGCCGCCCGGGCCTCCTTCCACCAGGCTCGTCATTCGTTTCAAGCGGGTCTGGCCACCAACCTCGATGTAATTACCGCCCAGGATCGCGCCTTGGCGGCACAATTGGCCTATGAAAAGGCTCACTACAACGAACGCGTCGATATGCTGGCGCTGCTGCGCATGACCGGTCGGCTGACTTATCCGGCGATCGCCCAACTGGCGGCGGCCGGCGGGACGCACGTGGTCGCCGACAAATAGACCTGTTCTCGTAAAGTTTTATCCACATTACCGCCGATAACCTATGAAGACTCACGGTATAAGCACAGTGCTTCGACTCTGTTGCCGGCTCCGGACGCTCGGGGAATATACGTGTTTGTCCACGGCGCCTGTTCGGGCGCCGCGGAGTCCCGACGGCTATCGGGATTCCATTTTGCTACGGCGAATTCCGCCGTTGGTCAGCGGGATAAAGTCATGTCGCACCCTTTGCGATCACCTGCGGGCAAGCCGTGCGCCGATTCAGAAGGCGGCGCGCGGCCCGCTCCCATTGCCATCGGACGAATCCCTTTGCCCGCGGCGCCACGTGGCCGCACAGACGCTCGCCCGCCAATCCCGACCGGCGTCGAAATTCGATTGGCCTCCGCCGAATGGCCGGCGGCCTATGCCGTGGCGCCGGGCCAGGTGGTGGTGGAGATCGGCTGCGGTTCCGGCCGGCGCACCATCGCGACCGCGCGGCGAGTCGGTCCCCTCGGCAAAGTGCTCGGAATTGACAGTTCGCCCGCGGCCGTCGCCGCGGCCCGGAAAAACGCGCGCACCGCCGGATTGAGAAATATTGAACTATATCTATGCCGCCTGGACAGCATTCCGCTGCCTTCGGCCAGCGCCCACTGGGTGATCGGCGGGGGAATATCCTCTCTGGCCGGCAATCGCCTCGTCGTGTTTCGCGAAATCTTTCGCGCTCTGGCGCCCGGCGGTCGCGCCGTGATTCATGATATAGCCGTCCGCCGGCTGCTTCCTCCGGAAATCGCCAACAGCGTGTTGGACCATACGTACGGTTTAGATGGCGTAGTAGAGGTATCAAGCTATATGAAGCTGTTGGCGAATCTCGGCCTGGACGAACTGACGCTCTGCGAATATGCCCCCGCCGCGAACCTGCGGGACTTGTGCGACGGGCAACTGTCCTTCCAAAATGAAAACGACTTTCCGGCCGCCGGTGCGCCCGCCCGGCCAATCCGATCCGCAATCCGCGGCGTTTCCCCATCCCGGCACGACGATCCGTGGCGCTGGCTGGGCGAATATCTTACCGGCGTACGGATTGAGGCCCGCAAACCAGCCTGACTTGGGCCGGATGGGAGCGTCCCGCCGGTCACGGCTTGCGAGCCTCTCCTCGCCGGGCGTGGCGGCGACAATTCAAGATTACCGGAAGACTGTTTTATGTCATACCAAAGTTGTAATATCACTGGTTTATGGTTCACTCGCCTTAAGTCCGAAAATTGCCGATAATACTGCGCTGGGCCAACCGGAGGCTGCCGCGTGGACGTCCCAACTTCCAGTTCTTCGCCCGGACCGGCCGCGTTGGCCGCCGGCGCGGCTGCGATCCCGCGCCGGCCGCGTGGATTGTTGCTTCAAAATAGGCCGGATCTCTACTATATCCAGATGCGTGACGAACTCCATGGAGCCTTATTGACGCGCTATCGCTCCGGAGAGTACCACTCCCATGGTGCATGTGTGTTTGTCGCGGCGGGTGAATTCCGCCGTTGAATGAATCCATGACCGCCATCGCCCGGAAGTCCCGGTACAACCAATAGAAAGTGGATACCGGTATCGCTATTTCAGGAAAATTCATCCGATGACGCAGGCGGAACCGGTTAGCACATCCGAAGAAATTTCGCTGGCGCAGCGTACGTCGCGCGGTTTTGCCTGGCTGCTGATGCAAACGCTCGGGTCCAAGGCCTTCAGCGTTGTGGGCCAGATATTCCTGGCCCATCTGCTCGCTCCCCATGATTACGGCCTGGTGGCGCTGGCTTATACCGCCTGCACGATTCCCGGCATGTTGCGTCTGACGGGCGTGCCGCAGGTGCTGGTGCAAAAGCAGTCCCGTTTTCCGCGCTGGGCCAATGCGGGATTTTGGATGGAATTGTACCTGGGCTTGGGAGCCGCCGTTCTGATGGTTCTCGCCGCGCCGATCGCCGCGGTTATGTTCCATACGCGGGACGTTGTCGGACCCATATTGGTGGTCGCGTCGGGCGCCCTCATCAGCCCGCTGGCCGCAGTCCCGGGGGCGGACTTAACCCGTCGTCTTGAATTCCGCTCCCTGGCGCTGGTGGGACTGGCTTACAACATACTGGCCATGACCATTAGCGTGCTACTGGCGGCCCTGCATTTCGGCGTGTACAGCTTTGTCATACCACTGCCGGTATGCTCCGCCCTGCGCGCCGTGGCGCTTTGGCGGCTGGCCAAGCCGCGAATCCGGTGGAACCCGCAATTCCGGCGCTGGTGGGGGTTGGCGGTCGGCAGCGGACCGCTGCTGGGAGCGTCGTTCTGCGCCGTCGCTATTTCCACTGCGCAGAATCTTTCACTGGGGCTGTTCCATTCCAAGGAGATGATGGGCGATTACTTTTTTGCCTGGAATCTTGCCAGTCAGGTGGTGCAGTTGCTGGCAATGAATCTCTCGGGTGTTCTATTTCCGGCGCTAAGCACGCTCCAGAACGATCCGCGGCGTCAACTCGGGGCCTTTCTACGGGCCGCGCGGGCCATGGCCCTGCTGTCCGTGCCGATTTGTATCCTGGAGATTATCTTCGCCCGCCCCGGTGTGGAGCTGATTTATGGCGCCAAGTGGCTGCCAGCCGTTCCCATGGTCCAATATTTCGCCGCGGCCAGTGTCTTCACACTGCTGGCCGGACTGGCACAGAATCTGCTTTCGGCGCAGGGGCGTTTTCTGCTCCAATTGCGATGGGCTGCTATAGCGGCCGTTTTGTACATTCCGGTGGGATTCGTGGTGGGAATGAAATACGGGGCGGTGGCGCTGGTGGCGACGACGCTCGTTTACGGCTTCATCAACACGCCGATCGGAATGTTTTTGGCGGTGCGCCGGGGCGGCGGCCGCGCTCGCGACGTCGCTGGCGTGTTGGTGCCGCCCTGTCTGCTGGGATTGGCGGCGGTGATCCCGACCGTGCTGCTGTTATGGCTGTTGCCGATGAAATTTCGCACGGATCTGGTGGAATTGCTGGTTGCCGTGTTGCTCACACCACCCCTCTACGCACTGTTAGTCCGGCGCTTCCGCCGCGCCGATTTTGACGAGTTGGCCGGCCACATGCGGCACCTTCTAAGGCGGATATTCGGGCGGGAACCGGCGGCGTAGCCGCCAATACCGAATTGGGGAAAATATTCAGCGACAAAGGCAGGTTCAAGTCGGAACCGGCGGAAGCGGTTGGGCGCAAAGATGCCACAGATCGGGATGATCGGAATCCCGCAGAAGACTTATGCGTACATGCAGGCGTGCGCCGCGCAGTTCCACTTGCGTTTTTTGATCACCGGTTTGGATCAGCAGCGCTGCGCCGGAATCAACCCGTTTCACCGTGCCGCGATCTCTGGAAACAGGTCCTTCGAATGTCAGGTAAACACGGCGATGATCGGGTAAAGCGCAGACGACGGCGGTGAATTCTTTTTTTTCCCCGGCGAACCATTGCAGGGGATCTGTGTCGATCCGCCATGTGGCCAGCCGGGCGCGGCCGGGCAGGTCCAGCAGAAAATCCCAATGCGTTTCTTCGGACCGGCTGTGCCGAAGGATGGCGAAGCGGCGCCCGGCCGGCCCAGGCGCCGGCGGACCTGCGCCGGAGGAATCCACAGGGGAGTCTTGCCAAACCATGATGGAATGATACCATCAACGTTGTCTTGGTGGCTTTGGAGTGCATTTATGAGTTTGAAACATAGGCGTCGCGGGCGCGTAGCCAGGCCGGTCTTGCTTCTGGCCGCCATTGGCATGCTGTTTTTGGCGGGCTGCGAATCGCCGGCCCTGCGGTTGCGTAACGAAGGGTTGCGCCTTTACCACCAGGGCCACTATCAGGCGGCCGTGCGGAAATTCGACGATGCGTTGAATTACAATCAGTCCGAGCCGCACGGCAACTATTACGCCGGCGCCGCCGATTACATGCTCGGCCGTTATGAGCAGGCGATTTACCATTACAAACTGGCGTTGCAGACGAATCCGAACTATGGCCAGGCCAAGAGCGCGCTGGCGCAAGCCTACATCAAGGAAGGTAAACCCAATGAAGCAATGAACACGCTCGAGCGCATTGCCGCCTTGACCGGACGGGTGGGCGACCGGCTGCGCGTGGCGCGGTTTTACGCGCGACTCGGCGATCTGGATGATGCGCGTGTGAATTATATGAAGGCCGCCGCGATGGCGCCCAATGATCCGGCCGCGCTGATCGCGGTCGGAAAGTTTTTCGACCGCATCGGGCACCGGAAGCGGGCGGTGGGGTATTACGAGCAGGCTTATCGTCTGGCGCCGACCACGCCGGGTCTGGTAAAACTTTTGAGCGCGGACGGGGCGACAATTTCCGATGCGCTGACCGCGCCGCCGGCCGCGCCGGCAACCGCACCATGAATGGCCGGAAGCGACGCGGCATTCCAATCGAAATCGGGATGGCTATCGGGATTATCCGGACCGTTCAAGATGATTGAATCCGCAAGCTGTCGATTTATCGAAATGCTCGATCCGCGGCGCGATGTGATTTACGCGCAGGCCAGCGCCGCCGGCGTCCCGTCCCAGGTTGAAACTATTCTGCAACATGCGGTTCGGCGGGCTTACCGCACCTACGTACAAGAGGCCACGCCGGAAAATGATCTGGCCGATCTGGTGGGGCGATACATCCGGGAACAGACAGGCCAGCCGGTATTGCCGGCGCCCGAACCGATGGCGATGCCGGCCGATATCTGGGCTCGCCTGGTCGCGGCTGTACAGATTGAGGCGGCCCGTCTGGGCGGCGTGGTGGAACAATCCATGCTTGCTTATGATCCATTGCTGGCGCCGCGAAAAAAAAATATCGCGGATGAGGAATCGATCGAAGGGTTGAACCTTTCTCCCTGGACGCGGTTTGTCGTGGCGGCGGCGATTGTGCTCATCATCGGCATCGTGGCCACTATTATGCTCACCACCCGGCGAATGCCGGCGGCGACCACCCGCCCCGCGGCAGCCGGCGGGCCCAGCGCCCCGGGCGCCAGGCATTCCCGATAGCCATCGGGATCAATTGAAGCGACGTAACATGCATCCGCTACGGTTCTACGTACCCGAGCTTTCTCCCGGTCAGTGCGATTTACCGGAAGATCAGGCGCATCACGCCTTGCATGTCCTGCGAGTAAAGCGGGGGCGGAGCATAATCGTTTTTGATGGGCGTGGCGCCTCGGCTCCGGGAACGTTCTTGTCTATCCAGGGGAAGGCTCTCTGCCAGATCAGCGGGCCGATCCGTCACGATCGGCCGCCGCTGGTGGATATCACGATCGCTTGCGCGGTTCCGAAGGTGGATCGCGCCGCGACGTTGATCGAGCAGGCCAGTCAGTTGGGCGTGTCGCGGCTGATCTGGTTGAACTGCCAGCATAGTATTGTACGACCGCAGGCGGCGGGGGAAAAAATGAAGCGCTGGCGGTCGTTGGCGATTGAATCGGCCAAGCAATGCGGGCGGAATTACGTGCTGCGGATCGATCCCCTCACGGAGTTTTCCGCGGCTCTGGAAGAGTTTCAAACGGCAAAAAAGACTATCCTTTGGGCGAATCCTCGCGCTCCTCGGTCGCTTTCGGACTGGGTCATCAAGCAACTATATCCTTTACTGGCCGAACGCGCCGGCGGGCCATTTGCACTCATGGCGTTGATTGGCCCGGAGGGAGGATTCAGCCGCCGGGAACAGGATCTGCTGGGTGCTATACCGGAAGCGATGCCGGTACGTTTGGCCGATAATATTTTGCGGGTGGAAACGGCGGCGCTGGCGTGCGCGGCGATCATTGCCGGGGTGATTGCGGAAGAAACCGGTCATGGACACGATAAAACGGCAGTATTGTGATAATATAATTATCAGCCAAAGGCCACATTGCGGGAGACAAATCGGCGGGGGGATTCGTTGAATTTAGTCAGTGTAACGGAGTTGCCGGAGGGGTTGTAAACTACGTTATTCATGAAAGCCCGCATCAAAAGAATGCCGCGCCCGCCGGGGCAATCCAGTCGGCCATCATCGGTGGGATCGGGTAGATTGGCCGGGTTGAAACCCGGACCCTCATCCCCCACGACCACATCCACCCGCCGGGAGGTTACGCGGTACTTGATATGAACGCTCTTATGGCGGTCCATCTTATTGCCATGTTTGACGGCATTGGCGATGGCCTCGTCCAGGGCCAGTTTAAGGGCGAATAGATCGCGATCTGTATAAGAAAATTTTTCGCATTGACGGAGAATGGCCTCTTCCACCTCCGGAATACGGCTTAAGGTGCTCGGAATTTCCAAGCCGCACCAATGCCCACTGGTGGGTGGGAGGCCTGCTTGGCCATTCTGCTTGCACTTACCTTGGATTTGCATATGTTTCATAGATCGCCCGTATTTCGAACTAAAATATAAAAGAACACGCCAACTCCCTTGGCGCGACGGACGTCCATGCCCATTTATAGGACCCAAACGGCACCCCGATCCATGGCGCCGTAATAACCACGGATGGCCCGACCGTTAAACAAACGGCGGGCGCCCCTGGTTTTGCAAGCTCTCTCTGGCCGCCTTAATTGTCGGATAAATGTGGAATAGTTTATTAAGTTTTGTTATCAGAAAAACTTCGTAGATTTGGGGAGCAATGTCGCAAAGCCGCAACTGGCCTTCGCGACCCTGAATTTTATTATTCGCCATGATCAGGGTTCCCAGGGCGGCCGAAGAAAGATGATCCACTCCGGCAAAAGAAATGATAAGCCTCGGACGACGCTCGCCTTCGATCAGCGCGCCGAGCGCATCGCCGATCTCCGCGATGTTGCCTTCATCGAGAATTTTCCGGCTGGTGAACTCCACCTGCAGGATTTCGCCATCGCGGGTGACTTTCAGGTGTGCGGCATCCTGTTGCATGAATAAATCTCCGAATTCAACCACGGCCAACTCTGGCGAAACCGTGGAGTTGCATCGTACGAGCCATGCAATTTAATCATATACGTTGACTTTGAACTGTCAATGTTCCCGGGATTTTTCTGAAGCTTTTTCGCAATCCGGATATGCCGGAGGGAGCCGGGGACCGTTACGCCCCACCAGCGGATGTTCTACTCGTGTACTGGCCGGCGCCAAGCCGGGAATTTGCGCCGGTGAACGTCACCGCTGTGTTCGCCGGCACATGGAATGTGCCTCGTTCCGTCCCGCGCGATGCCGGGCCGCTGCGGCGGCCCGCGTCTTGAAGCGGCGCCCCTGGCGCGCCGGGATCACGCAGCGGCCTTCTCGGTGTGCCGGAATCGCAGCGTCCATTTACCGGGTCCCAGCAACGCCATGGCAATAATTACCACCAGCAGGCTCAATGGGTATTCGCAACCGTTATTCATGGCGCTAAAGCCGTGCCGGCCGGTTACGATGGTGGCCACCAGCATGTTGACGGCCAGGGGGATGGCCATGATCCGCAAGCCGGTCCCTGCAAGGAATATCAGCCCGCCGAAAAACTCGGCGCAGCCGCTGAGTATCGCGCTGATCAGCGGGTGGGGAATGCCCATCCGGCTAAAAGTCTGGGCTGTGCCGTGAATGCCGCCGCCGCCGAAAGCTCCGAAAAGCTTCTGCGAACCATGGTAGAGAAAAATGGTCGCAATAATCAGGCGTATCAACAGCAGCGCGATATTCCGCGGGCGCGTCGAGTTTTCGGCGAGCGTAGGCATGATGCTTTTTCCTTATGAAAATGTTGCGGCGGTTCCCGTTGTTATTCTCTGCCGGAGGCGCCAATGCTCTTGCAACTTTCCCAACAGGCGCTAAGACGAAATGGGACTCAGCCCGGCCTGTACCAGCGCGCCGCGGATGATCCGGCGGCTCTCGGATGACGCTTCGCACAGCGGCAGCCGAAGTGCACCGCTGTCGCGACCGAGCATCGCCATGGCGGTTTTGATCGGAATGGGATTGGTTTCGACAAACAGGGCCTTGCACAGGGCGAAAAGCCGCAGGTGCAGCCCCCGCGCCGTGGCAATATCGCCGGCCAGCGCCGCGTCCACCAGCCCGCGTACCTGATCGGGTACGATGTTCGACGCCACACTGATGACGCCTTTGGCGCCTACGGCGATCATAGGCAAGGTGAGAGAATCGTCGCCGGAAAGAATATGCAAGCCGGCGGCCACAGCCTCGCTGGTCAAGTCGAGATTCCCCGCCGCATCCTTGATTGCCACGATGTTCGGGCAATCTTTCGTCAGTCGGCACATCGTCGCGACCGTCATCGTTACATTGGTGCGCCCCGGAATATTGTATAAGACAATGGGAATGTCCACAGCCTGCGCCACCGTCTTGAAATGCCGGTACAGGCCTTCCTGCGTTGGTTTGTTGTAATAAGGATTGACCATCAGCGCGCCGTCCGCTCCCGCCTTGCGAGCGTGGCGCGTCAGAGCCAGCGCCTCGTCGGTGCTGTTGGAGCCGGTGCCGGCGATTACCTTCAGGCCGGTGCCGCGCGCCGCGCCAACCGCAACTTCCACCACTTCGTGGTGTTCCTCGTGTGAAACCGTCGGGCATTCGCCGGTGGTGCCGACCGGCACGATTCCCCGCACGCCGTGGCCGGCTTGAAAAGCGATCTGTTTTTCCAAGGCGCGCCGGTCGAATCCCGATGGGGATCGGTCCTGGAAGGGGGTGACCAGCGCGGTAAAGGTTCCCTGAAACATAAACCACAAATTATGACTTGTACAACCTGGAAGTCTATAGCCAGGTGTGCTTGTGCCGGATTTTCGCCATCCCGCCTTACGTACCGCTCAGGGTACGGGGCTCAGGGAATGGCTGTGTTGCGCCAGGTATTCCGCCACGCCCGCGGGAGTGGGCTTCATGGCCGGTTTACCCTTTTCCCAGTCCGCCGGACAAACTTCTCCGTGCTGCTCAAAGAATTGCAGAGCATCGACCATCCGGATCGTCTCGGCGACATTGCGCCCCAGCGGCAGATCGTTGACGAGTTGATGCCGTACGATCCCCTGTTTATCAATCAGAAATGTGCCGCGGAGCGCCACCTCTTCGTGATGCAGCACGCCGTAGTCGCGGGCGATGGATTTACTCATGTCCGCCACCATGGGAAACTGCAGATCGCCGACGCCGCCGGAGTGGATCGGTGTTTTTTTCCAAGCCAGATGGGTGAACTGGGAATCCACGCTCACGGCGACCACTTTGGTTTGCCGCTGTTCGAATTCCTTGTATCGCCGGTCAAAAGCGATGATTTCCGAAGGACATACAAAGGTGAAATCCAGCGGATAAAAAAACAATACGCCGTAGGAATCTTCCAGAAAGGAACGAAAATGAAACGTTTCATTGATGGAATTATCCGCCATGACGGCCGGGGCGGTGAAATCCGGGGCGAGTTTACCAACAAGGACCTGCATACCAAATATCTCCAAAACATCCAACACGTTTGCGGTGCGGCCTGTCAAAAAATTCCGCACAACATATTCTAGGCATGGGTTTGGGGTAAGCAAGCCGGCGGGCCGTTTTATCCGTAACATGGATGTTGCCGGTTCCACACCAACCAACCCGCTGCCGCTGGCCCGCGCGTGTTCGCACACCCAGAGGCAACGCGCACGCCACGGACGGGCCTTCCCGAAAAAATTGCCGCGCCGTCGGCGGTTATCGGGAGCAACGCGATATTGCCGATAATATAAAATAAGATGATGGGGGATAGGAGCGGGTTTAAACAAGGTGCTTGCATCCATGGTGGACAGCCAGGCGGGCGTGAAGTATTTCGTCCTCGACACCAGCGTGCTTCTGCACAATCCAGGCGCGCTGTTCAACTTCGCCGACAACGAAGTCGTGCTCCCCTTTGAGGTACTCGAAGAACTCGATCAATTCAAAAAAGATACCAACGATGTCGGCCGCAACGCCCGCATGGTGATCCGCCATCTGGATCAGTTGCGGGAACACGGTCATCTCGCCGCCGGCGTGCGGTGGAACGGCCACGGCGGTTGCATTCGCGTGGCGATGGAAAAGGTCCACGTTCCCGGCTTAAGCGATGCCATACCCGACAATCGCATCATTTCCGTGGCTTGGAAACTCAAACGGGCCGGCAAGCAGGTCATTTTTATCAGCAAGGACATCAATGCCCGTATCAAGTCCGACGCTCTGGGAATTACCACGCGCGATTTTGAATCGCAGAAGGTTGATTACGAAACTCTATACTCCGGTTTCCGCAATATAGACGTGGAAGGCTCCGTCATCGATCGCTTATATGCCGACAAGCGTCTGATGCTTTCGGACCCGGCTCTGGCCGGGATCCATCCGCCGCTTTTTCCGAACGAGTTCGTCCTGTTCCACGGTGGTTCTGATTCCAATCAGGCGGGACTGGGGCGCCATATCGCCTCGCTCCAGGCTCTGCTGCCGTTGGCGCGGGCCCGGAAAGCCTGTTTCGGAATCCTGCCGCGAAATGTTCAGCAGACCATGGCCCTGGATTTGCTTCTTGACGACGACGTGCAGATGGTCACTCTGCTGGGAACCGCCGGAACCGGAAAAACTCTTCTGGCCCTGGCCGCCGGTATGTCCAAGTGTTTCAATGAACAGCGCTACGAACGACTCCTGGTGGCCCGGCCCATCATGCCGCTGGGCAAAGACATCGGCTATCTGCCCGGCGGCAAGGACGAAAAAATGGCCGCCTGGATGCAACCGATTTTCGACAACCTGGAATTTCTCCTGGTCGACCGCCGCGTTCACAGCGGCGAAACCGCCAACGTGCAGGCCAAGCTCAAGGCCTTGATCGGCGGCGGAAAAGTGGTGCTCGAAGCGCTTACCTACATCCGCGGTCGCAGCATCCCGCATCAGTTCATGATCGTCGATGAAGCGCAGAACCTCACTCCTCATGAAATCAAGACCATCGCCAGCCGCGTCGGCGAGGGAACCAAAATCGTTCTTACCGGCGACGCCGAACAGATCGATAATCCCTACTTGGACGCCAACTCCAACGGACTGTCTTTCACCATCGAAAAACTTAAATCCTCCGAATTGGTCGGTCACGTGACTTTGGAACGGCCCGAACGCAGCAGCTTGGCAAGCTTGATTGTCAAGGAACTCTAAAGAGCTTGTTGGGAAAGTTAGCAAAGCCGCGCGACACCGGTCACTTACCTTAGTCGCATTGCCGCGGCGAATGATGGATGGTGATCCGGACGCGAAATACCGCCCCATTGGTTGCAATTTGTAGCTGACTGAGCAACCCTTGACGCAAAAGTGAATGGAGTTCCATCCTGGCCGCGGCGCTGGTGACATGTACGTTTAACACGCCACGGTGGAAGCCGGCCAGGCTGGTGGCTCCCAGGAGTTTGTCCGGAACGCGTTGACGCCAGACTTCGCTGACGCGCGAAAGAACGGCGCCGCCCCGGGCTATATTCTCTTTGAACCAGGCGGGAAGAAAATCGCCCAGGCTCGCCGGGGGGTGGGGATCGATGGGCGACTTATAACGAATTTGTTGCATAAGAACGGCCATGGCCGTGTTTTGACGCGATTGCGCCAGCGCCTGCCGCGTTGCAACCGCCGGTAAAGCGACTGGGGATTTTTTCTTCCGTAAATATTTCCCGGACATGGCGCTTGATCTCCGCGAGACGGGCGGAACGCCGGCTGGCTTTGGCGCCGGTATTTTCTTCACACTGCGGCGCCGCCGGAACCAAGGTTTACCGGCATCACGACGTAAAGGAAATTGTTCCCGGAGCGAATGATGCCGGGTTTGGTCGGCGAACGCAATTCAAAGACTACGTCTTCCATCGGCGCGGCCTTCAGGGCATCAAGCAGATACTGGGAGTTGAAACCGATCTCGAGCGGTTCATAGCCGTAATCAATGGGTATCTCCACTTTCGTTTCGCCCATTTCCGGCGCCCGGCCGATCACGGTAAGCAGTTTTGGCGCAAAGCCAAGGCATACCGCCTTGGATTCCTCGCTGGTTAGCACCGCCGCACGACTCACCGCGCTCTGAAAGCGGGTACGATTCACGGACACTTTGTGATCGCAATCCTTGGGAATTACATCCTGATACGGTGGAAAGGAACCTTCCACCAGGGCGGTGCTGAGCAAGGCGGCGACGAACCCTTCGTTTTTGGATGTTCCGCCCTGCCCCGGCACGCCCGGGGCTCGCTCGGAATTGGTTTTTTCGCCACCGGTGAGCACCTGCACATAAAGCTTGTTCTCGCGAAATTGCAATTTGATCGTCTGTTCCGGATCCTCCAACAGGCGCTCCAACATGCCGATCGCCTTGATTGGCACGATCGCCGAGATGTCTTTGCTTTCACCGGTTTCCACTTCGTCGCGCGCCAACGCCAGACGGTGCCCATCGGTAGCCACCAGGGAAAGCTTCTTGCCTTTGCGCTCGAAAAGAACGCCATTCATGGCGTAGCGCGTCATTTCCTTGGCGGCAGCGAAACGCGTGCGGTCCAGCATGACCTTGAGCAGTGCGGCCGGCATGGTCAAATCGGCGGCGCCATCAAAGCCGTTGATGGGCGGAAATTCCTCCACGGCAAAGCCCAGAAGAGTGGACGTGCTGTCACTGCCCTTGATCGTGGCCTTGTCGCCATGAACATCGATTGTGAGCGTTTCGTCCGGCGAAGCGTTGACAATTTCCGCTATCTTATTGGCCGGCAATAGCGCCACGCCTTCCCGCTGTACATCCACCTGCGCCAGCGATGTTTCCAAAGTCATTTCCAGGTCGGTGGAAACGCATTGCAGTGTCCCGGCGCCGCGGGGTTGCGCCGCCGCGGCGCTTAACCGCACACAGGCCAAAACAGGTTTGGGAGTGCGGGTGGGAACCACACTGCATGTCAAGGCAAGCGCTTTGGCCAAAGCTTGACGATTTACGATTACTTTCATTTTTTTCGCCCATCCACAACAGGAATCCGCCGTATCCCGGCGCGCCGAGGCTGTTTCCCGCTCCCCATAGCCGGCGGAGGTCGGGACTCCGGAATCCAATTCGGCCGAAAGGTATCGTAATACGTCGGCCATCAAACAACAACCCTCGCGCGCCACCCGCGCGCGCCACTGGAAAAGCCGCTGAACATGCGGCGTAAAAACATCAAAGCCGCCGGCTTGCCGGCGGTGAACTTGCCGGCGCCGCAATGCGTCAGTCCCGCTGCCTATTCCGATGTGCGGATCGGGGTAGGCGGTAGAGCAGCACCCCGCCGACGTGGTCGGGCCGGATTTTCAATGGTGCGACCAACCGCCGCAGGCGATGATCCCGCGGATGGGTTATGACAATCGCCCGGATGCGGGTGTAACCGACGAACCGTTTCAATAGAGCGGGATAGTTCGCCGGCAACCGATGCCCCATGAAAGCTTGAATTACCCTCGATTGGTCGAATGGCGGCGGCTTATACGGTCCCACCCAACCATCCACCATGCGAAAATAGAAGCCCGTCTGCTGCTGCCAAAGCATACTCCACCCGTGGTAGCCGAAAGGCAGAATCAGAATGTTCTGATCGGGCTGGATATAGCGCCGATACAAGGCGGTGGCAAAGAACCGCGGGGTGGGAAACTTCGCGGACCAGAGACGCGCGGGGGTATTCGGGAGAAAAAACAATACCGCCAGCGCCGCGAGCGAAAATTTCCAACGGGCGGGTGCCGGCGATTCCGCCAGCCAGATGGCTCCCATCAACGCGATCGCCAGCGTCACGTAAAGCATCAGGCGGCAGGGCAGGGCTTTATCCAGCAGCGGCAGGCGTCCGATGAAAAACCACGGCAACGGAACGGGAAGTTTCTGCCCGAAAATCCTCAATTGTGGTCCCAGGGCGGCCAACAGCAACGCGGCGCCGGCAAGAATCAGCAGCCGGCCGCGCGCGCTTAGACCATAGCGCCTGATGAAAAGCACGATCATCAGAATCAGGGGAATGCCCAGATACGCGCCTTCTTCGGTCATATTGCCGGCGAATGTTCGCCAGAGAGGTTTCAGCGCCGCGCCGCCCAGCCAGGTGATGCGCGTGGGTATGAACAGGTTGGCCGCATCGACCGAATACGCGCCCTGGCTCCAGAATCCGCCGTGCGGGTAACGATGACTGAACATCACCAGGAGCAGCGGCGCCACCGCCACGAGGCTCAGAAACAGCGCCAGCAAGACCAGGCCGAACGCCCGCTTGTGATCGGCCTGGTGCGGCGCCGCGGCCGGCTTGGTGGAATCGTCCCGTTTCGTGACGACAACAAGCAGCCCTTCGAGCAGCAGCAGAGCCAGACCAAAAGCGACGGTCGTGGCGAATACCTCGATGGATATGCCGAAAAGAAAAGCCAGGAGAAGGCTCGTCCAGATCACAAAATGCTGCGCGCGCAGCCGGCCTCGCCGCAGGGACAGGTACGCCAGAATCAGCAGCGGCGGTATGAATGTCACGTAAAGGTGCATGTGCAGCAGCAACTGGCGAAATTCAAAGGAGGAAAACCCATACACCCAACCGCCGAAGATGGATGGGAAAACCCGCCGCGTCACGGCATGACAAAGCAGATAACACGCCCACGCGCTTAGCGCCGGCGAAAGGATCGCCACGATATTGTAAGAAACAAAAGGACCCCAACGCGCGGTAATCGGCGCCAGCAGCAACGCCATGCTCGGAATGCAGGTGGTCCACGCCAGGTTTACGCCGACCGGCGCCCAGATATACCGGCATACCAGCGGATGCAGACCATGCGCAAGGGCGAATGGCCACCAGGCCAGGAACCAGAGAAATGTGATGGGGTCGGGATTGCGGAGCGAAATAAGGCGATGGGTCATATTCCAGCCGTCCGGCGGCAAAAGCAGCGCCACCGCCGCGCCCAGGAACGCCGGCAGCACCATCGCATGAATCCACCACTTTCGCATATTTATACGGTCCATTTCCGCAATAGATCCAGCCGGCGGGGATACGCCGCTTCCCGCCCGCAGGCCGCACGATAAGCCGAAAAAAGAATCAAAACGATCCAGATTGCGTAAAGGATTCCGAAGCCGGTGATTCCGAGAAGAAAAACAAGCGTATCCGCCGGATGATGAATGAAGTTGTGGCGAAGAATCCGCAGCAGTTGCCCGGCGCTCGATACCTTCCCGGGCGCCATGCCGCTGAGCTTAAACACCGGAACCACTAACATGCAGCCGGCGAGAAAGGCCAACTGAAAACCGGCGGCCCGGCGCCCCTGTCGCGCCAGCCAACTGTGGCGATGGTGCGCGCAGAGCCACAGCATAAGACCGGGAAAGAAACTGCCGACAAAGCCCGCCAGATGAACGGCCGCCGCAAACCAGTTTCGATATTTGCCTTTCCCCCGCCTGCCGGTAGGCAAGGGGTAAGCGGGGCCGGCGGGATCAACCTTCCGGAGCGATGATGATTCCATCATCTTGAGCCTACCGTTGCGAGTGCAAAATAGCCACAGCCTTTCATAACCGGCTGTGCGGATACTCACGTCATACGTCTGTGTCGCCGCTGGAGCAATGAGGACTACGAAACATTGCCCCAGGCCAACGGATGAGTCAATAAACAGACCGCCTGAAATGCCTGTCCACAAAATTTGACGGTAGCTTTGAGGTCCCAGTCGGAGCCCCAGTGGAGGCCCAGTCGCCGACTCAGTCAGCGCCCCAGTCGACCGACCCAGTCAATGCCTGGGTTGGCCGAGCGATATCACCAGGGAGTTGTACTGGTCTCCTTGATCGTGTTCCTACCTATGGTCACACTGCTTTCGGGGCACGGTCATGGCATTTGGTGCAATACTGCTGTTTGAACGCATTAATCAATGCGGGACCGTCAGAGGTAATAATGGAGGTTTCGTACCGGTGTTTGTCGCAGACACATTTACGGTTTGGAAGAGCCGTATAGGCGACTGCGGGGTTCCCAGTCTGGCGTTTATCTTCCAGAAGCGTGAGATACTGACAGTGGCGGTATTTTTCCTGATACATGTATCGCTGCTGGCGGAGGTAGTTCTCGAATGTTTCGATGCGGTTTGGTGGCAGATCCCGCAGTTCCAATGCCTGCGCCGCGAAGTCGTGAAGCTGGGAATCGGTCATCTGTGCCAACGCTTTTTCTGGATCGGCGGCTGCCAGCGCCTGCCAGTGTCGTTTGGTTACAGCGAATAGGGACTTACCATTGAGTAAATCGTTGGCGCGACTGAGGATGTCGACATATTGCAGGGCTTCAGCTTCGGTGCGGATCGCTATCGCAAGTTGCTTTGCCTGCTCGGCCTGGTCCACGATTTCCAGAGCCTCGGCCTCAAGCATCAGGACTTGCGCGCGGCTATAGGCGGCGCCAATCTTTTTGTACATTGACGCGATCTGCTCGAAGTATTGTAACAAGTCCGTTCCATTGGTGTCGAGATCCGCGACGGCGCCAGACGCGGCAGCTTGGATTGCGCTCTGGAATTTCAGAAAAGTGTACACTTGGAGCCTAACGCGCCCGGCGTCGGCGACAAGCATTGGATGATTTAGTTTTACCGCCTCCTCGTAGGTCTGGTGCACTTGGGTTTCCCACTCCGCGAATTTCGCCCGCATCGCAGCGGCGCTGGCATTCCTCATCGCTTGCAGCCGTGGATCCCTCAATTGGGCTGCTGCTTGCAGCTTGTTAGCCTTGCGCACAAGGTCCGTGACAAACTCTGTACCTTGCAGATAAAGAATGGCAAGGTATGAACCGAGTTTTGCCGCCGGCGCGGCGTCCGAGCAGGCGCGAAGCGCTGCGGTTGTTTTCTGAATATCGCCAAGCAACTCTGGACGTTGGTTGCCGTGACCTTCCATGAGTTCGCGATTCAGGCTGACAAATCTTGCCTCCAGCGCCAGTGCCCCCGTGAGGTTGTCTTGCCGTGATTGGAGTCGCCGGTCGTATGTGGCCCTATCAATCAGGCCGCAGGCCAGTTCGCATGTATCCTTCACCGAATCCAGAAAAGCACGGTCGTGGATCGACAAGTCTTGGGCCTTGGCGAGGGCTTGGCGCAGGTGGCCGATGGCGTTGAAATAATGGCCACATACATATTCAGCGTAGCCAGCTACCATCTGAAACCGTGGCTGACCTTTCGTGTCGTCGGAAAGCATTCCGAATAACTGAAGGGCCTCTTTCGGGTAGCCTGCCGTGATCAGAGTCAAACCACTACGAACCAGGAGGTTAGCCGCCTGACGGCCGTCTGTAATGTTTAGTGACGACGGATCAACCATTAATTTGGCTGGTTCGTCTGTTGGGGTTCGTGCCACTACTTCCCGCAGTCCGCGAAGCATGCGACCCTCGCGCAGAATCCGCTCGCAAATTTCGGGCAGCGCATCGGGCGTAAGCCGCGCGGTGAATTTCAGCGTGATACTATTCTGTCGCTGCCAATCGGGATTATCTTTCTTCAGCCTGTGCAGTTCGTCTTGCGCCCATGCGTACCAGAATTCCTTCTTCGTGTCGTCGTAAAGAATGTAGATAGGACTCGGCCCGTTGAGCAAATAATTCAGATTCGCGCACGAGACGCCATGGGAAAAGCTTCCATCTTGGTTGGCCTTAATGGCCAATTGAGCCTTGAGCTGAACCTTGGCGCGGAGATTTGTCGCGACACCGTTCTGGACGATCTCAAGCTCGCCGTCAATGCCATAATCACGTTGCGCCTCCCGGCGGAAAATCATCTTCCCCTGAATCAGTGTTTCAAACGCAGTAACGCTACGGCTTTCCATTTCATGATTTGGGTGGACAGATGGTAACGGCCCGAGGTCGGGTGATGAATTGTCGTCCATGGGAAGCTCCGCTGGTCATGTCGCGTCCATCGCGCACAGCGTTATGTTATCTTCATCGCGTGCTGCAAGCAAACCCTGGTATGGCACATGCAATATGTGGTTGACGTCGCGATAGAATTGGTGTATCGTTCCGCCATCATGATGCGTACCGCATCTACAGTCTCCGACATCCCCGCCGATTATTCGGAGCGTATTAAACGTCTCCGGCAGCGGTTTGGATTAACCCAGGTTGAATTAGCGCAGCGCCTCGGCGTGTCGTTTACGACGGTGAACCGCTGGGAAAACGGCCAAACCCGCCCTTCGCCATTGGCTTGGTCGCGGTTGCAAAGGATGGATGGAGGGAAATCGGATGCGACAATATCCGGTGCTTATGCTTCGGGCTCGGATTTAAGCTCGGAACGAAGCGTGGCGCCGCCATTGGATTTCACCGCACCGCCGGAGGCTGTTCGCGTGCTGGCCGAAGGTGAACGGCTGAGCTTCGGCCACATGTTCAATCCGGCGTTCGCAACCGAAATCTCGCAAATCGATCCCCTGCCACACCAGAGAATTGCCGTCTACGAGCACATGCTCAAACAGTCGCCGTTGCGTTTCCTGCTGGCGGATGACGCGGGCGCCGGCAAGACCATCATGTCCGGCCTTTATATCCGCGAAATGAAATCCCGCCGGTTGCTTCGGCGAATTCTGATTGTCGTGCCCGCCGGGCTTATTGGTAATTGGCGAAGCGAACTGGCGACACTCTTCAGCCTGCAATTCACGATCATTACCGGCGCGGACGCGAAAAACGGCAATCCATTCGTCGGTGAGCGGAGCGATAGCCTGATCATAAGTGTGGACACGCTGGCCGGTTCGCGCATGTTCGCATGTCTGCGGGCGCCGGACGTAGAGCCGTATGACCTGATAATTTTTGATGAAGCCCACAAGCTCTCCGTGGATCGCGGCAGCGATTTGCGCGTGAGTAAAACCGACCGTTACAGGTTGGCTGAAGGATTATGTAGCGTACCGGATGCCGAACCGGCCTGGCGGCTGCCGTGGGTGGCGCATCACGTGCTACTGCTGACCGCCACGCCGCATCAAGGAAAAGACTATCCTTATTACGCTCTATGGCGTCTGCTGGACCCTCAAGTTCTCTCAACGCCGAAGGCGTTTGAGGAATACCCGCCCGCACACCGGCAGGCCCATTTCATCCGCCGCACCAAGGAGGAAATGGTGCAGATTAACGGCCAGCCACTTTATCCTCGGCGTATTTCGGATACCTTGGGCTACGACCTGACCCAAGGACCTAACAGCGAGCAGGCTCTTTACGACCAGACCACCGATTACATGCGGCATGTCTACAACCGCGCCAAAATACTAAACCGTTCCGCCGCCCAGATGGCCATGAGTGTGTTGCAGCGCCGGCTGGCCAGTTCCACCTACGCTCTGCTGCGTTCCCTGGAGCATCGGATTGAAAAACTCGACGGCCTGATCCGCCAAATGCAGACCGGCGAACTGACCCAAGAACAGTTTGTTATCTTGCAGCGCAATTTGGAGCGCGAACACGATGTTCTGGACACCAAGACAGCGGATGAAGAAGACAGCACCGCGGGCCGCGAAGAAGGCGAAATTTCGGAAGATGGCCTGCTTGCGGGAGTGCTGGCGTCCTCGCTGGCGGAACTGATTGCGGAACGGGAAGAAGTGGCGAGTCTCCGCGATCTGGCCCGTAACGTTTACGAGCATGGCGGTGAATCCAAATTCGACAAACTGCGTGAAGTGCTGACCGACGATCGCTTCGCTGGTGAAAAATTCATCATTTTCACCGAGCACCGCGACACCCTGAATTACCTGATCAAGCGACTGGGCGGCATGGGCTACACGGAACAAATCGCCCGCATCCACGGCGGTATGGATTACATCCGGCGCCAGGAACAAGTGGAGCGATTCCGCCGGCCCAATGAACAAGGCGGCGCCCAGTTTATGATCTGCACCGACGCCGCGGCCGAAGGCATCAACCTGCAATTCTGCTGGATAATGATTAACTTCGATGTGCCGTGGAACCCAGCCCGACTGGAGCAGCGGATGGGCCGAATTCACCGCTACGGCCAAAAGCACGATCCAGTGCAAATCGTCAATCTGGTAGCGCCCAAAACACGTGAGGGGCTGGTGCTTCAGACGCTGCTGGCCAAGTTGGAGACTATCCGCAAAGCCCTGGGCACGGACAAGGTATACGACTCGATCGGCCGGCTGTTCGAGGGGGTGTCGCTTAGAACGTACATGGAACGGGCCGCCACCGGCGATGCTGCCACGATTGCCAATGAACTTGACGGCAAGCTTACCGCGGAACAGGTTGTGGCCTTGGCGGTACAGGAAAAGAGGCTCTATGGCGACGGCGGCGACGTGAAGCGCCGTCTGCCGGAACTCCGCCAGGACTTGCAGCATGAGGCTTACCGGCGGTTGCTGCCGGGTTATGTCCGCAACTACATAGAAAATGCCGCGCCGTTGGTAGGTGTCGAAATCGACGGCGACATGAATGGCTGTTTCACGTTCAAGCCGGCCCGCGAGGGAGCGGTCGATCCATTGCTGCATGAAGTGGAGTTTTACCCTGCCGGCCAGCGGGCATGCCTTTCAGTGATTCGCCCATCCGAGCCGCGCCCATCCGAGCCGCGCCCGTCCGAGTCGCACCCATCCGAGTCGCGCCCATCCGAGTCGCGACCGTCCGAGCCGCGACCGTCCGAGCCGCGACCGTCCGAGCCGCGACCGTCAGGGAGCGGTATCTCAAGCCCTGTGGACAAAGACCGCGTGATCTGGCTGCATCCCGGCGAACCAGTGTTTGAGCGATTCCGCGCGATGGTCAGTGAACATTTGCAAGACCAGGCCCGGCGCGGCGCGGTATTTGTCGATCCAATTACTGAAAAGCCGTACCTGTTTCACTTGGCGCTGGTAAGTGTGCTTCGCCGCGCAGATCACGAATTGCCGGACCTTGCGCGGGAAGAAACGCTGGATTGCCGGCTTGTAGGAATAAAACAATTTGAGGGAGCCGAAATTACCCAATGCCCCGTGGAGCATCTGTTGCTGCTTAAAGGTGGACATGGTTTGCCGCCGGAAGCCCAGCGGCTGGCGATGGTCGCTGAGAAACTCAAGGAACAGGCTATTGCCTATGCGGGGGAAAGTGTTGCGCGTGCGCTGGCGAGCCAACGGCGGCAGGCACTTTTAGCCACATTGCCCCAGCGGCAAGAATTCATTCGCCGTGGCTTTGCGTACCAGGAGGCGGAATTGGCCGCGGCCAGGGTAAAGCAGGCGGAAAAAGCCCGAACCAGCCTATCCGCGAGCGGAACCCCAAAGGCAATCAACTCCGAGCCGCGACAATCCGAGCCGCGACAATCCGAGCCGCGACCGTCAGGGAGCGGCGCCACCACCCTCGCCGCCAAGGCCCTCAACGACATCAAAGATCAGCAAAAATCACTGGCCCAGCGCCGGGCGATGGCCTTGGCCAGTTTGCACCGCGAGCCAGACTTGATCGCGCCCGGCAACATCACATTCTTGGCGCACGCGTTGGTTGTGCCGTCAACGGATGCCGAGGATGTAAAGCGGCATGATGCCGAGGTTGAAAAGATCGCGATGGATCTGGCCCGCTTATTCGAAGAGGCCGCCGGTGCGGTAGTCAAGGATGTTCACACGCCGGAATTATCGCGAGCGGCTGGGTTGTCCGACGATCCGGGTTTTGATTTATTGTCAATCAGAGGGATGGCGGGGGGATCGCTCCCTAACGGTCGCGGCTCTGAAAAAGCCATTGAAGTCAAAGGCCGCGCGGGAACCGGAGATGTGGAAGTCTCGGCCAACGAATGGGCACGGGCGGCTAATCTACGCGATGGTTATTGGTTGTACGTGGTTTATGATTGCGCAACGCCAGCGCCGCGATTAATGCGGGTGCGCGATCCATTTGGAAGGCTGCTGGCCAAGGCGAAAGGGAGCGTGCTGATTAGTGCAAGAAAGGTTCTTGACGCACAGGGGGACGCATAATGCCCTGGAACGACGGACTTCAAGGTCAAGCACTTCAGATCGCGGCGACGCCCAACTCGCCGCTGTGCGTCGTCGCTGGACCAGGCACTGGAAAGACTTTCGCACTGATGCGCCGCCTGACTCGCCTGCTTGAGGTAGACCAGGCCGATCCGAAGCGTATCCTCACCTGCACCTTTACGCGAACGGCGGCGGAAGACATCACGCGTGCCATCTCACGGCTTGGGGTCAGTGGAGCGGAGGACATTCGCACCCAGACCGTCCATGGGTTCTGCTTTTCGATGCTGTCGGCTCAAGACGTGTTGAAGGCAACAGGTCGCGTGCCTCGACCATTGCTGCGATTCGAGGAGCGGTTTCTTCTTCAGGACCTCTGTAAAGCTGGCCTTGGGGGCGTTCGTGCGTGCGGCAAGAAGCTCTTGGCCTTCTCGGCGGCGTGGGCACGCTTGCAGCACGACCAGCCGGGCTGGCCACATGATGCTGCTGATCAAGAGTATCAGGCGGCGCTGGTGGCGTGGCTGCGGTTTCACGAGGCAATTCTGATTGGCGAACTGATCCCTGAAGGCATCAAGTACCTGCGCAGCAACTCGCTGTCACCATACCGCAGCATGTTCGACCACCTGGTGGTGGACGAGTATCAGGACCTGAATCGCGCAGAGCAGCGCCTCGTCGATCTTCTGGCCAACGGCAACCTCGTGGTCGTGGGTGACGAGGACCAGTCCATCTATTCGTTCAAGCACGCTCACCCCGAAGGCATCGTCGAGTTTCCCAGTACGCACCCGAACACCGAGGAAGCGGGCCTTGACCAGTGCCGTCGATGCCCGCACCGCATAGTGGCGATGGCCAATGCGCTGATTTCGCACAACGCGTCCCGCAGCAACCGACAGCTTCAACCGATGTCCGGTAATCCCGTCGGCGAGATTCATTCCGTGCAGTGGTCGAGCATGCAGGACGAAGCGGCGGGAATCGCCGCCTTCATCAAGGCCCGCGTTGATGCAGGGGCGGTCGCGCCTGGCAACGTGCTGGTGCTCGCGCCTCGTCGTGACTTCGGCTACCTGGTGCGTGACCAACTCAACGACCTCAACGTACCGGCACACAGCTTCTTCAGTGAGGAACTGCTGGACGGAGACCCAAAGAACATCAATGTGTCACAGGCACAGCAGGCAATAGCGTTGCTGATTCTCCTGGCCAACCTGGAGGATCGCGTAGCGCTGCGGTGCTGGTGCGGCTTTGGCAATAACTCTCTGGCCGATGCTGGGTGGGCACGCCTGCGGACCTATTGCAAAGGCACCGGCGACAGTCCATGGCAGGTTTTGGAGAAACTGGCCGGCGGAGCCTTGGCGATTGCAAATACGGGCCACATCATCACCCGTTTCCAGGCACTCCAAGCCCAGATCTCCAACCTCAAGGGCGTGACTGGGCAGCCGCTCGTGGATGCCCTATTTCCGGCTGGTGAACAGTGGGCCACTCCGTTTATCGAGATCGCGTCGACACTTGAAGAAGACGATTTTGGCCCAAGGAAACTCGTCGACACGATTCGCCGGCATGTGTCGCAACCTGAAATGCCGACCGACGTGGACTACATCCGCGTCATGAGCCTTCATAAGTCGAAGGGCCTGACCGCCGACTTGGTCGTCGTGAGTGGCTGCCTTCAGGGCTTGATCCCCAGCATCGACACCGACGCCACTCTGCAGGAGCAGCAGCAAGCGATGGAGGAACAGCGACGGCTGTTCTATGTGGCTGTCACTCGGACCCGACAGACGCTCATTCTTTCATCGGTGACGGGCTTGCCCGTCGCAGCGGCGTTCAAGATGCGTGCCCGCACGACGCGCACCATCTGCACAACGGCAAGGACGATGGCATCTCAATTCATTCACGAACTCGGCCCGCAGTGTCCAGCTGCAGTGACCGGCCCGCAGTTCTTGGCTGCAACGGGGGTAAAACTATGACAAACCGCCCGCCCCTCAATGATGCAATAGCATTCGCCGTCGCACGCCTTGTTGATGATGCCCAAACAGATCGCCGCGATCCGAGTCACTCAGACATTGATTTTTGCGTTACCCAGTGCCAGTTGACGGGAGGCGACCCGAAATCGCAGGGACAGACGGTCGGGAAGGCTAAGCGTGTTCGCGCAGTGCTAATGTGGGCGATGGAGAACTCGCCTGAGAACGGCCGTTGTTTTGTTGGCCAATTGATTACCGTGATCCGATCATGTGGCGGGTTTCGCCCTGACTCGCCGAACTTCGTCGGTGTGGACGCCATCAAGAACCTCCGCGAAGCGATGGCATCTGAAGGTTTTCTGCTCACGTCCGATGGAGAAATTCAACCTGCGGCCTTGGATTCGCTCTCGGGGACAGAACTCACCGAAGCCCTCGCCACGTATGTCCGTCGCGCCCAAAAAGGGTCGGAGGATGCAGCATTGGTCGTTGGCACTGGGAAGGACCTGTTGGAGGCTGTGGCAGCGCACATACTTTGTGAATGCCGCGGCAATAAAAATCCCCCACATAACTTCCCGACACTACTCGGCCAGGCATTCGTTGAACTTGAATTAAAAACCTCAGCCGACAAGCCGGTCAGCGACGAACCCCCGCAGCACCGGCTTCAGCGTGCCCTGTACGACGCCGCCTGCGCCATTAACACACTACGGAACAAGCAGGGAACGGGACACGGCCGTCCCTGGCTGCCGACAATTACCGCCGAAGAAGCCCGCCATGCCACCCAGGTCATGGGGATCGTTGGCGATCTGCTGCTTCGAAGCTTGAAACGGAAGAAGAGATTATGACCGATTTTCCCCGCCTCATTGAACACGCCTTTCCGCTCAAGCAGACATCATTGGATTCTGTGCACGAGAAAAACGTCCGGCATGGGCATATTTCCACGCTGCACATCTGGCCGGCGCGGCGGCCGCTGGCGGCTTGCCGGGCGGCGCTGATCGCCACGTTGCTGCCTGATCCCGGCACGCCGGAAAAGCGGCGGCAGTTATGTGAAAAGATCGGCGGCCGGATTGTCAAAAAAATCGAACGAAAAAAGATGCCCAACGGGCAAACCGTTGAACGGGTAAAAGAGGAAACCGAAGGCGGTATTTTGCATTGGGGCCGGGAAACGGAAAATGCGGCCGATCTGGAATGGTTCCGGCAGGAGATAAAGAAAGCCTACGGAGGTCGGGCACCGAAAGTGTTGGACCCCTTTGCCGGCGGCGGAGCGATTCCACTGGAAGCCATGCGGCTGGGTTGCGAAGCGACAGCGGTGGATATCAATCCCGTCGCGTGGTTTATCCTTAAATGCACGTTGGAGTATCCGCAAAAGTTCGCAGGTAAATCGTGGCCGTTGCCGGCATTCATCCTGGATAATGAAGAATTCATGGAGGCCTTTTATAAGGCCAATCCCAGAGCCTCATCTGTGGGACAGGCGTCCCTGCCTGCCAACAAAGAAAAGACTCCGCTTTTCGCCCAAGGCTCATCGTCCACCACTTCTACCGATTCCCAGCACGGGAGTATCCCCGCCGATCTGGCCTGGCATGTGCGGGCGTGGGGGCAATGGGTGTTGGACAAGGCTCGGCGAGAGTTGGCGCGATTTTATCCGACGTATGCGGAGTTTGAACTAGAGGTGAAACGGGGAGGGATGCCGCTCCCTTACGATCGCGGCTCGGATATCGGTCGCGGCTCGGATATCGGTCGCGGCTCGGATATCGGTCGCGGAAATGGTCCGATCCACGACGGTCCGAGCCGCGACCGTAAGGGAGTGGCATCCTCTATCCGCGCCGGTAACGAAGCGGCAACCAACGTCCCGGATACCGGTTTTAAGTTGGTGCCGCTGAAGGATGATGGCACACCTGATATTACCGCACTGAACGCGGAATTTTCCAAGGATTATCTGGCAGACCGACGGAATCCGCGCTGGGTGGCCAAGCCAACTGTCGCATATCTTTGGGCACGCACGGTGAAGTGCAAAAATTGCCGGGCGGAATTGCCGTTGCTGAAAACGCGCTGGCTCTGCAAGAAAGACCGCAAGCGCGTGCTGCTGACAATGCGCATACCGCTCCCTTATGGTCGCGGCTCGGATAGTAGCATACCGCTCCCTTATGGTCGCGGCTCGGATAGTAGCATACCGCTCCCTGACGGTCGCGGCTCGGATTGTAGTGCCGGAAACGGTCCGAGCCGCGAGGAAAATCCGAGCCGCGACCGTCAGGAAGGGGCCAATTACCCCCCCGCATATTTGATCACGTTTACCGCCTATGGTACGTGGCTTCATGGAAGAGATGCCGGTTCAGTCGACCGTGACCACAACGTTCCTGGAACCGTATTTATCGAAGATGACGAAACCCGAGAGCGGGCGGAATTCCAGCGCCTCAAGCATTCTCCCGTAAGTTTTGATGCTCCACGGCGTGATGTCATCGAACGGACGATCCGCGAAGTATGTGGGCATCGCGGTTGGATGCTGCATGCAGTACATGTTCGCACCAACCATGTCCATGCGGTGGTGACGGCGCCAACGACGCCGGAGCGCGTGATGAACGATTTTAAATCATACGCGACGCGACGGATGGTTGAAGCGGGCGTGTTTCCCGCCGATACGCGAGCGTGGACGCGGCACGGCAGTACGCGTTATTTGTGGAACATGGACGCGGTTCGGGACGCGTGCATGTACGTGCGGGAAAGGCAGGGCGAGGCGCTTCCGCGGGGGGATGAAGAGGATATGCCGCTCTCGGGTATACCGCTCCCTCACGGTCGCGGCTCGGATAGTAGTCATGGCGCGGATATTGGTTGCGGCGCGGATAGTAGTCGCGGCTCGGATATTGGTCGCGGCGCGGATAGTAGTCATGGCGCGGATATTAGTCGCGGCGCGGATAATAGTCGCGAAGTGGACGCCGGTTGCGGAAGTGGTCCGAGCCGCGACCGTGAGGGAGCGGCCAATTACTCGGATAGTAGTGCCGGGAGTGGTCCGAGCCGCAACGAAAATCCGAGCCGCAAGGAAAATCCGAGCCGCGACCGTGAGGGAGCGGTATCCTCTATCTTCGGCATTCAAACCGATGTACCCGTGCAAGGCGGTAACGCGGCGCAAAAACGCGAACATGACAAGCGCATCGGCGCCGGCACCATGAGCCGGTCCGGCGCAACATGCCCGTGCTGCGGCACGATCAACACGATGGAGGACATTCGCCTGGAGGGCAAAGCCGGCCGGATCGGCAGCGTGATGACCGCGGTGGTTGTCGATGGGCAGAACGGCAAAGAATATCGGTTGCCGACGGAGCATGAACTCGCCATGGCCGCGATCAGTGAGGAGCAAATCCAAACGGCCTTCAAGGATGTGCCGTTTGGCGTTCCGGAGGAGCCGACGCCGAAAGGTGGAGGTTCCGGCGCTGGGCGGGCGTTCAGTGTCCAAGGTTATGGACTGATGCGGTGGCGCGATCTTTTCACTCCCCGCCAACTGGTGGCGCTGGGAACCTTTGTTGCGGCAACCCGCGCGGCCCGGCAGGCGATGGCTGATAGCGGCTATTCGCCGGGATGGGTTGAGGCTGTAGGGGCATACTTGGCGTGCGGTTTTGATCGAATGTTGGACTTCAACGGCTCCACACTTTCCTGGATCACCAGTGTTGAGGCCATTGGCCATACGTTTGTTCGTTATGCGCTGCCCATGACCTGGGATTTCTGCGAAGCCGTCCCGGTTAATCTCGTTCGCGGTGGATGGGAAATGTGCCTTGGGGCCGTGATGGAGAGCAATCCGACGTTGGGCCGCGCAGGGGTGGCGACGAGTCAGGGACCAGAAGTGAAGCGCCAAAGCGCGACCGTCCACTTACAGCTAAATTCCTTTGATGCAATTGTGACAGACCCGCCATATTACGATGCAATCCCTTACTCTGACCTGATGGATTATTTCTTTATTTGGCTCCGACGTATCGTGTTCGGCATTATGCCCGCGGTCGATTCCGCTTTCTCACGGCCGCTCTCACCAAAGTGGGACCAGGACCAGAACGATGGCGAACTAATTGACGACTGTAGCCGTCATAACAATGACGCCGCAAAAAGTAAGCAGGTCTACGAAGATGGTATGGCCGCAGTCTTCGTGCAGTGCTTAAATGCTCTAAAGCCCAACGGACGCTTGGTGATAGTCTTTGCAAACAAGCAACCCGATGCATGGGAAACATTGGTTTCAGCGATCATTCGCTCCGGTTTTGTCGCCGATGGTAGTTGGCCAATCCAGACTGAACAGGCAGCCCGCATGCGGGCACAGTCGTCGGCTGCGCTGGCGTCTTCCGTCTGGCTGGTAGCGCGAAAACGCCCAGAAAATGCCCGCCCCGGCTGGGATAACAAAGTTTTGGAAGAAATGCGGGCCAACATCGCCACGAAACTGCGCGATTTCTGGGATGCCGGCATTCGTGGGCCGGACTTTGTCTGGGCGGCCACCGGCCCGGCGCTCGAAGCGTACAGCAAGCACCCAGTGGTGCGCAAGGCCGATGAACCAAACGCCACCATGAGCGTCGGCGAGTTTCTCACCCATGTTCGCCGCATGGTCGTGGATTACATTATCGGCCAGGTGCTCGGCGGTAGCCATCCGAGCCGCGACCGTGAGGGAGTGGAAATTCCCGCAGATCGTTTGGATGAGGTCACCGCTTACTATCTGTTGCACCGCAACGATTTTGGCATGGACGAAGCGCCCGTGGGGGCGTGCATACTTTATGCCACCGCCTGCGGGCTTTCCGATACGGAACTTGAAAAAACATGGGACGTGCTGAATAGGAGCGGCGCCGAAGATGACGATCCGAGCCGCGACGGTAACGGAGCGGCAGACCTTGATCCCGCCCAGGACGAAGACATGCCATCCGGCTCCACGGGCCAGCAAATCAAACTCAAAGCCTGGACCCAGCGGCATGGAAAGAGCATGGGTTACGAAGCGCCGGCCGGCCGAGCCATTCCGCTGATCGACCGCATCCACCGGCTGATGCACTTGTGGAAGCAGGGGGACGTGCATAAGGTAGATGAATATCTTGATGCGTCCGCCTTGCGCAAGAACGAGCTTTTCAGGCGGGTGGTACAATCGCTGATCGAGCTGTCGGAAAACAGCGAGCGATCGATTCTGGAAAGCATCAGCAACCATGTCGGGGCCAAGGGAGCGCGGCGCGAAACCGGACCGGAGTTATTTGCGAACGCGAGTGATGAAGAAGGGGCCGGTGAGTGATGAGCTATCGTACTATCGAGAAGAATCGCACTTCCCCCAAGAGCATCGTCGTGGCCGCTAGTGACTATGGCCGGCTGATATCCGACATATCCGGCCTTTTGGAGCAGGCCCGACGTGGAGCGGCGCGGTCGGTCAACGCGATTCTGACGGCGACCTACTGGGAAATAGGCCGGCGCATCGTGGAGCATGAACAGTGCGGCGCGGCCAGAGCGGATTATGGGGAGAGGATGCTGCCACGTTTGGCCGCTGATCTGACGGCCAGACATGGCCGGGGGTTCTCCCAGCGGAACATTGAGCAGATGCGAGCCTTCTACCTTGGTTGGGAGATTGCGCAGACACCGTCTGCGCAATTCGAGGCAAGAGTGAAATTACCGATAGAATCGGGAGAATTGGTGCTGGCAAAGGGCCAGCCACCGGTTGGACAAACTCTGATTACGCAGACACCGTCTGCGAAATTGAGCCAACCGCCGATTCCGGCCGCTTTCCCACTTTCTTGGTCCCACTACACACGACTGCTGTCCGTGGATAAGCCCCAGGCCCGCCTCTTCTACGAAAGCGAGGCGATTCGCGGTGGATGGTCGGTCCGCCAACTGGACCGACAGATCGGCACGCAGTTCTTTGAACGCACGGTGCATTCCAAACGCCAGGCGGTGATGCTGGCCCGCGGCCAACAGGCCCGGCCGGAAGATGTGGTGACGGTGGAAGACGAGGTACGCAGCCCGTATCTACTGGAGTTCCTGAACCTCAAGGACGAGTACAGCGAGAGCGAACTAGAGGAAGCGCTGGTGCGTCACCTGGAGACGTTCCTGCTGGAGCTTGGGGCGGGGTTCACCTTCGTCGCTCGGCAGAGGAGGATTCGCGTCGGCAACGAATGGTATCGCATCGACCTGCTGCTGTTCCATCGACGGCTGCGATGCCTGATAGTGATCGACCTGAAGATCGGCAAGTTCACCCATGCCGACGCTGGCCAGATGAACCTGTACCTGAACTACCTCCACGAGCACATGATGGAGCCCGGCGAGAATGAGCCGGCGGGTCTGATTCTTTGCAGTGCGAAGGATGACGCAGTGGTTCACTACGCGATGGGTGGGATTAAGGCGAAGGTCTTCGCTTCCCAGTACCTAACCGTGTTGCCGGACACGGAAACCCTACGGCAAGAGATTCTCAAGACGCAACATGCCCTCGAAATGCGGGCGGCGATGAAAGGACAAAGTCATGGCTAAGCTTTCTTGGAAACCCTGGCATGACGTGGTGAAACTGCGGGCGGATTTGCAGTCCGGCGAGTTGCCGCTGCACCTTTTCGCGGCCGATTTGTATGAAGTCATGATGCAGGGTGGCAAACTGCCGATCTACGAAGACCCGATCAGCTTCTTCGCCCTGACCTATCCGACGCATAACCTGAGAAACCTGGCCCGCGACGTGGTGCTGCGGCTGGCCGGACAAAATGACAAAGCTGTGCGCCAACTTGAACTGACCTATGGCGGCGGCAAAACGCATACGCTCATCATGCTGCGCCACCTGGTCAACGACCCGACAAAACTCCCAGACGTGCCGGCGGTCCAGGAATTTGAACAAACCATTGGCATGACGCCCCCGAAGGCGCGCGTGGCCGCCCTGTGTTTTGACAAAGTGGATGTGGAAATCGGCTGCGATGTGCGCTCACCTGATGGAAAAATCAGGCGACTCAAATACCCCTGGAGCATCCTGGCGTTTCAGATCGCCGGCGATGCGGGACTGAAGCTGCTGCACCCGGAGGGGCGGGCCGAGGAGCGGCGCACGCCGCCGGCCGAGCCGACGCTGGCCGGCCTGCTGGCTTTGCCGGCCATGGACAAATTGTCCACGCTGGTGCTGGTGGATGAGGTGTTGCTGTATGCCAAGGTCAAGGTGCGTTCCGATCCAGGCTGGCTGGATTTGCTAAGTTCGTTTTTCCAGTACCTCACACAAGCGGCGGCCAAGGTGCCGCGCTGCTGTATTGTGGCTTCGCTGCTCTCCAGCGAGCCAAAGGACCAGGCGGATGAATTGGGCAAACGAATTGTCTCGGAACTTTATGACATATTTCAGCGCCAACGGGAAGAGGCGGTACAACCGGTTGAAAAAGGTGACGTGGCCGAGGTGCTCCGCCGGCGGCTGCTGGATACATCATCGATTCAGAACCGGCAGATCTGGCGAGGGCATGTGATTGCGGCGATCAAGGGGATTGCCAACCTTGATGAGCAGACCGCCAAGGCCGGTGCCGCCGAGGAAGACCGCTTTCTGGCCAGTTTCCCGTTTCATCCGGAACTGACGGACGTATTTTA
This sequence comes from Planctomycetota bacterium, assembly GCA_021831565.1. GTDB lineage: Bacteria > Planctomycetota > Phycisphaerae > WQYP01 > WQYP01 > JAKBMM01. Next base: position 77,683 of record JAKBMM010000004.1, read on the forward strand.
TTCCAAATGGTCCGCCGGCATTGAACGGTTTCAAAAGACGCGCGGGGTTCTGCGAACATTTGCGTTGGCGCTACGCGAAGCGGAAAAATGGGATGAAAGCCCTTTGATCGGGCCGGCGGTTTTTCTCAATGCGCCGGAAATGCAAGGACTTTCCGAAGCGGCACGTGAATTGGTCGCCATCGCAGACACGATCGCGGTTGACGGTCAGGCGAACCGTTGGACGGGCATTCTGGAGGCCGAACTGAATTGCGCCGGCCAAGTTGAAGCGGAATCAATGGGGCTGAAGCTGCGGGAAATCCAGCAGGCTGTAATGACGACCTTCTTGCATTCTCAGCCAACGGGCCGCAGCGCCAAAACACGCGATCTACTGCTTTTGGTTGGGCCATGCCGGCCGGACAGAATTGAGTTGGAAAAGGCTTTGATTCGCTGGGCACACAGCAGCTACTGGCTGGATGACGCCAATCTGCCGGAAAATGACGATCGCTTGCCGGATCAATGGCGGCTGGGAAATCGGCCCAACTTAACGCAAATGCAGGCGGCGGCGGCCGGACAGTTCTCCGCCGAGTTGATACGGGCCCGGCTGTTGGAAGAAATTCCCCGCGTCCGGGGTCTTTTCAGCGGGGCGTCCGCGGCGGGCGTGCGCGTGCATACGCTGCCCGCCAGACCGCGGGATGTCGAAGACGATGGGCTGTTTCATTACGCCATCATGCCGCCGACCGCCGCATCAGATTCAGGCAAGCCGAGCGCCGAAGCCAGGCGATTTCTGGATGAGAAGACTGGACCTGACAACCCGCGTGTGTTCCGCAACGCGGTTCTATTACTTGTTCCTTCGCGCGATGGGTTGGGTTTGGCCGAAGCAGCCGTGCGTGATTTTTTGGCCTGGGAGAAAGTGCGCCAAGACTTGGCGCCGGGTGGCAGCGGAGAAACAGCAGCAACAGGGACAGTTGACATCGCGCGGATGGAAACACTGCGCATCAACCTGGAGAAAGCCAAGCGCCGCGTGCCGGAAGCGATTTGCCAGGCTTGGTGCATTGTGGTGACGGTATCGGAAAAGAATGAAGCCCAGGCATTCAAGATTACGGTGACGCAAGACGGTCATTTTGAAACGATCAAGCGGGATAACCGCTCGCGTGTGAAAGATACGCCGGTAACAGCGGATGCATTATTGCCCGGTGGGCCGTACAGCTTGTGGAAACAGGGCGAAACCAGCCGGCGGGTGAAGGACTTGGCCGGCGCCTTTGCGCAGCTTCCGCACCTGCCCAAGATGCTCAAATCGCAGGCGATTGTGGACACGCTGGTGGATGGTTGCGTGCAGGGGGCCTTCGTACTGCGCCTTACGCGGCCGGATCGCACGTTCCGCACATGGTGGCGCTGCCGCCCTGATGATACCGCGCTGGCGGATCCGGCGATGGAATTGGTGCTTCCAGAGGCGGCAGAGTTGGCGGAGATTCCCGGCGAACTGCTGGCGCCGGGTATTTTGCCGGGACTCTGGTCGGGCGGCGAATTGAGTGTCCAGACGGTTCTGGATTATTTCCGCGGCGGCAAATCGGTGCAGGTGGATAAAGGGGGCTTCACCGACGCGGTTCCGGTTCCAAAGGCGGCGGCTCAAGTCGTGAATTCGGCAATCGAAGCGGCCGTAGCCAGTGGCAAAGTCTGGTTGCTTTCCGGTCCGGCGAGCCTGCTGGGCGAACCGATTCCCGCAGGCGTGTTAAGCTCGGCGGCCTTATTGCGCATACCTCCGGAGCCGATTTCGGCGGCGGCGATCCTGCCGGAAAATCTGCCCGTGGCATGGCAAGGCGGCGTCACGACGGCTCTGGCAATTCTGACGGCACTTTCGCAGAAAGCGGGGCGGAATCTCCCCTGGAAGGCGGCGCGTGACGTGATTGGCGGAGCGCTGCAGGCAAGGTTCATCGAATTAGCCGACGGTTCTGCGGCCTGGCCTTGTGAATTGCCCGCGGCGCAAGGAGTGAAGCTGAAAGTTTGCTCCAGTCGGAGCGCTGCCTCGACCTCGTCCGGCGGCGCGAATACCGTACCCCCGGCTGCGCAGGTACGAATGGTGTCCGCAGATTTTGAGCCTTCACAAGTGCAGGATTTGGCCGAATTGATTCCCGATCTCTTGGCTGTCAGCGCCAATGCCGGAGTTGCGTTAAAGTTCCACGTGCGGCTTGAGATTGGCGATGGCGGAAAATCTCCAGGTGATGATGTCCTCAAAGCACTCAACAAAGTGCTTGAACAATTGGGAGAGGATTTTCGTCTGGATTAAAGCCCAGGCATTTTTGTCGGCGACGGCGGAGGCGCGCTTACACGCTGCTCTTGGAAAGAGTGGAGCGACTCGAACCAATGAGACAAGACAAAACAGGCTCCAACTCGGCGGCGATGATGGTGTGGGCCTGCGAATTGGGGTGCACGCCATCCGGGCTCGAAACGGTCAGGGGTGGTTGGCGGCTCAAGGCCGTGCCATAGGAGACAAACGGGCAATCGACGGCGCGGGCGATCTGTTCAGCCGCCAGACGATATTCAACAAGTCCGGCGTCGGACACGGGCTGGCCGCCATGCGCGGCAATCAGGGCGGTCACATTTTTGCCGCTTAGCATCGAAAGATAAGGACCGCGCAAAGCCAGGCAATGGTTGGGCATATCGGTGAGAATCGGGGTGGCGCCGAAATCTAAAACCTTCTGGACCAGCACCTGAAGATTGTTTGTGTAATGCTCCAGCGATACCCGGCTGCGGACAATGCGCCCCTGGCTGATGACAAACCGTTTCCATTGCACGTCCACGTCGTTGCCACCGAGCATCAGCAGAGCCATCGTCGGTTGGTGTTGTCGCAGCAGGCCGTCGATCAAACGCAACGCCTCCGTGGTGGTGCGGTGAATTTCCGCATCCATGCGAATGTCCAGATGGGGCAGCTTTTCGCGCAGGATGTCCACGTAGCAGCGATCCACAAACGCGTCGATCTGCTCGCCACGTAGTTGGGCGACCCCCAGCGTGATGCTGTCTCCGACAATCAGCAGCCGCGCCGCAGTTCGTCTGAACATGTGTCAGCTCCTACTTGACCACAAGTGCGGCCGCCGGGCCGTCCCGGGTGGCGGACCCATGACCGTCATTATCATAGCGTAGATCAACCAGACGTTTGAGTTTGCGGCTCGTGCGCAGCTCCGCGGGCGCATCGATCAACACACGCAACTGGAATATTCCCAGGGCAAGATTCTTCATCAAATCAGGGTATTGGGTGGCGGCGCGGGCGAGAATTTCCCGGCGCAGTTCTTCGTGGTCCAACCGCAGAGATTCCACGTGGATTTCCATCACCTCTCGCAGGTTCTGGAGGCGGAGAACCACCTGCCAATCGCGCGTCAAGCCGGCAACGCCGGCCAGGATATTCTCGAACATCAGCGGATACAGATTGCCGCCGCCGGCCACAACGATTTCATCCCGGCGTC
>JAKBMM010000005.1 GCA_021831565.1 Planctomycetota bacterium
GTGAGTGACGAAGAGCTCGCACGCCTGCGCTTGACCCCCCACCCCTTCCACGGAGACTGGAACTATACCTTATCGCCGGGCCGGCATAATTGAACAGGTTATTGTTGAGCGCGCCCTTAACACTCTGGTGAGCGACGAACCAGCGCCGCTTGCGCAACATGAACCGGCCATTACTCGACGCAATGACTTCTGGTGGGCGTGGCTGGTCGCGGGCATGGCGCTGATGGTGCTGCTGTTGATTGTCCCCTCGTTGCTGTTTTTAACGCCGGTGGCGGCTTTTTTTGTGTACTTATATCACGGCAGCATGGAATTCCGACGACGGATAGACCGGGTGTGGGCTTACGGCGGACGAATGATCCGCAAAAATTTCTTCGGCGAGTTTTCGCAAGCCTCCGCAACCGATGCGGATCCATCATTGGCCGCGGATGAGCGCCAAAACATGAAAACGATGAAAATTTATGATGAAAAAAGAATGTCCTGGCGGGAAGCGACGGGCATCGTTTTGAACAAATTACAAACCGCCGATGACGACCTGCAGATTGAATTTACAATATCGAAAACGCGGTGTGTGGAGGCGCCTGGAGACGGAGCTTTGACTTTCAGGGTTCTGAATGTGACCATGCAGGACACGCGGGACATATTGCAGGCGATTACGTCCCATGCCCGATGGGAATTGCGGTACTCCCGGTAAGGCGGAGGAGGAGGGAACGCAAACGGCTCCAATATGTGGCGTCCACAGCGCCGGCCGGCATTCGCCGCGGCAACCACCGGCGAGGCCGTTATGTGTATGCACGAGAATATATATCAACAAACTGGGCGATACAGGGCTCGAACCTGTGACCTCATGCGTGTCATGCATGCGCTCTAAACCAACTGAGCTAATCGCCCGCCGGCGGAAAAATCATACCATATTCCTCCCGTGAACGTCACATTTGCCGGCCGGAGGAGAACCCCGCCGGGCATGGCGGGAGTCATGAGTTTGACATCCGCATGATTCGGCCGGCGCGCCGCGGCGGGCCGAATTCGTCAGCGCGGATATCCGGACCGGACCGTCGCCGGCTCTCCCCGCGGCCCGTCCCCCCAGAAGTCATGCGCCGGCCCGCGGCGCGGCCACCGGGGGCTTATTTTCAGAGTAGTCAATTGCCAGCCCCGTTTCGGAAGAACTCCGCCGTAAAATAGCCGCGTTGCGTTTCCACATGTCCAGCTTGGCGCGGCGGAAGGCCCGGCCGCGGGTTTGGCTGTCCCAATCGCTTTGGCGCCACTGCTCAATCGGATCGAGAGAGATCGCCGGAGCGGGCGCGGCGGCAATAAAATCGGGATCGCCGGCCGGCAAGGGCCGGCGATTGTACGGACATACCGTCTGGCAAATGTCGCAGCCGATGATGTAGCCGGCCTGTTGCATCGGCTGATGAAACTCCTCTGGAATTTCGCCGCGGTTTTCCAGCGTGTGGTAACTCAGGCAGCGGGTGGCGTCGAGTTGGTATGACCAAAGGGCGTCGGTCGGGCAGGCGTCGATGCAGCGGGTGCAGGTTCCACAGCGATCGGGCAGGGATGTGTCGGTGTCCGCCGGCAGAGAGGTCAACAATTCCCCCAGCACAAACCAGGAGCCGTGGCGGGGATTTATCAGCAGCGTGTTGCGTCCGATCCAGCCCAGGCCGGCGCGGGCGGCGAGTTCCCGTTCCATACATGGGCCGGTATCGACATAAATACGCGACTCGAATTGTTCGGGAAACTCGCGGCGCAACGCCCGTTCCAATTTTAGCAATCCGGCCCGGAGCACGCGATGGTAGTCGCGCCCCCAGGCGTAACGGGCGATCCGGCCCTGCCGGCCCGCGATACGGGGCGGCGGTTTGGCTCCCGGGGACGACGGTTCCTCCTGGTAGTAGGACATGGCCACGCACACCACGCTGCGCACCGCGGGAAAGGCTTTGCGAATGTCGAGCCGGGATTCCAGGTTGGCCGCCAGGTAGTTCATCTGGCCGTGCCGGCCCGCCGCAATCCAGCGTCGAACGTGATCTTGAAACGGACTTGCCGCGGGTTCGGTTATACCAACAAGATCGAATCCAAGTCGGCGGGCGGTATCTTTGATGAATAGACAAACCCGGGTCGGGTCATGGTGGAACCGGTAGGAACCAGCGCGCGGCGCTTCCCGCAGAGGGTTGGAAATGGAATGAGCGCCGCCGGTGTTCATAAAGCTAAGGAACCTATCTAAGCAGATAGCGAGGTTGCGACTCCGGCTATCTTCTCACTTACGCACTTTTATCCGGCCGCGTCCTGTCCCGTTCTTTTTTAGATACCGCGGCAAGCAAGTCGGCGGGCGCCGGTTCATTTTCCGCCCTCCGGGCTATTTCTTCCGGGTCGTTCATGCCCTCCAGCGCGGCGGCGTTCATCTGATCGATTGTCGGAGTCGAAATTTCGTTGCGGCGCGGATCATGCGTGAGTGTGATCCAATAACGCAGCGCAAACCACGCAATGACAAGCACCGCTACGGCGCCGGCCAGCATAACCGCCCATGCGTTCGGCGATATCGCCACGATAAAAAGGTCGTTCATGGTCCATCCCTCATGATGGCGACAAGCCACGAACCATCACCCCCCCATTACTGAATATTATAACTTCCAGCCGGTAACCGCGCGGGAAAAAATCACCCTGTCATTATGACAAATCATCAGCAACGGTCCGACGGAGAAAACGAATGCCGAAATGGTTAAAAAAAAGCCACCGCTTTTTCTGGAAAGTGACCGTACCACCGTCTGTCCAGCGCCGCCGACCTATGGGCGCCTTTCAGCCACGGCAATAACAGGCCACTTGGCGGTCGCCATCGGATCAGCCCTGCGGGCTGCGTACCAGACGCGTCGGAAAAGACGATCCTTTATCCTTGCGACCTGCGGTGGCTTCAAACATCAGTATAGCCTCTGGCCACGGCAAAGCAAGAAAAATATTCGTTTGGTTTCGCCGCGATTGGACCGTAGAATTATCGTCCGTTGCGGGGCGAAACAGGTTCGTTGAGTTTCGGAGCATTCATGCGGCGCGTGGTAATTACCGGTTCAGGAGCGATTTCCCCTCATGGTTTGAATGCCGCCGACTTATGGAAGGGGCTGTTGGCGGGACGATCCAGCACGGCGCTGTTGACGCAGTTTGATTCCAGTGCGTTTCCCAGCCGCGTCGCCGGCGGTGTGGGTCCCTTCAAAACCACCGATTATATTCCAAAAAGTTACCGCAAAGCCGCGAAGATCATGGCCCGCGACATCGAGCTGGCCGTGGTGGCCGCCGATGGAGCGGTCCGAGACGCCCGACTGGCCACCCGCGGCATCGTGGAATCCTCCGGCGGCGGGAAACCGGATGGCGCCTGGTTCGCGGTGGAATCCCGGCGCATCGGCTGCAACATCGGCGCCGGCCTGATTTCCGCCGATCTCAACGAGTTGACCGCCGCCATGGCCCAGGCCAGGCAGCCGGACGGAACGCTCAGCCTCGCCCGCTGGGGCCGCTCCGATGACCCGTCCAAGCCCGGCGGTATGGATCAACTCACCCCCCTCTGGTTGCTCAAGTATCTGCCGAACATGCTGGCCTGCCACGTGAGTATTATTCACGACACGCAAGGGCCGTCGAACACCATCACCTGCGGCCAGGCGTCCGCCGGCTTGGCGCTGGCCGAGGCCTGCCGCACCATTCAACGTGGTTATGAGGATATTGCTCTGGTTGGCGGTTGTGAATCCATGATCCACGCCATGGGCCTGATGCGCTGGACGCTTCTGGGACGGCTCAACACCACCTCCAATCAGCAACCGGAAAAGGCCGTTCGACCGCTGGATCAAACGGCCGCCGGAACCGTAATAGCCGAGGGCGGCGCGGTGCTGGTCATCGAAGAACTCAACCATGCCCGCGCCCGCAGCGCGACTATTTATTGCGAAATCGCCGGTTTGGGCGGGTCTTCCAGCGCCAGCGGCGTATCCCGTCCCGACGCGTCCGGCGAAGCGCTGGCCGTGGCGATGAGCAAGGCCCTCCGGGACGCACAAATCGGCCCGGAAGCGGTCCAGATGGTGATTCCACCCGGTTATGCAATACCCGAATTTGACCGGGCGGATGTTTGCGCGATTCATCGCGTCTTCGGCCAGAAGCCCGGCGCGGCGGTTGTGCCGATGCGCGGCGGCATCGGCGATTGCGGCGCCGGCGCCCAGGCGATCGACCTGGTTGCCGCCGCCATGGCGATACGCGAGCAAACCATTCCACCGGTAGTTAACTGCGATCAACCGCCGGAACATCTGGATGTGCCCCGGACGGCGCGGCGCCAGGTGGAGATCCGCAACATTCTAATCGCCGCCAGTTCGCTGGCGGGTCAGAATTCCGTGGTTATCCTGAGAAAGCTCGATTAGGGTTAGATGGCGTATCCGGTGTCGCGTCCTTAACTGGAAAAATTATGGAACATTCAAGACGGCGTGTGGTCATTACCGGCATGGGGTGGATTACCCCCCTTGGCCAGGACCTGGAAGATGTCTGGAAAAAGCTTCTCGCCGGCGAAAGCGGTATCGCCCCGACCACGCTTTTCGACGCCCGTTCCTTTCCCACCACTTTTGCCGCCGAGGTGAAAAATTACGCTCTGCCGGAAAATTTGGCCGGGTCCGCCAAGCATCAACAGATCGGCCGCGCCACCGGTTTCGCGCTGGCCGCGGCCCGACAGGCCTGGCGGCAGGCGGGGTTGCCCCTGCCGGGCGCGCCGGAATACGCCCAGCTCGATCCCTACAGCATCGGCATGTATATGGGCAGCGGAGAAGGTTCGCTGAATTTTGACACCTACACGCGCACCGCCCTGGCGGCATGGGAAGACCAAACCCACAGCGTGAATATGCGGATATGGGGGGAGAGGGCGCTCAAGTCCTTTCATCCACTGGGCGAAATCGAGCAGGAACCCTGCATGCCGCTGACCCATTTGAGCCTGGAATTCAACGCCCGCGGCCCGGCCCTGAACTGCCTGACCGCCTGCGCCGCATCCACCCAGGCGCTGGGCGAGGCCATGGAGATCATCCGCCACGGCGACGCGCAAGTGATGATTTCCGGCGGCGCCCACTCTATGATCCATCCCTTTGGCGTGACAGGTTTTAACCGCCTTACCGCGCTGTCCACCTTTAACGAAAATCCGCGCCGCGCCTGTCGCCCGTTTGACGCTACCCGCGGCGGTTTCGTACTTGGCGAGGGCGCGGGCATCCTGATACTGGAAAGCCTCGAACACGCTGCGAACCGCCAAGCGACGATTCTGGCGGAAATTGTCGGCTACGGCAGTTCCGCCGACGCCTACCGCGTGACCGATCAGCATCCGGAAGGGCGCGGGGCCATCGTGGCGATCGAGCAGGCCCTGCATGATGCCGGTATGACCCCGGCCGACATTGATTACATCAACGCCCACGGGACCGGCACCCGGGAGAACGATTCCACCGAAACCCTGGCCATCAAGCGCGTGTTTGGCGATCGCGCCCGGAAGACGCCGATCAGTTCCATCAAAAGCATGATGGGGCATCTGATCGCCGCCGCCGGCGCCGTGGAGGCGATCACCTGCGTGCTGGCCATTCGCGACCAGGTTCTCCCACCGACCGCCAACTACACCGTGCCCGATCCGGAATGCGACCTGGACTATGTGCCCAATACGGCCCGCCCGGCGAAAGTTGATGTGGCCATGTCCAACAGCTTCGGCTTCGGTGGGCAGAACGATACGCTCATCATCAAGCGATTTACGCCGTAATGGGAATAGTGTGGTGCGAACAAAACCCGTCCACCAACCGTATAAAACCGGCGAGACAATAATATTTTGAGCCTTATTAGGCTCTAGTGCCGATAAAATCATGTAATATTGACCGGGTTGTCTTACAATAGGCATCCGGTCTATTTTGCTGGATTAGACATGACACAAGACCCTTTTTCCACCAAGTCAGATCGTCTCGATACCGCTCTGGCCCCCCCAACGTCCGCCGCCGAGCAGACCGGGGCGATAGCCGGGAATGTAGACGACCATGAACACAACCATCCCCACGACACGGACGGTAAAAAACGCAAACATCATAAGCACACGCACGAGAAAGACGGGGGAATCGCCTGCGCTTGCGGCCATGAACACGGCGAAGGAGGCCACACGCACGGCGGTGTGGGTCTGAATTTTCAGTTGACGGTGGTTGTTCCCGTTACCGTCGCCATTCTGATTCTGGCCGTTATTCTGTATCAATTTCCGACCGAACAGTCCCTGGCTCGTGGGTTGGGATTGTTGGCCGCCTTTATTTCCGGCGGGCCAATCATCTGGTCGGCGATCAAGGGGCTGGCGCACGGCCGGATGAACGTGAACGAACTCGTGGCGATGAGCATCATCGGCGCGGTGGCGCTGGGCTGGTTGATTGAAGCCGGTCTGGTCGCCTTGATTCTCCAGATTGGCGCGCTGATCGAACAGGTTGCCGCCGAAAGCGCGCACAACGCCATCCTGGCGCTGCAAAATCTGGCCCCGATCCATGCCCGCGTCCGTCGCGACGGGCGCGATGTGGTTATCGGCGCCGAAGAGCTTCAGGCGGACGACATTCTGGTGGTGCAGCCGGGCGAGCGCATCGCCGGCGATGGCGATGTTCTCAGCGGCTCGACCAGCGTCGATGAGTCGATGGTTACAGGCGAATCGATCCCCGTGGACAAGGCGCCGGGGAGCACGGTCATGGCCGGCACGATCAATCTCACCGGCTCGGCCCAGGTACGAGTGACCCGGCGGGGCGAAAATTCCGCACTGGGCCAGACCATTGCGCTGGTGCGGCGGGCGCAGCAGTTTCAACCGCGGATCGTTCGCGCCGCGGATCGTTTCTTCGCGTTTTACACACCCATTATTCTGTTGCTTTCGGCGCTGGCCTGGTGGGTCAGCGGCGATCCGGGACGCATGATCACCATGTGGGTCGTGGGTTGTCCGTGCGCGATGCTTCTGGCCTCGCCGCTGGCGATCGTGGTGTCGTTGGCGCGGGCCAGTCGCAGCGGCATTCAGATCAAGGCCGGCCCGTTTGTGGAAGCGTCGGTTCACTTGGACACCGTGGTTTTCGACAAAACCGGTACGCTCACCACCGGCAAATTCGTTGTACAGAGCGTTCGCCCCATGCCGGGCGTCGACGCCCAGGAACTTCTACGGCTGGCGGCGACGGTGGAAAACCGCAGTTCCCACCCACTGGCCAAAGCGATCCTGGCGCATGCCCGGCGGGAAAATGTTTCCTTTCATGAGGCTGCGGATGTCAATGTACTCGAAGGCCTGGGCGTGGAGACGCTGGTCGACGGAAAAATGACGCGGGCCGGGTCCATCAAAGTTCTTTCACCGGAACAGGCCGCTCTGGCCGCCACCTTGGAAGAGGAAAATTCGGAACTTCCGCTGGTACCGGTTTACATTGTTCATGACAATCGTTTGCTTGGTTCGATCCGCCTGACCGATGAAATCCGGTCGGAGGCCCGCCGCACTATCAAACGACTTCGCAACCTGGGTGTGAAGCGCATTGTCATGATGACCGGCGACCGGCGCAAAACCGCCCAGATGGTGGGCCAGACGGTCGGCTGCGACGATATTTACGCGGAACTGCTGCCCGGCCAGAAAGAGGAGCTGATTCGCCAGTTGCAGCGCGGCGAGCATGGTGTGGCCATGGTCGGCGACGGCATCAACGACGCCCCCTCGCTGGCGGCGGCGACGGTCGGAATCGCCCTGGGGTTGCACGGAACGGACGTCGCCATCGAAGCCGCCGACGCGATTTTGCTCCGCGATGATCTGACCCGTGTTCCGCTTTTGATCTATCTGGCCCGCCAGACGCGCACGGCCATTCTCCAGAATCTCTTTATTGCCGTGGTGTTCGCCGGTTTTGCCGAAGCGGCGGCCGCTTATGGCGTTTTTGGGCCGGTAGTGGCCGCTCTGTTTCACATGATGGTGGTGGTGGTCATCGCCGTCAATTCGGTCCGCCTGGCGGGCAATGTCGGCGTAAACGCCAAACCCATGCCGGCGGCGGTGCGGGAGCGGCCAACGGATCCGGAACCGGCGTCGGCGCTGCTCCAGCCGGCGTGAATTTCCGGGCGGCCGTGGGTATGCGGGAAAGTAGACGGAGCGATCCAGATCCGATGGCTAATCGGAATGGGGTTGTAGAGAAAATTTTGTAAGGATGTTTCGTGAAGCGAGCTGAATTAGTCGCTCTCTGGGTATGGCTGGGGCTGTTGGCGATTACGGCGGTTCTGGGAATTGCGGTGGCCAAGTACGGCGCCGTATGCTTCTGGGCCGGCGGTATCGCGGCGGCGGCCCAAACGGTTCTGGCGTTTCTGGCATGGTGGGGCCTGCGGCTGGCGCGGCAGCAGGCCGCATTGGTGGACGAAGCCCAGGCTTCCGTGCGTTTTACACCGATTGCTCCCCTGGGCACGTTCCACATGAGCTACGCGGACGACGCGGCTGCGCCCATAGTCGCCGCGTCGGCGCCGGTTGATCCGGACGAGATCACCAGCCTCGATACCGGTTTGCAACGGGTGATCATCGGTTTATGTTCGCTGGGTTTGCTGGTTCTGGCGGGGGTGATCGCGTGGCTGGTGCACCGCGATTTTTCCGCCATTGCCCCAGGTAAATCCATTATTATTTCGCCCGTGCCGATTGATCCCGGCGCGGTAGTGGCCGCCGGCGGCGCCTTGGTTGTCTACTTTATCCTGGCTTCTTTTTCGCGCGTCACACCACGGACGGAGGGCTACGGCGAAGCCGCTAACGGCATCGTGTTGCTGGGCCTGCCGGGCGGCATCGCCCTGTTTGCCGCAGTGCTTGCGGCGTGGGCGGGGGTGACTTACGCCAGCCAGGGTTGCGCCATTTTTATCGCCGTGGTGCTGTTGCTCCAGGCGTTGGAACTGGGGGTTAACGCCCTGCGCAATTACGGCGCCATTGAAGAAATCGATCAGGCCGGAACGGATTTACAGCAGTTGCCGCTCGTGCCCCTGCTTACCAGCGGGTGGATTATCGGCATGCGTGTGCTTCTGGCCGAAAGCATCGGCATCACCCGCAGCGCCAAGTCGGCGCCCGGCATTTTGGCGCGGTTGCTGCCCCGCGTGGTAGTGGCCGGTCTGGTGATTTTGCTGGGACTAAGCACGCTGCACGTGGTCCCCACGGGCGATGTGGGTATTCTCGAGCATCTGGGCGTGACCACGCCCTGGAATCTCCAGCATCCCCTCCAGGCCGGCCTGCACGTCCTGTGGCCGTGGCCAATCGACAAACTTCAATATGTTCCCACCGAACGGGCCAACGCCGTGGTGGTGGGAACCGAGGAGCCGCACAAATCCAAACTCGGTCCGAATGCGTTTTCCTTCTGGTCGGAACACACATCGATTCCCGATCGCGAGTTTCTTACCGGCGACGTCAACAGCGCCGGTGCGGCGGCGCCGCAGCTCCTGGACGGTTTTATCGCCTGCTGGTGGCGCGTAACCAATCCCGGCGAATTTTTCCATAATGTTTCCAGCGGAAACATTGTGGAGTACGGCGGCAATTTGGGCACCGCCGCCAAACCGCGCCTGCGACCGATGGACCAGGCCTTGGTGCACCAGGTCGCCCTCTACGCGGTCACCAGTGTTTTCGCCCGGCACTCGCTCAAAGAAATTATGCGCACGCAAACCGGCCGGGTGGCCGAGGATTGCAAAAAGTTCATGCAGCGGCAGCTCGACGCGATGCACTCCGGTATTAAAATTTTCGACCTGAGCATCAAAGACATTCATCCCCCGGCGGGACAGAGCCATATCACCGCGCAAGGGCGGGTGCTCGGTCCGGCCGCCGCTTTCGAAGAGGTGGTCAGCATGCGCGAATACAAGCAAACCTTGATTGATCAGGCGCAGCGGCGGGCATTCAAATATATCCAGAGCGCCAAAGGCTACGCCGTTGCGACCATCCTGGCCGCCACCGCCCATAAAGATCGAGTGGTGCATCGGGAAGAGGGTCGGGCCAAGGAGATAATTGTCCGGGCCGATGCCTTCGCCGGCGCGCGCCCGGTCGCCACCCTCTGGGAGTTCTATCGTGTATTGGGTAAGGTTTTTGACTCGGTGGAAAAAGTCGTCCTGGGACCGGGCGTAACGCCGCCGGAAATCTGGCAGATCGGCCGTCGTCAATCGCCGATGCCGCCCCCGCCGGTGAAGGACACCGGTGGAGTTGGATCGAGCCTCGGGAATCCGATGCAGACGTCGTCCGGAGGTCAGTAAGGCCTAAGGCCGGTTCCGAACGGAACCGGCCGCCCGGTGCTGCGGACGGCGTTTGTGTCCCGATAGGGAGCAGGATTTGTGCGGTAGCGGAGAGGGACGAGCGCGGGCCGGATGGCTGGATGATGTATCTCGTGATGGATTGTTTTCGGAACAGTCCCACCGGGTTCAAGAGGAATCTTTCATGCGTAAACTCACCATCGGTGTCATTCTTGTGGCCGTCGTGGTCTTGCTTTTCCTCGAACTATGCACGGTCGTGGCCAAGCCCTACCAGCGCGTCCTGCTGGACCGCTTTGGTAAGATCGTGGCGCATCCCACCCGCCTATGCTACCACTGGTACCTGTGCTGGCCCACCGACCGGGTGATCCGTCTGGATACCCGCCTGCACCTCTACCAAAGCGACATTCGCGAGGTGACCACCGCCGCCGGCGAGCCGATCGGCATTCGCAGTTTTGCCCTCTGGCGGATTATCAAGCCGGTGCTATATGTGGAACATCTGCCCGGCGGCTCGCTGGAAGTGCAGCGTTATCTGAACCGGAAAATCGAAGGCGCCGTCCTGAAAGTGATGGGCCAATACCGGCTGGATCAGATGTTCAACATTGATCCGGCAAAGATTCGGATGGTCCAGGCGGAGCATCAAATCCGGCAAAGCGTCAACAAAGACATGGAGAAGTTGGGAATCCAGGTGAGCCGGGTGGGATTCTCCCGCATGACTTTTCCACCGCGCGTGGCTCTGGCCGTGTATGACCGCATGAGCGCCGAGCGCGAAAAGATCGCCAGCCGGTATAAGAATGAAGGTCGCAGCAAGGCCCGGGCCATTGTCGCCAAGGGTCAGGAGCAGGCGACGGAAATCCGCAGCGAAGCGGAGAAGCAAGCCGAAGTGATCCGTGGTCAGGGCGACGCGAAGGCTTATGAGATTCTCAGCGCTGCCGAGCATTCGCCCAAGGCGCGATTGTTCTATCGCTTCTGGAAATCGCTCCAGCTTTTCAAAAGCTCCATGGGGCAGTCCACCTACTGGGTGCTTACGCCCCGGAATCCCATCACCGCGCCGCTGTTTGCGGAGACGCAGACGCTGACTGACGAATCCAGCGGTGGGGTCCCCGCGCCCCACGCGCCGGCGCCAACGGCTGATAAGCGCCACCTGAAAAAAAGGTAACGCGGCTTTCATTACTTTTTTCTGACGGATGGAACATCGCCAACGCGCCGTGATCGAAAGCCAGCGAGGAATTCGCCGCATGACACAAACCGAACTCGAACTTGAAACGCCAAAGAGCGCCGTCCTTTCCCCGGAACCGCCGGCGGCGGACGACAAGTCCGCGCTCGCTCGCTGGACCAGCGCCCAGCGCGTGCTGGTTTATTTTTTCATCGGCATCGTCGTCATCTGGTTGCTCAGCGGCATATACAAGGTTGGCGCCGGCGAAGTCGCCCTCGTGGAGCGGATGGGACAATTCCTCACGCTGCCCGACGGCAAGCCTTTGCTGATGGAGGCCGGCCTGCATTATCACATTCCCTGGCCGGTGGATCATGTCTACATCGTTCCCCTGGAACGGGAACAACTGCTTACCGTCGCCGACTTCGATACCTCGCCGGCCTCCTACGAAAAGACGATCAAGGCGTTCATGCGGGCGGGCGTATCCCGTCAAGTGGTCGACGCCATTTTCAATCCGTATCTGATCACCGGTGATGAAAATGTGCTCCACGCCAAAATCGCCGTGCAATACCGTATTTCCAATCCGCTGGAATATCTCACTTCGGTGTATCAGCCGCGAAATATCCCGCCGGGTCAGGGCCGGCTGAACGTGCTCCGCCTCCTGGCCAGCCACGAACTGATCCTGAAGCTCGCCGGAAGCACGGTGAATGAAGCTCTTTATTCGGGCAAACAGAAACTGGAAATGGAACTGTTTAACCCGCTTCGGCCGCGGCGGGAGCTTCAGGCGCCCATCGACAAGCTGGGGCTGGGCGTGCAGGTGCAGAAAGTGCTCCTGGAGTACGTACACTGGCCCAGCGCGGTGGACCTGGCCTTCACGGCTGTTCTTAACGCCCGCCAGCAGGAATCGACGGAAATTCAAAACGCCATGAAAATCGCCACCCGCCTGACCACGCTGGCGCAGGGCCGGGCGCAGGCCATTCTGCACCAGGCCAACGCCGCGGCGCGCCAGCGCGTCAACCAAGTGCAGGGCGAAGCGCGGGAGTTTTCCCTGCTTTACGCCCAGTATCTCAAGCATCCGCGGGTGATAACGCTCAAACTGCTCAGCGACACGCTCGGCGGCGTCATGCGCGGCGCTTCGCGCGTGTTTTTCGTTCAGCCGCACCAGCAAATTCTGCTCTCGCTGCCGCCGCCGGCGCGAAAAATAATTGTTCCGGCGTCGCCCTAACGGCGCACGAGCCCAACCCGTCCGGAATAACCGGAAAAGTGTTTCAGGGAGTGCTTCATGGTGGCGCAATACTCGGCCATTCAAACCCGCCAACTCACCAAGGTTTATCCCGGCTTCTGGAAAAGCCAGCAGGTGTTGGCGCTTTGGCAGTTAAACCTGCAGGTGCTCCAGGGAGAAATTTTCGGTTTGCTCGGGCCTAATGGCAGCGGCAAAACCACCACCATCAAGCTGCTGCTGGGATTGATCAACCCCACCGCCGGCGACGCGCTGGTCATGGGGCAGAGAGCCGGTGATCAGAATACGCGCCGCCGCATCGGCTATCTGCCCGAGGAAAGTTATCTCTACCGCTTTTTGAACGCCCGCCAGACGCTCGATTTCTACGCCCGGCTCTTTAACATGAACCGCGCCCAGCGGCGCCGCGCCGTCGATTATTATCTCGATTTCGTCGGTTTGGAGCCGGCCGTTCGCGGCCGCAGAATCGGCACCTATTCCAAGGGTCAGACGCGCCGCGTCGCCCTGGCGCAGGCGCTGCTGAACAATCCCGATCTGATTATCATGGACGAACCGACCTCCGGATTGGATCCAGTGGGTATGTTGGAAATCAAGGGTATGATCGGGCGGCTCAAGCAGGCGGGAAAAACGGTGCTGCTCTCCAGCCATCAGCTTGCCGACGTGGAAGACGTATGCGACCGGCTGGTCATTCTCTACCGTGGGCAGGTGGAATTGGGAGGCGCCCTGGCTGATTTGCTGGAAAGGCGCGAAGTGTTTCAACTTGAGGCGCGGGCGGTTTCGCCCGAGCTTCAGGAAAAGCTCATCGCCGTGGCTCGCGGAAATGGCGCGCAGGACATTCGCACCGGCCGCCCGCGGGTACGACTGGAAGACCTTTTCAAGCGGCTGGTCGACGCCAAGCGGCAGGCGGAACAACCGCATGTATGACGGATTCGACATGATATGGTAACAGATGCCCCATGCGTCTCTTAGCTATGTGCCGGTCATTGCCGATGTGCTGATCGGGTTGCTGGTTCTGGCGTTTGCTCTGCTGGCGTTCCGGGATGTCGCCCGGCTGCGCACCGGATTCTCGCGGGCCTGGGCCGTTGGTCGGATCACCCTGGCGGAAGCTTGGAACGCCCGTATCTGGGCGGTTCCGCTGCTCTGGTTCCTCATCTGCCTTATTCTGACATTCGCCCTTGTACGCAGCTACGGCCCGGGCGGCGAAGTGCGGGTTGACCTGACCATCTTTCTGCGCGCGCAGGAAATTCTCCTGCTGGTGTACCTGGGTGTTCTGGCCTGCCTGGCCCTGCCGCGGGAAAGAGAGCGGCGAACGCTCATCACCACCGGCAGCAAGCCGATTACGCGACTGGAACTGCTGCTGGGCAAGGTGATGGGACTTTCAGCCGCGGCCCTGCTGATGATCCTGGTGATGATGGGTGCGACATGGGGTTTCATGAAGGTGGTGGACGCCAGGATACGCCACGACGCCTGGGTGCTCTATCACCTGCAGAAAAAAAATTACGACAAAATGGTGCGTCACCTCCCACCGCAGGCGGGGCTTTTGTATCTGGCCCGCCATGGTGTTCTGCGGGCCCAAAACAACATTACCGGCCGTCTGCGCATCGCCGGCTATATCAACTATGCCGTCAATCCACCGATCCGGGCTCTCAAGGGTGGCAGCGCCGAAACGCTGTATTTCGAGTTTCCATCCCTGCCGGCCACGCTGCGTGCTCCTCCGCTGTTTGTATTCCACTTTGGCGTGCGTTCCTTTGGCAAGCGCCGCGGACCGGCGCGCATCCACGTGACGCTGGTGCAGCGCTCGAATCCCATGAATACCGAGGAAAAATCGCTCACGCTTAACGCCCAGGGTAGCGCCGTGTGGCAACCGAAAAAACGGTTCGCGTTCTTCAGCTACGTGAACCCCATGACCGGACGGATATACAATCCCGGACCTGTGGTGGTCAAGGTTGCCTCTATGACTGCGGGCGATTACCTGTTCATTGCCAATGGCCGAAAACCACAGGATGCCAGTTGCCTGGCGTGGAACATGGACAGAACCCGAACGCCCGGCCATACCAATTTCGTCGCGCCCAAACCCGATCCCATCATCACCGGATTCAAGTCCAATGGGAAGCAGGAAGTTGTCGGTCCAAGTTACCGCCATCCGGGTATTCCGCCGGAGGTTGCCTCTTTCGAATTCAGGCATTTGAAACGGCGGCAGATACCCATCAACAAAAATGGTGATTTCACCGTGCACTTGCTGGTCGGCGTTGATAAACAGATGAATGAAGCCCTGCCCGCCAAGGCCCAACTGTTAGCCTACGATGTCGACAACCCACAGGGCCGCCAGCGGCAGGTGCTGCGCATCGACGACAAGCACATCACCGTCGTGAAACTACCGGCGTCGCTGCTTGATGGTTCCAGCCTGGTGATCAATCTTTCCAGCATGATTCCGGGACACTGGCTCAAGATCACACCGGCCTCGGTGGCGATTGTCCGGCCGCCATCGCCCTTTATTCTCAACCTGGCCAAGAGCGAATTGGTTGTCCTGTGCGAAGTCACGCTGTTGATTGTGATCGGCGTGACGGCGGGAACGTGCCTGGGCTGGCCGGTGGCGCTGCTGACCACCATGGTCTGCTATATTCTCGGTAACATTGTGGCGTTTGTCGGCAAGTTGTCGCGGCAGGGCGGCTTTGGGCTTCTCAACTACGTGCAGGAAAACCGCCTGAAAGGCGTCTGGTATTACCAAATTGGTTCGCTGATTTCCGCTGTCATGGTCAAGATGCTCAATATGCTGGTGCACCTGCTGCCCGACTTTACCCGTTTTGATCCCCTCTATTTTATCGTCCGGTCGGTCAATATGCCCTGGACCGTGGCCGCGACAGATGTATTCTGGACGTTGGCCTGCGTCTTACCGACGTTGGCGCTGGGTTACCTGCTTTTGCGCAAACAGGAGCTGGCCTGATGAGTGTGACTTTTCCCACCAATCCCCGGAAAACCACTCTGCCCGGCCAGCCGCGCGATTCCCATCCACCGCCGGCGCGCCCCGGGGGGCCGGTACGGCGCGATCAGCTTCTTTGTGCCGCCGTCATTGTGATTCTGCTGGCGCTGATTTTCGCGCTGCAACCCACGCTGAATCGCCGGCGGGCAAAACTGGTTTATTCCAGTCAGCAGGGAATCGGCAATCTTTTTCTGGAATTTCCCCGGTTGACCCTCGGCGGGTTCCGCGGCATCCTGGCCATGGTTCTCTGGGAAAACGCCGAAAGCGACAAGAATCACCGCCGCTGGATCCCCCTGGAAACCGATTACAACGCCATCGCGACGCTCGAACCGTACTTCGGCTCGGTGTACATCTACAACGCGTGGAACCAGTCGTACAATCTTTCCGCGCAGTTCCATTCCATGTCGGCCAAATACAAATGGGTGCTCGACGGCCTGGTGTATCTGTACAAGGGCGAAAAATTCGTTCCCCACAACGCCAACATGATCATGAACGAGGCCAATGACTTTTTCCTCAAGCTGGGAACCAGTTTTGAGCGGAGGTACTACTGCGACCGCTGGCGTTATGATATTGCACATCTCTACAGGTACAATCCGAAAGCGGTCAACCCCGCCCTGAGCACACTCGCCGAGGTTCGTTACATCGTCCGCCGGCCGCAATTCAAGGCGACGTTGCTGCCGGCCCGCAATGGCAAGGGACCGCTCGGCCACGGCCTGAAAATCAACTCCCTGACCTACCGGTACGGGATAAGCCCGTTCTATTTTGCCTGGGTGGAGTATCGCCGGGCGCTGGCCCAGCCCCAGAAGCCGACCGACATGGGCCGGGAGGTTCTAAATTCCTGGCCGCCGATGGCGCTGCGCCTCTGGTGCCGCGACGATCTTTACTTCGCCCAGCGGCTTACCTACCGGATTTTCAGCCAGCCGCAGGCGAAAATGCTCCGTCGTTTTCCGGCCCGGGTGGAGAACATCCGTGATTGTTACCGCAATGTGCGGATCAATGCGCCGCGGTCCATTCGGGAATTCCGGATATACCTGCACAAGTATCCCGACCAGATTCCCGTGCATCGCCAGCACGTCTACGAAGTGCGCTTCTACGAGGCCCTGGGCCGGGCGGAAAGCATGTTGTTCCAAGGACTTGTGCGGTGGCAGGTCAATCACCGGCGCTTCCGTCTGGGCGACGCGGCCGACCGGGACTTGGCGGCGGCAACGGGGCTTTACGAGAAGGCCATCGCGGCTTACCACCAGTACTTGGACCTGGCGTATCCCAATCAACTCAATGGAATGCCGAATTCCGCCCTGCACCGCCAGATCCGATATCTGCGCGCCATGCGGGCGCGTATCCGCGGCATCGATAATTTCCGCCTGACCGCGGCGCGGCACGCGCCGAATCTGGATTTTCTGGCGCCCCAGACGCTCTCTTATAACAATTGAGGATGGTGATGAAATTTCCCACAGCCATTTTGGCGACGTTAATCCTGGCGGGGGGCACGGCCTTCGTGATCACCGCGCCGAAGATGTCGTTTGCCAATCCCTTGGCCGGCGGGGCGCCAGCCAATGTTCTGATCTATCACAACGATGGCTTCAACGACGGGCAAAACCTTAAGGAAACCGTGTTGACTCCCGATGTCGTCCGCAGCGCCAACTTCGGCAAGCTCTTGAGTATACATTTGGCCGGGGCCGAAAGCGGCCAGCCGCTGTTCAAGGCGGGTGTGAACATTACGGTGGGACCGCACCAAGGTGTGCAGAATGTTGTCTTTGTCGCCCTGAATAACGACAGTGTCTGGGCGATCAATGCCGACACCGGCGCGGTTCTGTGGAAGACCAGCCTGCTGACCAGATTCCATGGTGTCGCGGATACGGTGGCCGCGGCTGACGGCAACCGCAGTACCGGCAGGGGCCTACCTCTGGAAGACACCCCGGCCATTGATCCAAACACAAACGTGCTCTATGTCGAATGCGAAGAAAGCGAAAAGGGTCCCGGTACGGACGGCGCGCTTCACTGGATCCACATGTTGTCCGCCCTGAACCTTGCCAACGGCACCCGCTACGCCAAAACCGTAAACATTGCCGAGGGCACGGCGAATGCCGGTTACATCAGTGGACCCGCAGTTAACAGAATCGGCGGCGGACGCGACGTATTTGACGCGCGCGACCTGACCTGCCGCTGCCTGACTCTCGACATGGTCAATCACACTCTCTACATGGCCTGGGGCGACCCCGGTGATGGCGGACCATACAATGGCTGGATCGTCGGCTACGATGCCGTCAAAAATAGGGCGGACACTTTGCATCTCCAGGCTCTGTGGTGCGCCGTGCCCAGCGGTCACGGTACCGGCAGCACGCGCTTTAGCGACGGCGCCGGCGGCATCTGGCAGGGGGGCGGCGGCATAGCCGTGGATGCCCGCGGAAATCTCTATGTAGAGACTGGCAACGGAACATTCGACACCCAATTGATCAAGGCCCCTTATAGCGGGCGTTTGAACACGGATGTGCCCAACCTGCGAGTGCCTTGCCGCGGCGATTATGGCGATTCCTGCGTAAAGTTATCTCCGGATTCGGACACCGCACAGCAGGCCGACAACCCCAATGGCTTTGGCCTGCATGTGAGCGATTACTTTACGCCCAAAGACGAGCAGTCGCTTAATGCCGTCGATCAGGACCTTGGCTCGAGCAGTCCGGTTCTGCTGCCCAATTCCGTAGGCAACGCGCGACACCGGCAACTGATGATCATTAACGATAAGCAAGGCACGATTTACCTCCTCGACCGCAACCACATGGGTGGCTACCACGGCAATGCCGCGGGCCGGGGCGGGGGCGCCAACAATGTGGTGCAGGAGTTGAAACAAGCGACGGGCAGGACATTCAGCACGGGCGCCTTCTATGCCGGAACCAGCGCCAATAGCGGCATGATTTACTATGTCGGGATAGGTAGTTACGTCCGGGCTTTTTTGATCTCCCACGCGCGGATTCACGCACGTCCGATAGCGACCTCGCGGACCAGCTATGGCGCCTATAGCTATCCCGGTTCGACTCCGGAAATATCCGCCCATGGCGGCCGGGACGGAATCCTCTGGACCCTGGATGAACGCCGGGACCGTCTGGTCGCCTACAATGCCTTAAATCTGCATGATCTTCTGTTCTGCAGCGATCAAGTTGCCGCCGATGCGCTTACGGGGAAAATTGTGACTTTCAACACGCCCATGGTCGCCAATGGCCGCGTCTACGTGGGTACGAGAGATGCCTTGAACGTCTATGGCCTGGTGGGCGGCTGGCATTGAACCACACCGGGGCGGCGCGATAGATTATGCCGCGCGTGGGCTGGTTCCATTTGAAAAGCCGATGGTGGGATTCGAACCCGCAACCTACGGTTTACAAAACCGTTGCTCTGCCATTGAGCTACATCGGCGCGAACGTGCAGAAAATCCTTGCAAACGGCGGTTTTCGCTTGGATTATTCGCATTTTCTTCACCTATGCTATCCGATGGTTTCAGTTCGTCCAAGTTCGCCGAAGTCAGCAATAGTTATCGCCCCCAGGTTATTCATGTTTGCGATTTTACGGCGCTGCCTATTATGAGTGAAATCATCTTCCCCCAAAAAAAAATGGAAATTTTTCAAACCAACCGGTATGATGATTCGTATAACAGAGCAGAGTGGATCAGCCGAAGAGGCTGATTCGTTCATGAGTTCCTTCCTTCTCCCCCACGAAAGCCGGTGGTCGTCTCCCACGCGACCATCGGCTATTTTTTTCCTGTTTCGAAGCGGTAAAGAATAACTGTATGGATGGTTACGATATCCCGCAGCGTATAGCCGCGGATATCCGCTTTCCGATGCGGCTAGGAACATCCTAACGAATTACCGCAATTGAGACACTTGTAGCAGCTTCCGTTACGAACGGTAATGCTGCCGCAGGTGCATACCGGTGCATCGGTGGTAAGAGCCAGTTGCTGCGAGAGGACATTGCCAAAAGCGGGGGCGGTTGAAACCGACGCGCTGAACCGGCCGCCAGCCAGTGTCGCCACCGCACTGGAAGTCTCGGATAAGTGGCCGGAGCCATTACTATTACCATTTCCATTACCGCCGCGGACCGGCACCAGCGCCGCAGCGGGGGTTTCATAGTGCTCTAAATCTTCCGGAATGGGTTCGTGGCTCCGATTCATACCGCCATTGCCATTGCCGTGCCCACTGGAGTCGCTGGCCCCGGCGATTTTGGCGGCGGCCGGTACGGAATGTCCCGGTGCGCCGGAATTGGCGACGTGATAACCGGGTACAAACTTCATTCCCAGCCACCGCACCAGGTAGTCAATCGGACTTTTAGCGAATGGAATATCCGGATTGGTGGTGATACCGGCCGGTTCGAAACGCATGTACGCGAATTTGCGGACAATGGCGTCTAAGGGTACGCCATACTGGAGATTGAGCGATATCAGCGTGGCGATGGTATCCATCAACCCACCGACGGTGCTGCCCTGCTTGGCCATGGTGATGAACACCTCGCCGGGACTGCCGTCATCAAACAGGCCGCAGGTGATATACCCCTCATGGCCGACGATATCGAATTTATGAGTGATGCTCGGCCGCGTGTCGGGCAGACGCCGCCGCAATGGCCGTTCCACCACTTTTTCCACGACACGTTCAACCAGGGAGCCTGCCGGACCGACTTTCACACCGCCGGCAGGTACGGCTCCGTTTCCCAGTAAGGAAGGGCTGGAATCTGAGCAGGGAGGACAGGATGCGGACGATTCGACTTTGAGCGTGTCAATTTCCGCATCGTCGGCGGCGTCGTCATCGGCGGTACGGTTGAGCGGCTGGCTGAGTTTCGAGCCGTCGCGGTACAGCGCCACGGCCTTGAGTCCCAGTCGCCAAGCTTCGCGGTAAGCCTCTTCCATATCGGCTACGTTTACCTCGTTGGGGAGATTGATGGTCTTGCTGATCGCGCCGCTGATGAACGGCTGCACCGCCGCCATCATTTTTATATGTCCGATATGGTGGATAAATCGCCGGCCTTTGCGTCCGCACCTGTTGGCACAATCGAAAACGCTCAGGTGTTCCGGTTTCAGGTGAGGAGCGCCTTGGACCGTCTGCGAACCACAGATCACGTCGCCGGCTTCGCGAATCTGGCGCCGGGTAAAGCCCAAGGCCCGTAAAAGGTTGAAGGAATTTTTTCGCCATTGCTCGGCGCTAAACCCAAGGCGGGTCATCGTCGCCTCGCCGAGTGTCCAGGGAGAAAAGGCGAAGGCCAGCTCGAAAACAGAAGGCAGGCAAGCCTCTATTTTTGCCAGTTCT
This sequence comes from Planctomycetota bacterium, assembly GCA_021831565.1. GTDB lineage: Bacteria > Planctomycetota > Phycisphaerae > WQYP01 > WQYP01 > JAKBMM01. Next base: position 20,850 of record JAKBMM010000005.1, read on the forward strand.
TCCTCCGTGAAGCCCTTCGCCTTAAGGGAATCGGTATGGATGTGCGGGGCGCCCTTCAGGGTGAGCGTGCCCAGCGCATAGGTCATGATGTCCTTGATCTGGTCGGGAGCGTAGCCAAGGTTCTTCAATGCCGGCGCCAACGACTGATTGGCTATTTTGAAATAACCGCCGCCGGCGAGTTTCTTGAACTTCACCAAGGCGAAGTCCGGCTCCACGCCGGTGGTGTCGCAATCCATCAACAGGCCGATCGTGCCGGTGGGGGCGATCACCGTGGTCTGGGCGTTGCGGTAGCCGTACTTTTCACCCAGTCGCACGGCGCGGTCCCAAGCCTGGCGCGCCGTTGAGAGTAATTGTTCGTTTGCCGTTGGATCATCGCTGAACCAGGCGGAATCGATCGCGAGCGGTTTGGTGGCAAGCCCTTCGTACTGTTGGTTGGCCCAAGCCGCGGCGCGGTGATTGCGCATCACCCGCAGCATGTCCGCCCGATTGGCGTGATAACCGGCAAATGGGCCTAATTCCCTGGCCATTTCCGCGGACGTGGCATAACTTTCCGCGGTCATCAGGGCGGTGATGGCGCCGCAAATTGCCCGTGCTTTGTCGCTGTCGTAGGCGATGCCGCCGGCCATCAACATGGTTCCAATGTTGGCGTATCCCAAGCCCAGCGTGCGGTATTCGTAGCTTAAACGGGCGATTTCGCGGCTGGGGTAGGCCGCCATCAGCACCGAAATTTCCAGCACGATGGTCCAGAGCCGACAGGCGTGGCGGAACCCGTCGATATCGAAGCGGCGGGTATCGAGATTATAAAACTTCATCAGGTTGATGGAAGCCAGATTGCATGCGGTATTGTCCAGGAACATGTACTCGCTGCACGGGTTGCTGGCGTTGATGCGGCCGCTCTGCGGGCAGGTGTGCCACTGGTTGATGGTGTCGTCATACTGCACGCCCGGGTCGGCGCAGCGCCAGGCGGCGAAGGCGATCTGTTCCCATAGATGGCGGGCCTTGCATGTTTTGTGAACCTTGCCGTCGGTCCGACGGATGAGTTGCCAGTCGCCGTCCGTATCCAGGGCTTTCATGAACCTGTCGGGCACGCGGACGGAGTTGTTGGAATTCTGGCCGGCAACGGTGGCGTAGGCCTCGCCATTGAAATCATAATCAAGCTTCAGATCGAGTTTCTCGGCCGCTTCCCGCTGTTCCCGGGAGAGGTGTTTGACTCCTTCCACCATGGCCGCGACTTTGATCTCTTCGCGGACTTTCCAGTTGATGAATGCTTCAATGTCGGGATGATCCAGGTCCAGACAGACCATTTTGGCCGCGCGGCGGGTGGTGCCGCCGGATTTGATCGCTCCAGCGGCGCGGTCCCCGATGCGCAGGAAACTCATCAGGCCGGAAGATTTCCCGCCGCCGGAAAGCGGTTCATTTTCCCCGCGCAGCCTGGAGAAATTGGTCCCGGTGCCCGAGCCATACTTGAAAAGGCGCGCTTCCCGCACCCACAGGTCCATGATGCCGCCTTCATTAACCAAGTCATCATTCACACTCTGGATAAAGCAGGCGTGCGGTTGCGGATGCGTGTAAGCGTCGGCGGCCTGTTCCAGTTGATGGGTTTTGGGGTTCACAAACCAATGTCCCTGCGAAGGCCCCGTCAAGCCGTAGGCGTAATTCAGACCGGTGTTGAACCACTGCGGCGAGTTCGGCGCCGCCATCTGGTTCAGAAGCATGTGGGCGATCTCATCATAAAAGACTTGGGCGTCTTGCTTGCTATCGAAGTAGCCGTACTGGTTGCCCCAGTGCGTCCAGCAGCCGGCCAGGCGATGCACCACCTGCCGGACCGACTTTTCCGGTCCGGTTTTCGGCTTACCATCTACATCCAAGATTGGTTTTCCATCCGCATCCGCCTGGGGCACTCCCGCTTTGCGAAAATACTTGCTGGCCATGATGTCGGTGGCGAGTTGCGACCACGATGCCGGAACTTCGACGTCTTTCATTTCAAAAACCACCGTACCATCGACATTGCTGATGCGGCTGGTGCGTTTGGCGTAAGAAACGGCGGCGTAAACATCCGCACCCGATTGGGTAAACCGACGATCGATTTTCATGATTACTCCTGCTTGTGTGTCCCCAGGCTTGTTTTAGAATGATATTGCGGTTCCCGCTGTTTTCTAAAACAGGAATCCTGGAATCCGTACCTGTTTCTAAACGCCGGCGACATCCCATCCTGCGACATCGCCGGCCACCGGTAGTTGCCGCGCCTCCGTGTTTCGCGGCTTTCCGTCTGGACCGGTCAATCCACCCGCGGTAGCGTCAGACCGGATTGATTCTGGTACTTCCCTTTTTTGTCCGCATAGCTGGTGCGGCAGACTTTTTCACCACGCAGAAAAATGATCTGGGCGATGCCTTCATTGGCATAAATTTTGGCCGGCAGCGGCGTGGTGTTGGAAATCTCGATGGTGATCCGTCCCTTCCATTCCGGTTCCAGCGGAGTTACGTTCACGATGATCCCGCAGCGGGCATACGTGCTCTTGCCCACGCAAATCGCCAGGATGTTGCGCGGAATCTCGAAGTACTCCACGGTTTCGCACAGTGCGAAACTGTTGGGCGGAATAAGCACATGGCCGGCGGTGTCGGCATCCACGTCTACGAAACCGCGGGGGGAAAAATTTTTGGGATCAACCACTTCCGAGTTTACGTTGGTAAAGATTTTGAATTTCGAGCCTACGCGCACGTCATAGCCGTAACTCGATACCCCGTAGCTTACGCAACCGGTTCGCTTGACGGACTGCTCAAAGGGTTCGATCCGAACCTCTTCCTGAATCTGATAATCAGCAAGAATGCCCATGATGTCACCGTGCTCTGAGCGCTCCAGCGCCTCGCCTGACTGCCGATATGGAAGGCAGGTTCGGTTTCTGTTAGCATATCGCAACTCCGCTGCCAGCTCAAGAAGTGTTGCCACACCATGAAGGAGTCTGCGGCCGTTGCATTGGGCCCATCATTTTCTCACAGGAAACCACTTTCCCGTGTGTTAAGGTTCTGATAAGACCCGACTTGAGTAACTATACCGCTATATCTTGTGGTGTCAAGTCATTTTTTAACTAAATATTGACAAACAGGTTTTCCACAACGTAAACTCTTTTAGCCACAGCAGTTGTGGTATTAAAAAAATGGGCACTATTGGTGGTAGTCGTAAAGAGTTTACCGTGGACATGTCGCTGTTCGGACAGGCTTTTAGCTTGGTTTGCTCGCAACCAACGCGATTTACCGTGGCGGCGCACTCGCGACCCCTATGCCATCTGGCTTTCAGAAATGATGCTTCAACAGACGAGGGTAGAGAGCGTCGTTGCCTATTTCCAGAGGTTTTTGCGCCGTTTTCCCACCCTGGACTCGCTGGCCGCGGCGTCGCAGGAAGAAGTTCTCAAGCTTTGGTCGGGACTGGGCTATTACCGCCGCGCCCGCCAGTTGCACCAGGCGTCGCGCCGCATGGCCGGCGGCCGGGAAAAACAGATTCCATCAACATATAAAGAATTAATAAAACTACCGGGCGTCGGCCGCTATACCGCCGGCGCCATCGCCAGCATCGCCTTCGGCGAGCCAGTTCCCGCGCTCGACGGCAACGTCATGCGCGTGTTGACGCGGCTGCTGGCCCTGCCGGATGATCTGGCGCGCCAAGCGACGCGGAACAAACTCCAGCAAATCGCGGCAACCCTTGTACCGGAAAAAAATCCCGGCGATTACAACCAGGCCATGATGGAACTCGGCGCGACTCTTTGCACGCCGCGTCATCCCGCCTGCGGGTCATGTCCCCTGCGCCGCCTGTGCCGCGCGCGGGACGCCGGGAATCCCGAAAAGTTTCCCGTCAAAGCCGCCCGCGGAAAGGCCCCGCGGGTCAAGTGCACCTCCGTTGTGGTGCGACAAAATGGAAAATGGTTGCTGCTCCGGCGGCCCGCCGGCGGTCTCTGGGAGCATCTGTGGGAGTTCCCCACGCTGAGTCGGTCAAAACAAGATTTATCCCCGGCCGAAGTTCAGCGACGGATCGGGCGAATGCTGGGCCTGGACGCCCAGGTGAAAAGCCAGGATATCCGATTGCGGCATCAGCTCACTCATCGCCGTATGGAATATCGCGTGTTTGCCGCCACAGCCATCCGCCGGCCGAAAAAAATTTCCTTGCCCCTTTGCGGCCCGGGCCGCTATGAGGCGTATCGCTGGGTCGCCGATCTTGATGAGGTTCCCGTGGCCGGCATCACGCGTAAAATCCTGGAGGAGGTTCGTGCTAATTTGATTACCCGCCGCCATGGAAAGATTGCCAAGCTGGACGGCGTATAAACCGATTCGCCGTGTATACTTCCGGTTCTGACGGAGTTTCGCGCGGTGGTCAAGAACGACCGATGAGGGCGCCGGCCCTACATTTTTGTGGTGGGAACACCCGCGCTCTTCGGTTCTTGCTGATTTATCAGGGAGGGAACCAGGATTGAAGGGTCTTCTTGAATTTCAAAAATGCCCGATCGGCGCAGCGATCCAAACCCACCTCCCTGGCCATATCATCGTATAGCGAGGAGGTGCGCGGCCGTTTCATTTCAAGCAGCACGGCTTCAAGAGCTTCTTTCGGTCGAAGTGGTTTCACCCGGCCCGCCGCCAGAAACCCCTTTTGTTCAAGCCAGTGACGTAATGGTAATGCCGGTTTTTTTTCCCTCCAACCAAGAATCCTATCGACCACCGGTGAATCTGACCATATCCATGCCTCAAGCTCAGGTTCGATCACCACTGCGGCCGCCCGGTTCGACCAACCCGCCTTTGGCAATTCGCGTTCAACGATTGTCTCCGTGTCTTGGGCACTCGCCTTGGTCCCCGAGCCTTCACAATCAAACAGCACGATTGCGTGTTCGTATATCCTTGTGAATGCACTTAGAAATTGTGCGCTGCGGACCCGGCAGCCGGTATCTTTTTGCGGATGGCGGTATACATCAAAGGTGATGTTCCGGATACGCAGCGCTTGCGGTCTGCACAGAGCGCTACGGACTGCGGCTTCCATGCTTTTGTCGGCCACCAAAACCACAAGGTCTTTATGCGGCGCCGTTTGGTTCACCCCAACACTCCGCCGGCGAAAAGCGTTCCCAAATCAACATCGCCTTTCCAATCACGCAGCTGCAAATGCTGGTCCCCCCGCACAATCCTGACACCCCGTTGATTGTCACGGGCGAAGACGAGCAATTTATTGATATCGGTCATCGTCAGCACAATCGGCGCATGGGTTGTCATCAGAATTTGTACATCGTAAACCGAGGAAAGCGACTGCATCACTGCTTCAATGTTCAGGGGGTGAAGGTGCGATTCCGGTTCCTCAATCATCCATGTGCGACCACCAATCGAAGATTCGTTCTGAGGAAGGAATGCCAGGATCGTCAACGCCAGAAGATGAAGCGTACCTTCGGAAAGCAGCCAGGATGGAAATTCGACGCCGTTCTTCATTCGCAGCGCGATGTACCTTTTTTTATCTTCCTGGCGAAGGTGAAGTTGAACCGAATCCAATTCCGGAAAAACCGTCCGCAAATGATCCTGCCAATATCTCCATTTATCGTCGCCATATTTTTGCAAGTGCTCCACCATATTTGGCAATCCATCACCACTCCACCTCGTTCGCATCCCCACCCTCGGCGGGCTGGGATCGCGCAACGCGGCGCTCTGTAGGACAACCAGCGACGGAAACATTTGCATAAATGATTGGATGTAAGGGAGATCATTAGGGCGAAAAATAATCGCCATAATCTGCCGGAAGAAAGTATCCCGGAGCATACCATTTTCCAAACGATGATGGAGAGATGGGTCGGGGAAAATAAGTTTCCCCTGATTGTAAAAAATGGTGGACGGCATGGTATCCGCAGAACATGGCGTTGGCCCGTCATTCGGCCCCAGAATCCGCACTTCCTCCTTAAGAATTCCTCCCGCATTGTGTGCTTGATCGAGGCCGATGGCTACGCAATAACGCACGGCTTGTTTTCCGTCGGCGGCAAGTACGTCCGGCAGCGCTAACTCAATCGCAAGCTCGAAATGGTTTTGGGCCGGGTTGCCAAAGCACTCACTTTCTGGTCCTTGCCAAAATAAATCCAATATATTGTCGGTTCGGTATTTTATCGCCGCATCCAGACCGGATTGGAACATCGTATAGATAAAATCGGGCACATCCAGAAACGTCGATTTCCCGCTGGCGTTGGGTCCCACCAACACGTGAAAAGGCCCCAAGGGTTGACGTACATAACGCAGACAGCGATAGTTCAGCGCTTCAATCAGGCGGATCATATTTGCGGTCTCGCTTTCACACCATCGGTATTTTCACACAAAACAATCTTTCTGTCGCCCCTCCCAGCTCTTATGATGGAGCAATCGAGGTCGCGCTCTCGTCCTGGTGCGACTGGATTCCTTGCGGCATTGCCGAGGAAAATCGGTTAGAATAACCGTTGCGGATATTGCATATCGAGAAAGGCGGTGGCCGATGTCGGGACCGAAACGTAGTGGCCGCAAAAGCGGTGCGCCGGAACTCGGGCCGACATGCGATCCGGCGCCTGCGGTTCCCCCGAGCGCCCCCAGCTCGGCCGTTACCCCCGGTCAAGATTCCCCCGCTTCTTCCGACAAGCGATTGAACCACACGGGCTTTTCACCGCCTTCCACGATGGCTCCCGGACCGGGCGCCATCACCCGCTTCCATAGCGAATATGGCGACGGACGGGCGGTTCATCCGCCGCCGGCAAACGCCGGACCGGTATTCTCCCCGCCGCGGGTGACCAAGCCTAAGATGAAAACCTCCCGCCCCTTCCTGAACACCGCCCCGGCGGCCGATGCCGATCAGCAGCCGCTGCTTTTTGAAATCGCCTGGGAAGTCTGCTGGCAGCTCGGCGGTATCTATACGGTGCTGCGATCCAAGGCTGGTTCGATGGTCAACGCCTGGGGTGATCGGTATTACCTGATCGGACCGTATAACGCCGACACCGCCGCGGTGGAGTTTGAACCGGCGGCGCCGACCGGTTGGATGGCCCAGGTCATCGAGCGATTGGCGGACGTGTCCATCCGCGTCCACCATGGTCGCTGGCTGATCGACGGCCGGCCGCGCGTGATTCTGCTTGATTATCCATCCGCCTTCGAGCGTCTGGGCGAATTCAAATACATGCTCTGGAAAGACCACGGCATTCAGGCGAATGACGATGACGGCGACATCAACAATGTCACCGCTTTCGGATTCCTGGTCGGCCTGTTTTTTCAGGAACTCTGTCGGAGCCGCGGGGCGGGGCCGATCATCGCTCATTTCCACGAGTGGATGGCGGGCCTGGGGCTTATGCGGCTGGCGTACCTCAAACTGCCCGTGGCCAGCGTCTTCACCACGCACGCGACGATCCTGGGTCGATATTTGTGCACGGACAATCCGGATTTCTACGGGAAACTCGATTCGATCAACCCCGATCACGCCGCCGGGCATTATCGCATTTACCAGCGCTACTGCATCGAACGCGGCGCCACGCACTGCGCCGATGTGTTCACCACGGTTTCCGACGTAACCGCGCTGGAGGCCGAAAGGCTCCTGAACCGCAAGCCGGACATCATCACGCCCAACGGTCTGAACATTCAGAAATTCGCCGCCCTGCACGAATTTCAGACTATGCACAAGCAGTATAAAGAGGCGATTCACACGTTCGTTGCCGGGCACTTTTTTCCGTCGTACACCTTCGATCTCGACCGCACCATCTATTTATTCACCGCCGGCCGCTACGAATACACCAACAAGGGCATCAATTTGTTCATTGAGTCGCTGGCTCGTCTGAACCACTGGTTGCGGTCGGGCAACATTCCGGTCACCGTGGTGGCGTTTATCATCACGCGTGCGCCGTATAAGTCGATCAATGTGGACGTGCTGCGAAGCCAGGCCATGTTCGATGAGTTGAAGCTTGCGTGCGAAAACATCGCCGCGAAAATGGGACGAACTCTGCTTTCCGCGGTCAGCATGGGCCGCCTGCCCGAAGGGTCGGAACTTCTCACCGAGGAGTCGGTGATTCGCCTCAAGCGCGGCCTGCATGCCTGGCGCACCTGGAAACAGCCGGCGATCGTTACGCACGATCTGTGGGATGACGCCAACGATTCCATTCTGCAGCAGTTGCGGGCCTGCCGCCTCTTCAACGCGCGGGAAGATCCCGTCAAAGTGGTGTTTCACCCCGATTTTCTTTCCGCCACTTCGCCGTTGATCGGTCTGGATTACGACCAGTTCGTCCGCGGTTGTCACATGGGTGTTTTCCCCAGCTATTACGAACCGTGGGGCTACACTCCCATGGAATGCGTCGCCAGCGGCGTGCCCGCGGTCACCAGCGACCTGGCGGGTTTCGGCAGCTACGTGCTCAAGCACATCCAGGATCCGCCGGCCAACGGCTTGTTCGTGATTGGGCGGCGGTATACCGCGTTCGACCAGGCCGCGCACCAATTGACGGAAATTCTTTTTAACTTTGCCCTGAAAGATCGGCGCGAGCGCATCGAACTGCGCAATCGCGTGGAGCGGCTCTCGGAATATTTTGCCTGGACCAACCTGGTTTCGCACTACGCCCACGTCTACCGCCTGGCGCTTTTACGAAAGTTTCCAGCCGCGGTGTCGTAAAGCTTACTTCTCCTGCCCGACGGTCAAGACAATCTTGCCGAAACCGCCGCCCTTTTCCAGGGCTTGGTGCGCCTCGGCTACATCTTCCAGAGCCAATACCCGGCTGATGACCGGTTTGATTACCTGTCGCTCGAGCAGCGATCGGAGCTCCAGGAGAAAATCCTTCCGTCGCCGGAGAAACTCAAAGTGAATGCTCACATTGCGCCGATAGGCCAGGCTTAATTCCCCGCTGGGATTCACAATGGTGACGATTTTTCCCATCGGTTTGACGATCGGGATCGAGCGCGCCACCAGATCGCCTCCAAAGCAGTCGTATACCAAATCCACGCCTTCGCCGCCGGTCTCTTGCGCCACCACCTGGGCAAAATCCAACTGATTTCGCTCGATTACGTGATCTGCCCCAAGCGAACGCACCAGCGCCGCATTGGGCGCCGCGCAGACGGCGAATACATAAGCGCCTGCGGCGTGGGCAAGTTGCGTAGCCCAGGAACCCACTCCGCCGGAAGCGCCGTGAATCAGAACACTTTGCGCCACCCGCACCCCGCCGCGTTCGACGATTCCATCCCACGCCGTCATGCCTGCCAGGGGAACGGCGGCGGCTTCCAGCAAGCTCAGATTCGCCGGCTTGGGGGCGACAATCCCGGCATCCACCACGTGATACTGCGCATAAGCGCCGGGGCCGGAAAAATCGGGCGAGTAGAAAACTTCATCTCCCGCCTTAAAGTCGCGCACCGCCGCGCCGGTTTTCTCCACCACGCCGGCGGCGTCGAAACCCAGCACGCTCCCGGGTCCATAGCCGAACGCGCCACTGCGGCGGATCTTGTAATCAACCGGGTTGACCGTAGTGGCGTAAACTTTGACCAGCAATTGGTTTGGTCCCGGCTCGGGAACCGGTAATTCCCGTTCCTGGAATACTTCCGGCGGGCCGTTGGCGGTTATGACCATCGCTTTCATTATCATTCACATCACCATATAACAAATCGTTTTCAGGGAGCGGGCCGGCGGCGGCTTTTTCGGGCCGGGCGGCGGATTTTATGGTCCGCCGCGCCAGGCCCGCCAGGCGATGCGCGCCTTGGCCAGGCCGCCCAGGCCTACACGGCCATGGAGCACCCGCGCGGGCGCCGCGGCTATTTTCAGCAAAATGCCGTGGTAAATCGCGGTCATCGCCGCCAGGGCGGGACGACTCTCCGCGGTGATACGGATATCCAGCTCTTGCGAGCACCGGTAAAAACTTTCAGCGCGCTGAATCTGCCACCGCATGAATTCGCCGAAGCGGATCGAATCGCGTCCCTGGATGATGTCCTGGCGCTCCAGACCAAAGCGCGCCAGTTCCGCCCGCGGTAGATAGATGCGGCCGCGCCGGGCGTCTTCCCGAATGTCGCGCAGGACATTGGTGAGCTGGAAAGCGATTCCACGCTCGTCGGCCATCGCTTGCGTTTGAACGCCGCCGGTGTGGCCCCATATTGCAATGCTGGCCAGACCCACCACGCCGGCCACGCGGTGACAATAAAGTCGCAGTTGCTCAAATGTTTCCGGCTCAATGAAATCCAGGTCCTGCTTTTGACCGTCGATCATGGCGTCGAAAAGAGCCGGATCGACGCCATGGCGTCGCACACAAGCGATAAAGGCGGCCCAACCGGGCCACGGGTTATGATCCGGGATGCGGTTTTCCCGGGCGGCCAGGCGGGTGGCCAGGCGAAATTCCTCCACGCGGCGGTGCGAGTCGGCGGAATTGCCGGCGACCGCATCGGCAAGATCGTCGGCGCAGCGCATCCAGGCGTAGAGTGCGAACATGGAGGAGCGCTTCGGTTCCGGCAGAAGTTTCAGGCCGTAGTAGAAATTTCGCGCCTGTCGACGAGTGACATCGCGGCAGAAGATTTCGGACGCCTGGAGTGCCCGCGGCTCATCGGCAAGGGTGCTTATCATGACGGCCGCCCTTTGCAGAGCGAGCCGGTCCCGCCAGCCAGCGGGATAGCCAGCGAGACAACGGCCCGGGCCATCAGGCTCAGTTTACGCAATCGTCCCAGCGTTGGGCGGCTGGTGAGCGTGTCGTAATTCCTGCGGCGAATGGCCGCCAGCACCGCCATTCCGCCGTCGCCGAAGAGCCGAATCGGTATCCGCAGGGAAGGGCGAATCAACGGGAGCAGCTGGCGCCCCTCCTCAAACATGGCTGCGGCGCGCTCCACTTCAAAGCGCAGCAGACGGCGGTAGTTTTCGTCGCAACGACCTGCGCGAAGCTGCTCGACGCTCACGCCGAAGCGGCGCATGGAATCCCGGGGCAGATAGACGCGATCGCGCTGGAGAATATCGCCGCGCACATCCTGCCAGAAATTGGCCAGTTGCAGCGCGGAGCAGGTTTTATCGGAGAGCATCTGGCGTTGCGAATCCCGATAGCCGGTTACGTAGAGCACCAGGCGGCCGACCGGATCGGCGCTGCGGCGGCAATAGGCCAGCACCTGATCAAACGTCTCGTAGCGACCGACGCGCTGATCCTGCTCGAAAGCGTCGATCAGATCTAAAAACGGCTCGCTGGGAATATCATGACGGCGGATTGTTTCGCACAGAGCGGTGCATACGGCGGTTCGCACTTTACCCTGGTAGCAGTCCACAATCTGACGGCGAAAATCGGCGAGGTATTGCAACGCCAGGGCGCGATCGCCAACTTCATCGCTCAGATCGTCGGCGGTCCTACAGAAAGCATAGATATTGCAAAAATCCTGACGCATTTCACGCGGCGCCAGCCGCCAGATTACCGTGAAATTTTCGTAGTGCTCATGGGCCAGGCGCCAGGTGTAAAGGCGGGCGGCTTGCGGATCGGTCATGGTCTGGCGGGCCATTTGTACGGTCCGGGGCGGCTTGTGCTCCGGTACGGGGGTCGAAGGTTGGGCATGCAAGATGGTCATGTTTTATCCCAAGTTCCGCGGCAGTAATAATATCGCCACAATGCTTAATGTACCAAAGACCAGGCTCACCAGCCCATTGACCGTCATAAATGCCAGATTGATCCTGGAAATATCCTCCGCCTTCACCAGCGACTGTTCGACGGTTAATAGCAGAAGCACGATGAAAAACCCCGTCCAATACCACGGTCCGAGCGCTATTCCATCACCCCATCCCAATCCGAAGCCCAACAGATACAGGACGGTTAGTATGTGGCAGGCGCGTGAAATCCACAGGGAACCGCCGATTCCCAGCGCCGCCGGTATCGAAAAGAGTTTTTCCTGGCGATCCACCTGAATGTCCTGAAGCGCGTAAAGAATGTCAAAACCCGCCGTCCAGAACGCCACCGCCACGCCCAGCAAAACCACCTGTACCGACAGAGCCGGGCCATGCGGCGGAACTATGGCGACCCAGGCGCTAAGCGGCGCCAGCCCCAGTGACGTTCCGAGATAAAAATGGCACAGCCAGGTAAAACGCTTGGTAAAGCTGTATAAGGCGATCCAGCCGAGCACCGGCACGGCCAGCAGCACGGGATAAATGTTGCCCAGCAATGGTATAAAGAGCCAGGCGGAAAAGATGAATAAACCGCCACACATCACCAGAGCCCCGACCATGAAGCTGATGGAAATATCGCCCGTGGCGCTGGGCCGGCGTTGGGTGCGGGGATTGCGCCGGTCCAATTCACGGTCCGCCAGCCGGTTGAACGTCATGGCGAACGTCCGCGCCAGGATCATGCACAGGACAATCAGCGCCAACCGCAGCCAGCCCGGCCACAACAGGCCGATCCGCCGCGCCGCCAGAAACGTCGCGATCAGCGCAAAAGGCAACGCAAATATCGAATGGGAAAATTTGATCAGTTCCAGGAAATGACGAACCCGGCGCCAGGGACCGCCGGGGGAACGACCAGAGAGCCAAGAGAAAGCGCCCATTGGTTTGACCACTTCGGCGTCGCCGCCCCCCATCAACTCACCGCGCGCCGGCGCCTCGCCAACACGTGTTCCAGTCATGCTCCAGGCCCAACATGTCGAGCACCCGCCCGGCCACCATGTTCACCAGGTCGTCGATGGTTTGGGGATTCATGTAAAACCCCGGACTGGCCGGGCAGACGATCGCGCCCGCCTGCGTTGCGCGGACCATGTTCCGCAACTCGATCAATCCCACCGGCATTTCCCGGTGCAGCAGAATCAATGGCCGGCGCTCCTTGAGCATGACCTGGGCGGCGCGGGTGATCAGATTGTCCGCCAGGCCATGGGCCACCTGCGCCAACTTGTTGCTGGAGCACGGCGCGATGATCATGCCATCCGTGGGGAACGATCCGGAGGCCACGCAGGCGCCGATATCGTGATAAGCCAGCGGCACGATTTCACCGCGGATCGATTCGTCCAACACGCGCTCCGGTTCGGGTTTCTCCACGCCCAGTTCATCGTGCAGCAGCCGGCGTCCGGCCGGCGAGATCAACAGATAGGTCCGCACGTCCGGCCGATTCAGTCCCTGTGCGATCCGCCGGGCGTAAATGGCGCCCGATGCCCCGGTGATCGCCACGATGAAGTTGCGCCTCCGGCTCATAATTCCTCCTGGGCCACCAGGCGCGATTCCACCATTGCATGGATACTGAACCATTCATGAATATTCGGATGATTCAAAAAATCCTTTCCGAAACGGCTCCGCAATTCTTGCGAAAAGTCCGTCGCGGCGCAGTCGCGTAAATGGTCCAACAGCGCCATGGCGGCAAAAAACCACGTCGGCCGGGGGGAATCCGGCAGGCGCGTGCCGTAAAATGCCACGTTTTCCGAGCCAAAAATCGCCCGGCAACGCCGGCAGCGCCACGCGCAAAGCACGATTCGCCGCATCATGCGCTCGTCTTCGATGATTTTATGCATGGCGCACGCCCTGGTAGCACAAACATACGCCGCAAGTAAGCGACCGGACCGATACGGCGGCGAACCCCGCCCGCCCCAGGTGCTCCATCATCTGGTCGCGGTTGATGAATGTGTGGACGCTTTGCGGAAGATACCGGTAGGCGCCGGTCTTGTCGCCGCTGAGCCACGTGGCTGTTCGGGGAAGAATTCGTTGAAAATAAAAATTGTACAGGCCACGCAGCGCGGCGCTTTCCGGCAGCGAGAATTCCAGGATAATAAGTCGTCCGCCCGGCCGCAACACGCGATGGAATTCATCGATGGCGCGTCGCCAGTCAGCCACATTGCGGATGCCGAAGGCGATCGAAACCACATCCGCGCTCCGATCCGCCAGGGGTAGTCGCAGGGCATCGCCGGCGTGAAATGAAACTCGCCCATTCGGCGGTTGACGGCGCCGGGTCTTTTTCAACGCTTGCAGGAGCATGGGCCGGCAAAAGTCGATGCCAATGATTTTTTTCGGTCCGGCCTTGTCAAACGCCAGCGACAGATCTCCCGTGCCGCAGGCAATGTCGGCCACGATATCGGTTGATTGAATTCCAGCCATACGCACGGCCGCCCGGCGCCAGCGCTGGTCCAGCCACAGCGAATGCAGGTGGTTGTTCCAATCGTAGGAACCGGCGATAGCCGAAAACATCCTCCGCACGCGCGCCGCCTTGTCGGGTGCGGCGTGCGGATCGGCCAGGTCTTTATCTTCCCAACCGGGAGCAGGAAGAGGATGTTGAATTTCAATCGCCATGCCGCTTCCACGTGGGTTTGCCAACCCCGGCTATTTGAGTTCGACTGTGGCGCCTTCGGTTTCCAACTCCTTCTTGAGTTTTTCGGCCTCGGCCTTATCCAAACCGGCCTTGACTACCTTGGGCGCGCTGACCACCAGGTCTTTGGCCTCTTTCAGGCCCAGATTTGTGGCGGCACGAACGATCTTGATAATCTGGATCGTTTTTTCACCGGGGGCCTTGAGCAGCACGTCGAACGTGGTCTGCTCCTGGGCGGGGGCGGCCGCGGCGGCGCCGCCGGCGCCTGCCGCCGGCGCTGCCATGATCACGCCGCCACCGGCGGGTTCAATGCCGTGCTTTTCCTTCAAATAATTGCTGAGCTGTTGTGCCTGCAAAAGGGAAAGAGCGACGATCTTGTCGCCCAGTTCCACGATTTCCGTAGGATGGTCCGCCATGATAAACCTCTTTCTTTATCCACTCGTCATCTCCAGCCGGGACCACGCGCCCCGTTTTAACTGCTCGCGGCAGGCTGTAAGACCGACGAAAAAAACTTAGTTACTCTCCTGCACGCCGACTCCCCGGCCTGCCGGCTCTGGCGCGGCGTCCTTCGCCGGCGTTTCTTTTTCCTTTTTTTGGATCACCGCCTGGACCAGTCCCGCCACCCGTCGACCCGGTGCGACAATCTGTCCCGCCAGCCTCCCAGCCGGCGTCAGCGCCTGGGCAAGAATGGTCATCCGCAATTCCTTACGGGTGGGCATGTCCGCCAGCGCCTCGGTCGCCTTCCGGTCAAATAACCGGCCTTCGACCACCGAACCCTTAATTCGGAGCTTTGCCAAATCCCTGGCCTGGGCGACCAGCTCCTTGACGACGTCCACCACCGAGTCTCCGCCGTACGCCAGAGCATTGGTGCCGACCAGCAGCGTGTCCGCTCCCGGAAGGCCCAGAGCCTTGAGCGCCTTGGCCGCCTGCGCGTTGGGAACCACCGTGAACCGCACGTTCTTTTTCCGCAGACCGCCGCGGAGCCTGTTGGTATCGTTGGCGTTGATGCCCGCGTAGTCGACGACCACCACGCTATCCATGCCGGCGAGCCGTTTCTGGAGTTCCGCGGCGATCAGGTTCTTCACACGTTTGCTCATGGTTTACCTCAGGCGCTTGGCGCGGTCTCGACGTCCAGGTGGGAGATATCCAACGGCACGCCCGGACTCATCGTGCTGTGCATCGTTACCTTCCGAATGTACTGTCCCTTGGCTGTTGCCGGTTTCAGGCGACGGATCGTGTTCAAGAAGGCGTGCACATTGGCGGCCAAATCGTGCTCGGGAAAGCTCAGCTTGCCGACCGCCGCGTGCACGTTGCCGCCGGCGTCGTTGCGGAACTCTACTTTGCCCGCGGCGTATTCCCGCACGGCTGTGGTCACATCGGTGGTCACTGTGCCCGCCTTCGGACTGGGCATTTTTCCCTGCGGGCCAAGAATTTTGCCCAGCTTGGTGATCTTGGGCATCATATCCGGCGTGGCGATGGCCACGTCAAAATCCAGCCAGCCATCGTTTATTTTCTTGATCAGATCATCGGCGCCGGCCTCGATCGCGCCCGCGGCCCGGGCCGCCTCGATATTGCTTCCCTGCACGAAGGCAATCACGCGCCGTGTTTTTCCGATCCCCTTGGGCAGGCTTAGCGAGCCGCGAACCATTTGGTCCGCTTGCTTGGCGTCGATACCCAAGTGAACCACCAGGTTTACGGTTTCATCGAACTTGGCCAACTGGAATTTCTTGAGAATCGGAACCGCCTGTTCCACCGTCACCGGCCGGGCGGGCACATTCTTGAGAGATTCCTTGTACCGTTTGCTGCGAAAGCGTCCGGCCATGAAGTAGCTCCATCAGGCGCCGACGTAAAACAATTTCCGATTGGTCCGAACCCGTTCGGACATCGTTTCAAGCCGTATCTTCAAGACTCGGGAAAATGCGGGAGGGAAGAAAACCGCAGTTTGCGGCGCGGATGGCAAACCTCGTCGTTGCGCCACCCAATCGCCGCCCCGGCGAAAAAACGCCCGGCGCTCCCGTCTTGAAGCTCCCACTGTTTAAGAGCCTATCCGAATAAGCTCTAAGCCCGTGGTCCGGCATTATCAGGAAATATGCTACCGGCCATGTTCTTCTTTGTCAAACCGCCTACCACAACGGATTGATCACCATGCCGGTGGCGGGCTTCGGATAAAAGAAAGTGCTTTTCTGCGGCATCAGCTCGTGGGCATTGCCAAGCTCGCGGACCGCGTCCAGCGGCGTCGGCTGGAGCAGAAATCCAGCCTGAAATTCCCCGCCGCGGCACAACTGGGTCACTTCCCGCGCCTCGTGCGGGAAGGCCCAGTGCAGCGGTTGGGCCGCCGTGAAATGCGGTGAAAGAATGCTTTCGAACAAAAAGTGCTGCAAAATGGCTGTATCAAGCTGCCGCCAGGCGGCGGATTTTCCGTCCAGGGCGGCGTTGTTACCGAGCGCTGCGAGCGGGTCCGGTTGCGTCGGTTGAACCACGATCGCTTCGTCTCTGGCCGGATCATAAATTCCCATCGCATGAAGTCCGAATTCCGGCAGTTTTTTTTCCAACTCGCCAAGCCGGGCGCCGGTCCAGCTTCCGGGCAGCCGCCGCAGTCGGCCCGCGGAAGCCTGCAGCAGCGCCGCGCACGAAAAGCCCCGGAGATTGGCCGCCGCGCGGTGCGTGGGCAGCACAATCAAGCCGGGATCATGCATGGCGACAAGAACAAAAAGAGCGAAATCCGCCGGATGCGCCGCCGGCGGCGAACCGCCATCCTGCGCCGCCAATTCCCGGCGCCACAGCAGGCATGTGGTGTAACGATGGTGCCCATCGGCGATGTATATATGTTTGTCACGAAATAACTCCTGAACATCGGCGATGGCGGCGGCATCCGGAACGCTCCACAAGTCGGAGATAACCTGCGAATGGCCGTCCTGCGCGAGCAGTTTTGCGGCCGCCGTCGGAGTGCGGTTGGCCACCGCGGCGAACAAGCGACCGGTCACACGGTTATCCGGATCATCAAAAAGACCGAATACCGGTGAAAGGTTGGCCCGCGTAGCACGCATCAGCATCAGCCTGTCCTCTTTCGGCGCGCTGAATGTCTGTTCATGCGGATGAATTGCACCGGTTGTGTTTAATGGCTCCAGGCGCACACGGCAGAACAATCCGCGGCGTTGATACCGCGCACCGTTGTACATATAAGTTTGCTGATAGGCGTAAAGCGCGGGCGCGGAATCGCGGCGAAGCACGCCGGTGGACAACCAGTTTTGAAATATTCTGGCGGCGTCGTCGTAGAGTTCCTTCGGCCCGGCCTGCTTGGCGGGCGCGTGCGGCAGATCAATCGCCACAATATTGTGAGGATCGCCCGCCAGGTATTTTCGCTTATCCTGGGCGGAAAGAACGTCGTATGGCGGCGAAACCAGCGACGTCTGATCTGACCGGGTGTATCGTATCGCGGCAAGCGGTTGAATGTCGGCCATGAGTAATTTCCTTTGGCATTATTATTTCGCCGGGAATTGTAAGGGCTCTGACCTCTGATCACCACGCGCGCCGGCGAAAGATGAAAATATGGATGCCGCCGACAATTTCCCTCAGCGTTGCTTATCCCGGAGGTTTCACAACGTTTCGCCCCGGCGGTTCACCAGCCGTGCGAACCGATCAGCGGCACGAACCGACAGGCAAGAACGTCTTTTTCATACACCCGTCCGCCCTCGTACGAAATTCGCTTGAGCATTTGAGAGGCGCGGTCGCCGGTGGGAATCACGAGGACTCCCCCCTCGGCAAGCTGTTTCAAGAGTGGCTCCGGAACACCGGGAGCAGCGGCGGTGACCATGATGCGATCAAAGCAGGCGTGTTCCGGCCAACCCTGCGAACCATCGCCGACACGGTAATCCACATTATTCAGCCCCAATGCCGCCAGACGGGCGTGGGCCTCGCTGGATAAGCTGACAAAACGTTCGATGGTGTGCACATGGCCGGCCAACATGGCCAGAATCGCGGTCTGGTAGCCGGTTCCCGTTCCAATTTCCAGCACGCGATGATGGTTATGCACGTCCAGGGAATCGGTCATGACGGCGACGATCAGCGGCTGGCTGATGGTTTGCCGCTCGCCGGCGGAAAGGGCGTTGTCGCTGTACGCTTCCAGTCGCTGGGCGTCGGAAAGAAACAGGTGGCGGGGAACGCGGGCCATGGCCCGCAACACGTGCGGATTGGTCACGCCGCGGGCGATCAATTGTTCCCGCACCATGTCGTGGCGGCGCCGGCGATCGGCAGACGTATCTAGTGATGGCGCGACTTCCAGCGGGAATAAAAAAGAAGCGGCGCGACGCGCCAGCCGGCTTACATGCGGTGTGGCTAATCCCACCCCCAGCAGGGCCGCCGCGCTGGCGCATAATCCGGAATAGACGGCACGAATCATCAAAATCATTATAATCCACCGGTGGATGAATATGACCCATATTCCTGGCCCCGGCGAACTCCTGGAATGGGACCGCCGCTACGTCTGGCATCCCTTCACCCCCATGAAGGCCTGGCTGGAAAAGACCAATCCGCCGGTGATCGTCCGCGGTCAGGACGAATTTCTTTTCGACACCGAAGGCCGGCGTTACATCGACGGAGTGAGTTCCCTCTGGTGCAATATTCACGGACACCACGTGCCGGAACTGGACGAAGCCGTCCGCCGGCAGCTCGATCAGATCGCCCACAGCACGCTGCTGGGACTGTGCAATGTGCCGAGTATTCTGCTGGCCAAACGTCTTATCGAAATCGCCCCCGCGGGGCTTACCCGCGTGTTCTATTCGGATAACGGCAGCACGGCCGTCGAAGTCGCCTGCAAACTGGCCTACCAATACTGGGTTAATCGCGGTCGGCCGCAACGCAGTCGATTTATCGCCTTCGAAGGCGCCTATCACGGAGACACGCTCGGTGCGGTGTCCGTCGGCGGCATTCCGGCTTTTCACCAGGTGTACCAACCCCTGTGTTTTCCGGTGGATCGCGTCGCTCCGCCGCTGCTGCCGCCGTTTTCGCCGGTGGATGCCGCCGGCGCCGCGCCGGCACAACCGATCGCCGTCGCCGGCAACACCAAATGGTCCGAGCATATCGAGACGCTGCTGGTGGCTAATCCCGATCAATACGCCGCGATTATTATCGAGCCGCTGGTGCAAGGCGCCGGCGGCATGTTGATGCACCCGCCGGACACGCTGCGGCAAATACGCCGGCTCGCCGACCGCCATGATCTCCTGCTGATAGCCGATGAAGTTTTGACGGGGTTTGGTCGCACGGGCCGCATGTTCGCCTGTGAACATGAAAACATCACGCCGGATTTTCTTTGTCTGTCCAAAGGATTGACCGCCGGCTACATGCCGTTGGGCGCCACGCTGACCACCGATCGTATTTTCGACGCCTTTTATGCCGATCCGCGCGCCGGAAAAACTTTTTATCACGGTCATACTTTTACCGGCCATCCCCTGGCCTGCGCCGTGGCCGTTGCTTCCCTGGATTTGTTCGCGCGCCGCCATCTGCTGGAACACACCGCGGCGGTGCGCGAGGTGCTGGCCGCTGGTCTGGCGCCATTGAAAGACCATCCCCACGTGGCTGATGTGCGGCAAATAGGCTTGATAGCGGCCGTTCAAATTGTCAAAAGCCGCCCCACAGGTGAACTTTATCCTCCCCATTGGCGGATCGGCGGGGAATTGTGCACGCGGGTGCGATCCCAGGGATTGATTCTGCGCCCATTGGCCGACGTGCTGGTGCTTATGCCGCCCCTGGCCATCCAGCCTGAAAACGCCCGACGAATGGCCGAAATTGTGGTAAAATCGTTGAGTTGGCTGCCGGAAATCGTCCGGCTCAAAGAGGCGGGCGCCGCTTGAAACAGGTTGCACGCAAACACGCGGAATCAGACAACGATCCGTGGGAGATCCTGCGCGCCTGCGGCCAACCGGGGCTGTTTATCACCGCCACCGATACGAACATCGGGAAAACCACGGTTACCGCCGCACTGGCCGGCGCTTTTACCCGCCTGGGAGTGAAAGTTGGAATTTGCAAGGCGGTTGCCAGTGGCTGTCCGAGGCATCGACTCCGAGGCTCGGCGAGAGGCGCCGACGATGACAAACTGTTCTCGCCGGATGCGGCGATTGCGGCGAAGATGGCGGGCCTCGATCCGACCGATACGGAACTTCTCAAATTTCTCAGCCCCATCCGCTTTGCCGCGCCCGTTTCGCCGCATGTGGCGGCGCGCCTCGAACGGCGCCGACCGGACTGGCGGCGCCTGGCTGAAGCGATCGACTACTGGCGCCGCCATTGCGAGTTGCTTTTGGTGGAAGGCGCCGGTGGCTGGTTGGTGCCGCTCGACGACAATCTTTTTACCGTTGCGGATCTGGCGATCATTCTGGCTTTACCCGTGGTGGTGATAAGCACGGCCTCTCTCGGAACTCTCAATCACTCCTGGCTGACGGTTGAATCCATTCGCAGCCGGCGACTGCCCCTCGCCGGCCTGGTGGCCAACCGGGTACGCCAGCCGCCCGACCTCATCGCCGCCACCAACCTGGAGGAGATGCCGCGATTGATGCGCACGCCCCTGTTGGCCGCCCTGCCGGAGACAACCATGGGGCGAAAAGGTGATATTCCCGCGTCTTTGGTCGAGGCGCTGGCGCCTTTTGCCGAACAATGGTGGCAAAACTACGGTGGATCATCTGCCGGAAAACCGCGCTCTTACTCCAGAATTCCCGGCCGGGGTGGGGTAAGCAAAGTAACCGTCTGCCCGGACGGCGGCGCGTCGGTCGCGGGTCGATCAACCGGCAGAACGGCGGCCGCGGCTGCTGGTTCGCCGGCCGTTTCCGCCGGTGACATTTTGTACTCGTTCTGAAAGATCATGCCAATCTTAAACGCGGCTACTACAAGCCATCCGAAGAGAACCACATAGATACCCAACGCCAGCGTGGTTGGAATAAGCACAATGACCAGGGCAAAACTCACAAACATTATGGTTAAGCCGTAACAGATCAGGACCGCCTTTCGCACGGAAAATCCGTATTTGAGCAGGAAATGGTGGAAATGACCGGAATCGGGCGAGAATATCGGCCGCCGATTGAGCTTGCGGCGAATGATCGCCAGAAGAGTATCCAGCAGCGGCAGCCCAAAAATAACGACCGACGCCAGGAACCAGCGGAAAATGCCGTCGTTGCCAAAGAGAATAATCATGGCGCCGCATACGTAGCCGAGAAACATGCTTCCGGTATCACCCATAAAGATCATGGCGGGATTGAAATTGAACGGCAGGAAGCCCAGGACCGCTCCGAGCAGAGCCAGGCTCAAGGTAATGCGCGCGGGATTCAGCGACGCAATTCCCGGGGAAACCAGGCCATTGGACGCCAGATATACCGAAAGGAAAAGATAACCCGCCGCCATAATGCCCGTTACCCCGCTGCACAGACCGTCTAACCCATCAATCAGATTCATGGCGTTGCAGGCGCCCATGATGATAAACACCACCAGAGCGGCGCTGAACATGCTGGCCATGGTCAGGTAAAAACCGGGAGCCATCTGTTGAATCGGCCCGATAAGACCGTGCCGTTCAAGCGGAAAAACAAACATGTTCGCCAGATCGACTCGAACGCCGAAAAAGCCGGACCGGTTTACGCTTAAGAAAAAAAGCAATACCGCCCCGAGGAACTGCCCAAAGAGTTTGAGTCGTGGCGTGAGGCTGTATACATCGTCGATCAGGCCGAAAATCATGACGATCCCGGCTCCGGCGATTACGCCCGGCGAGACTTGTACGCCGCTGGCCAGGGTTGGGTCCATGCCCGGCGGATGAACGGTGATCGACACAAGCACCCCGGCGACCCAGCCGAGAAAAGTCGCCACTCCGCCAAGATAAGCGATGGGGCGCGCATGAATTTTTCGCTGGCCATCCGGCTCATCAATCACCCCGTGCTTGAGAGCCAGGTAGCGCATCAGCGGGGTAAGAACCAGTGTCACCAGGAAAGAGACAAAAAACACCGGCATGTACGGTTGGAGCGTTGTCACAAACGAAGGCATGTCGAACTGGGCGACCAACATCATAAACCGCCCCTGTCGTTTCCATTCCACAACACCCCGCTCGCGGGGAGATCGCGCGCGTGCTTTCCTCGCCGGGGATCATCCATTGATTTTATTAGCATACTCTTAATTACCAGACATTTGCAAATCTTTTCCTGGAAGGGGGTGTATCCCTTCCGCGGCGTGGAGTATAATCATTGCGTTTTAGACGGGTGTTGGCATGGCTGGAGCGGATTCTTCGAGCGTTCCGGGGCAATTGTCGCGCACCTATGCCGCCGGTGCGGTTGGTGCGGTGGCGAACATGTTCGCCGCGTGGCTGCTTGCCAAGACGGGCGCCTTCGCCCTGCTGGGCTGCCGCATCGCCATTGAACCGACCAAGGAATGGATTTATTCGCGCCTGGTATGGGGCGGCATATTTGGTCTGTTTTTTGTCCTGCCCATTTTGTCCAATTCCGTCGTCAAACGCGGCCTTCTGCTGGGCTTACTGCCGGCGTTTTTTCAGTTGCTGGTGGTCTTTCCGATCCTTCTGCACAAGACCATTCTCGGCCTTGATCTGGGCTATACCACGCCGGTGTTTGTCATTGTTCTTAACCTGATCTGGGGACTCGTCGCCGCCGGCTGGCTGCAGATGACGGGCTGAACGCCCGCTTCCGTCCGCCGGTTGGAGCTTATCCGGATCGGCTCTATGGCCGGTTCTTTATTCCGCAACTATTTCTAAACGTCCGAATAGTCCCGGCGCAGCGGGACCGGCGTGGTGCGCCATCCCGCTTCTTGATTATCAGAACCATATACGGTCTACGTCCTAAAAAAGATTGGCGGCGATTTTCGTTTATTTTTCGCGACTCTTTGATGCGATAGATATTCATGTACACGTTGAATTGTGCGGTTCCGAAAATCGCACCATATCGCGGAACCGTACAGCGCAGATCGTTTTGTTCGCCGCCAAAATCCGCCGCTCTCTTTGCATTCGCGTTGCGGTCGGGCGGCGCGGGCAAATCCAATCGGGTTTTCGGGGCTTGGCCCGAAACAACTGGAGGATTCAGAGATGAAAAATTGGCGGAAAATCTCCACCGATGGTTACACGCTCGAAATTCCAGCGGAGTTTACCAGCGAGATAAGACCGGACGGACATTTGCTGATTCACGATCCTTCCGCAAGTGTGCGGATGGAATTCCGTTTCGCCGACGAGAACGGTCAGGCAGAGGGATCTGGCCGGGGAAATAGTTCGTCGTCGTCGGACATTCCCATAAGCTCGCGGGAAGCGAGAAGCCAGTTCCAACAATGGTTCCGGGAACTGCCGGTGATGGATATTCGGCGGCAACCGCAACTGGTAACGGGCGAGCATCATACGATGGTCACGGCCCAGGGTGTGGCGCGGCCGAAGAACATCACTGGATGGTTGCGGACCATCCTGAAAGTGAATCCCGATAGCCGGCAGGATTGGCGTTTATGGGCCGTATATGCGGGAGAGAGGACACTGCTGGTGACGGCGCACGGCCCGCGCCAGATGATGGCGCAGTTCCGCTCCACATTGGACGCCATCACCGCCGGTTTGTGTATCCACCCCGCGGCCGATGGGTTGAAAACGCCGTTTATTGAGGTGGTCGTGAACCTGGCCCGCCAGCAGGTGGGGGCGTCCTCGATCAGCGCGATCGACGATGACACACTGAGCGTCGGAGGCATGAGAATCAAAGTTTCTCC
Organism: Planctomycetota bacterium; assembly: GCA_021831565.1. GTDB lineage: Bacteria > Planctomycetota > Phycisphaerae > WQYP01 > WQYP01 > JAKBMM01. The sequence continues at coordinate 44,795 of JAKBMM010000005.1, forward strand.
CCTGCACCAGACCTACCTGGAGCAACCCGAGGCGCTGGTCGACAACGTCAAACGATTCTTCGACGATCTGCTGGTGGAAAGCACCGACCGGGAGTCCGACGACAAGGGGTGGACGGGAGTTCGAAACAGCGTATTTCCGATCCTTCTGCCCCGCTCGCTGGTTGAGTCGATGGGACCGGACGTTGTCCGCGAGGAATGGATTAACTCGTTGATGATCTGCTACCAGTTTCGCCACAAGAGCAGCCCGATCACGCGCAGCGATTGCCGGCAATGGGGCGTCGACGGCGAGACGCTTCATGAGCACGCCATCAGCAATCTGCTGCGCCGGACGCGCGAATTAAGCATGACCGGCGGTCCCGCGGAAAATTACACCCTTTTCGGTTTCCCCCAGGAAGATTCGCTCAATTCGTCCCGCATGTTGCTGCCTCTGATTTATCGCCACCTGCGCCCCCATCTGGGCGTCACCTTTTATATGGCCGCGCCGGATCGCGACGTGCTGCTGGCTTTCGCGGCGGAAGATGAGAAGACCGTTGCCTGGTTGCGGCGGCAGGTGGAAATGCGATACGCCCAGGCGGCCCACCCGCTAAGCGACAAGCTTTTCCTGGCGACGCCGGACGGCATTGTCGGCGACGTGCAAACACCGGCGCCGGAAAATCCGCCGGAAGATTAAGAACCTGTCTCCATAGATTATCGAGGCCACGGCACCGGCCCGCCCCCTGCCTGCCGGCAGGCAGGGGTTCCCACCCGCCCGAATCAGGAAAAAGCCCTCGAAGATGATGAATCAGCCTGATTTTTACGGTTATTTTCGTCACGCCCGGGAAGATCGCCGCGTCGTCACCGTCCACCGAAGGACCTGGCGGATATTTTGCGGAAAGTGCGCTATAATAAAGTTGTGATTATGGGTTGTCGGGTCAAAAGTGTTCTATGTTTGTTGAGCGCCTGCTGACCGGATGCAAGCATGAGGCGGTCTGATGGCGTCGTCCAAAAGTTTTCTCCAGCGCACCCTTCGCGATGGCCGCAAGGTTCATCTTCGATTTTTTTATATGTTTGTATTTGCCGTGTTGCACATCCTCGCGCTGGTCGCTTTTCTCCCAATGTTCGTGAATCTTTCGGCTCTGGCGGTTTTTGCCGTCATGGCCTGGCTTTCCGGAGGGCTGGGCGTGACGCTCGGTTATCACCGGTTGCTTACGCACAGAAGTTTTGTCACCTATAAACCTATTGAATACGCGCTGGCCATTTTCGCGTGTCTCGCCTGGCAGGGAGGACCGGTGCAATGGGTGGGAACCCATCGCCTGCATCATAGCGAATCCGACGAACCGGGTGATCCGCATTCACCGCGCGATGGATTCACCTGGTCGCATATCCTGTGGATTGTTCACTCCGGGCGGCCGGGCGATGATCCGCGCCAACTCACGAAAGACATCCAGCGGGATCCGGTCTTGTGTTGGATAAACCGTTATTGGTATCTGCCGCAGTTTTTGCTGGCCCTGCTGCTGTTTGTTCTTGGCTGGAAATGGCTCGGTTCGCCCGCCGGTGGATTATCATGGGTGCTCTGGGGAGTCTGCGTACGTGTGGTGGTCATGTACCATGCGACATGGTTCGTTAATTCCGCGGCGCACACCTGGGGATATCGGAATTTTCCAACCAAAGACAACTCGCGCAACAACTGGTGGGTGGCGCTGCTGTCTTTCGGCGAGGGTTGGCATAACAATCATCATGCCCAGCAGCGTTCCGCTGCGCATGGGATGCGCTGGTATGAGGTTGATCTGACCTATTGGACCATTCTGTTCATGCGCGCCTGCGGTCTGGCCTGGAAGGTGGTCAAACCCCAGCGCCCCGGCGCATAACGCCATACGTTATCAGTTTTTAGGCAGTCCCTTGCCGTCGTCGGCGTCGTAGGCGCCGTCCCGCTCGGTCCCGCACAGATCGCACCGGGCTACGCTGAGCGCTTTGCCGGAGGACTCGTCCACGCTTGCCAGAATGCCGCATAAGCGGGGATCGCCGGTGGCTATTTCAAAGAAAAACGGCATCCCCGTAAGTAGATGTTTGAGCACGCGGTCTTTTCGCCGGCCCAAGACGCTCTCATACGGGCCGGTCATGCCCAAATCGGAGACAAAAGCCGTGCCGCCGGGCAGGACGCGGGCGTCGGCGGTTGGCGTATGGGTGTGGGTTCCGAAATTAATCGATACCCGCCCGTCGAGGTGCCAGCCCATGGCGATTTTTTCGCTGCTGGCCTCGGCATGGAAATCCACGATCCGTACCCGCACGGCGCGGGGAATTTCATCCAATATGCGGTCGATGGCCTGGAAAGGGTCGTCGATGGGATTCATGTGCAGACGTCCCATCACTTGCGTGATCGCCACCGCCGTGCCGCGGCGCGATTGGATCACCGTCCAGCCCTTGCCCGTCGCCCGGGCGGGATAGTTTCCCGGTCGGATCAGGCGGTCGGACGATTCCAGAATCGGCATGATCTCCCGTTTACGATAAGTGTGATCGCCCAGGGTGCAGATATCCACACCGGTGCGCAATATTTTTTCAAACAGCGGAGGGGTAAGACCGGAACCCCCGGCGGCATTTTCAGCATTGGCCACCACCAGATCGATCTGTTCGCGTTCAATCAACGACGGCAGAAGTTCCGCCATCACCTGGCGGCCCGGTTTGCCAACGATGTCGCCGATGCACAATATTTTCAGGGGCAAGACCCCCATCCTTTCCAGGGTTTGCCGTGGACAGGCACACCAGCCGATTATGCTACCGCTTCCGCTGGCGCAAGGGAAATGACGCAACCGTTCTTTATCTCTACCCGCCGGAAGCGGCGCCCGTCTTTTGCCTTCGCCGCCGCGGCGCGCCGTTTTCTTGAATGGCCCTGGCAATAATGGATTCTATGCCGCCGGTCTCGTATAGATTGGTGCTGATAAACTTCCCATTCGGACCAATCAGATATAACTGCGGGATGGCGCTCGGGTAATCATCCGCAATAGAGTGCCGCCTCAGGCCACTGCCTGCAACCGCCTGTAGCCAGGGAATCTTTTTGGCGGCCACATATTTTCGCGCCCACTTCAGATGCGTATCGTACGTGATGGAAATGATCACCAGCTTGCCCGACTTGCCAAACCGGTCATATATTCGCTTCAATCGTGGCGTCAAAGCGCGGCAGAACTCGCACCACGATGCCCAGAAATCCAAAAGCACAAATTTACCTCTGAATTGGGACAGGCTCAGAGTTCCGCGGCCGGCAAGCTTCCGGAGCGTGAACGGCGGCGCCACACCGCCGTCTTGGGGGTTATTCAGACGAAACATGGGTATGGCCCCAATATCAATGGGCGTAGGTTTAACCCCTACGGCAGCCGGCGGCACGGTTACACAAGCCGTGGCCAAGGCCAGATCCGGCAACCTCCAACTTTTGGCATTATGGGCGAAGCAATAAAAATCATATTTTCCGGGTGGTACGTGCGGGACAAGGAAAGTTCCATGCGGCCCAATCGATATCGGGATCAGGTTACCTTCATGCGCCCGGTAGAATCGCCCGGCGGCGGTTTTCAGCCAGTGTTTCATCCAGACTTTTCTGCGTGACCGGCTTAGGGTGAACCAATTGCCCGGGAAGGGGATTGGCGGCTGGTGAAAATTCAATTGTGCCGCCAGGGAATACTGCGTGCCGGCGGGCGGCCTGGAACCGGCGGGCCAGACTATTCGGCCCGTGATCGTACGGCCGCCACGGAGCTTTACCTTCCGCACCTGATCAGTCACGTTGACCTTTACCTTACGCCCCTGATCAAGCACTATGCCGGAATAGCGCTTGATATCAATGACAGATTTCCCGTCCGGCGTCCGCCATTGGGATTCCGTCGCCAGACTGCCGGAAGTGCGGACGCAGTCAATGGTGAATTTTCCGGCCGGGATAGGCTTGTCGATGGAAATATGGGAAATGACAATGTTCTCGGTGAAAAGCCCTCGCCATGGCCCTATGGGCCTCGAGATGCCCGTTTTTTCAATCGCCACCGGTAAAAATATCTTTCGCCCGGACGGAAGTTGAAATGTCCGGTAGTTAATCCGGCTTAGGCGAATATATGCTCCGGGATAGCGGAACTGCTTTGCTGTCCAGCCGGTCACCAGTGGATGGGGCATCCCACCGCCGATCGTAAACCTGACCTGCGCGGGAGTACCATTAACTGCACCCAAGATGCAGCCTTGCAGTCCGCGGCCCGGGCCCGTCATTCCGCAACTCCGAACTGCACGGCAGCGATTGAAGACCGACTGGGGATTCCGTGCCATTCGCGCGAGATTCACCCACCACCAGTGCGGCGTTTGAAGACGCCATGAAAAATAAGGCGCCAGTGGTGCCAGAGGTTCCAGGATGGGGTTTTGCATACCGGGCGTCGCAAAATAGATCGGATGCGTAGGCTCAATGGTCAGAAAATGGGGAATACGGTTCAACATACGATAATGTCTGCCGTTATCTGTAACCAGAACGTCGAAATGGGCTTTCGGGGCTGATTGCTGAAAGTCGATGCGGTATTTTATCCCCTCTCCCCAGTATTCGTAACGTTGCGTGAAAGTCTCTTTCTTGCCTTTCACCGTCGTTACCGTGCTATGGGCTACGGCCTGAAAATGAATGGTTTTAACATGCGTGTATTGCCGTGCCTGCCAGAGCAGGGCTTGCGCAACAGGATTGGGTTGCGTTGGGGGAGACGCCGCACGGGCGCGAGGCGCAAGCATCCCCCCGACAATCCCGGCGGCAAGCCAGAATTTCATCATGATAAGAACTCCTCCATACGAAGCGATTCCCGCAGCCGCAAAAGGGGCTTGCGGCCACCCACCTGAATTCGAAACTGATTGTAACCTCGTCCCATAACAATATCAAGATGATAGATCCGAGGTTGGCTTGCTCGGAGGAGAGTTTGACAATAGCATCATGTTGCGAGCTGTCGGGACCGGCCAGAGGCGAAAAGTCCTGGCGCCGCCGGCAGTATGTTCATGGCGCTGCGAACCGCACTGCTTTAGACACGCTGGAGTTCGGTATGCCCTATACGATGGAAAAAGGCGGAAACCTTCTGTTGGAGAATCCACTCTCCACACCGGAGCTTTCCACCAATTCCAACCTGTGGACGTTGAATTTCGGACCGCAGCACCCGGCCACTCATACCGTGATCCGGCTGGTGATGGAAATTGACGGGGAACGCGTGGTTCGCGTGTTGCCGGTGATCGGCTATCTTCATAGCGGCTTTGAGAAAAACGCCGAGGTTCTCGATTACAACCAGTACACAACCATTGTGGACCGGATGGATTACCTGGCGCCCATCGGCAACGAAATGGCGTGGATACGGGCGAGCGAAACCCTTTTCGGGGTGGACCCCACGCCACGGTGCAAGGTTTACCGCACCATTCTGGGCGAGCTGGCGCGCATCCAGAGCCACCTGCTGTGCGTGGGCGCCGCCGCCCTGGACCTCGGCGCCTTTACCGCATTTCTCTTCGGCTTTAACGAACGGGAAATGATTTACGACATCATGGAATACGTGACCGGTTCGCGTTTCCACACCAGTTGGTGCCGTGTCGGCGGAACCATGACGGATGCCGACGACAAAATCTTCCGCCCCCTGGTCAAAAGATTCATCAATGAATCGCTGCCGCGCGCCATCGCGGATATTGAAAAACTGCTTAACCGGCTGCGCATTTTTATCGACCGCACCCAGGGCATCGGCGTGATCAGCAAAGAGGAAGCGTTGCGCTGGAGCCTCAGCGGCCCGCTGGCCCGGGCCAGCGGCGTGATGCGCGACGTTCGCAAGGACGATCCTTACTGGTGCTTCCAGGACAACTGGGACGGCAAGGGCGCGCCGGCGGTGCGATTCCAGTCGCCGATCATGCACACGGGCGACGTGCTGGCGCGCTACCTGGTTCGCCTGGAGGAAATTAAGCAGTCCATGAACATTATCCGCCAACTCATAGACGATATCCCCGGCGGACCGATGAACGTAAGCCCGGAAGGCAAGGAAGTTCTGCCGCCGAAATCGCAGGTGTACGGAAGCATTGAGGGGCTGATTCAACACTTTGAAATGGTGATGACCAATCGCGGCTTTCAACCGCCCGTGGGGGAAATCTACGGGTGCTGCGAAACCGCCAACGGTGAACTGGGGTATTATCTGGTCAGCGACGGCGGAAAAAATCCGTGGCGCGCCCGCACCCGCCCGCCATCGTTTATTCATCTAAGCGTGTTGCCGAAGATGATGGAAGGCCACATGATTTCCGATGTGGTCGCGGTGCTGGGCAGTTTGAACATCATCGCCGCCGAATTGGATCGTTGAAACCGCGGGGAAGCATCATGGCCTGGATCGTGGAAGACCGTTTGAAGCCGTATTCACCGACGCGATCGGAACCGTACCTTTCCCCCGCCATCAGGAAGCAGGTGGAGGAAAAGTACTTCCCGCGTTACCCGGACAAACGGGCCGCGCTGCTGCCGTTGTTTCACATTATCATGCACGAATATGGTTACATTGCTCCGCAGGCGATCGATGAAGCGGCGGAATTTCTCGGCCTGGCGCGGGCGCAAGTGCAGGATGCCGTCACATTTTACGAGGAATTTCGCCTTCAGCCGAGCGGAACCTACGTGATCAACGTGTGTCGGTCCATATCCTGCGAGTTATTGGGTTATCGCGCCGTGCTGGAGAAGATTCGCCAGACGTTCGGAATCGATCCGGGTGAAACTACCGCGGATCACAAAATAACCGTACAGGAAGTGGAATGTCTGGGCGCCTGCGAACAGGCCCCTTGCGCCCTGGTCAATGAAGAACTGCACGGTTGCCTCCAACCGGAGGAATTCGTCCGGCGTTTGCAAGAGTTGTCCCGCTAGCTGGCGGGTCCGCCAGCACGAAAAGGAAAGGTCATCCATGGCTTTTGCCGGTCCTGTTTTGCTCAAGCGAATTCCCGCCGATCCGGCGCAGCGCAAGCTGCACCGCTGGGCCGATTATGTCGCCACCGGCGGCTACGAAGGGTTCCAAAAAGCCCGGTCCATACCGCCGGAGGACGTCATCAAGCTGGTGATCGAATCAGGTCTGCGCGGCCGCGGCGGCGCCGGCTTTCCCTGCGGAACCAAGTGGACCTTCCTGCCTAAAGACGTGCATCCACGCTACCTGGCGGTGAATTTCGACGAATCCGAGCCGGGAACGTTCAAAGATCGCTACCTGATCGATCATGATCCGCACGTTCTGCTGGAGGGCATCGCGATCGCCGCGTACGCCAATCGCATTACCACCAGCTACATCTATATCCGCGGCGAATACCACCGCCAGGCGAAGGTGCTCGAAGAGGCCATCGCCGAAGCCTACGCCCACGGTGTTTTCGGCGGGAAACATCCGGGAACCGACATCATCCACAACTGTTACGTGCATCGCGGCGCGGGGGCCTATATCTGCGGGGAAGAAACGGGGCTGCTCGAATCGCTCGAGGGCAAGCGTGGCTGGCCGCGCATTAAGCCGCCGTTCCCCGCCGTGGCCGGCGCGTTCGCCAAGCCGACCATCATCAACAACGTGGAAACCCTGGCTTGCCTGCCGCACATCATGCTCAATGGCGCCGCCTGGTTCAAGAGCATGGGCACGCCGAGTTCCGCCGGGCCGAAGCTTTTCGGCGTCAGCGGCCACGTCCATAAGCCCGGCGTATTTGAAAACGAGTTGGGCGTCAAAATGTCGGCGCTTATTGAAAAACACGCCGGCGGCGTCAAGGGCGGAAAATACAAGGCGGCCATTCCCGGCGGCGTATCGATGGGTATTCTGGGAACCGATCAGTACGACGCCGAGTTGGATTTCGACATCGGTAAAAAATACAACGTGCTCGGCTTGGGCACCGCCGGCGTGATTGTGATGAACGACCAGACCGATCTGGTGCTGGCGCTGCGCAACATCGTACGGTTTTTCGCCCACGAAAGCTGCGGGCAGTGTACGCCTTGCCGCGAAGGCACGGCTTGGATGCACAAAATCCTCAACCGCATCGCGGCCGGCTTCGGCAAGCCGCGGGATTTTGATCTGTTGATGGAGGTGGCATTGAGCATGGGCGCCATGCCCGGAACGACCATTTGCGGCTTGGCCGACGGCGCCAACTGGGCGGTTCGCACCTTCCTGCAGAAGTTCCCGGAGGAATTCAAGGCGCGGCTCAAGTCGCCGCAAGTGCAGGGGGTGAATCTCGCACCGGTCGCAGCGACGGTGTAACCGGGACGGATGAGGCTCAATCCGCCGCCGACCGCGGAGCAGGTTCAACACTTTGGGTATAATTTCCCGTTTCTGACAATCGAAGGATTTCCCTATGCCCACGATGGAAGTTGATGGAAAGAAAGTTTCCTGGGAAGGCCGGAAAATGATTCTCCAGGCCTGCCTGGACAACGGCGTGGAACTGCCGCATTACTGCTACCACCAGGGTCTTTCGATCGTAGCCAGTTGCCGTATTTGTCTGGTGGAAGTGGAAAATCCCGATCCGAAGGATCCGGGCAAGCTGGTGAAGATTCCCAAGTTGATGCCGGCGTGCCAAACCCCCGCCGTGGACGGCATGAAGGTGCATAGCCTCTCGCCCAAGGCCGCGGCCAATCAGAAGGCGGTGCTGGAATTCCTTCTGCTAAACCATCCGTTGGATTGCCCCGTGTGCGATCAGGCCGGCGAGTGCTACCTGCAGGATTACAGCTTCCGCTACGGCCGCGCCCAGAGCCGTTTCGAGGAGGACAAGGCCAAAAAACCCAAGAAGGATATCGGCAAGCACGTGTTGCTCTATAGCGATCGCTGCATCATGTGCACCCGCTGCGTGCGCTTCACGCGGGAAATTTCCGGCACGGGCGAACTGGGAGTCTTCGGGCGCGGGCATAAAGAAGAGATCGATGTATTTCCCGGCCAATCGCTGGACAATCCTCTTTCCGGCAATGTGATCGACATCTGCCCGGTGGGAGCGCTGCTGGATAAAGATTTTCTGTTTACCCAGCGCGTATGGTTTCTCAAGAAAACACCGAGTATTTCGCCATTTTCCAGCGGCGGCGAGAATATCTTCATTGAGCACAACCAGGGCCGCGTCTATCGTATCAAGCCCCGTTTCCACAAGGATATCAATCAGTGGTGGATTTCCGACGATATCCGCTATGGCTGGAATTTCATCCACAACAACCGCCAGAAGCGCATTTCCGTCCGCGGCTCGGCTGATTGTGCAAGTTGGGAATACTCCCTGGGCCGGCTGGAACAGATGTTCAGGAAAGCGGCGGCTGAGAAAGGCGCTGGATCCACCGTGTTGCTGTTAAGCCCTTTTGACTCCACGGAGGAAATGTTTCTCGCCGCCAAATGGATCCGCGGCATCGATTCGCAAGCGCGGTTGATTCTCAATCCACCGAAGATCGAAGGCCGGGACCAGGTATTCCGAAACCCCGCCACCGGAGCGGTTACATACATCATTCGCGCGGAGAAAGCCCCCAACCGCCGTGGCGCGGAAAAGATCATTGCGCATTTCGGCGAGCCTCCCGCCGGCCGGACGGATTCCCTGGACGAGCTGGCCGATAGGGCGAAGAATGGCAATATTTCCGCGGCCCTCGTCCTGGTGGATCCGATTGCGCACAACGATTCCCGCCTCGGAGAAGTGTTCGCCGACCTGGAAAATCTGGTGACGCTGAGTACCCGACCGGATGGTTTGGTCGGTCGGGCCGCACTGGCTTTACCGGTGTGCACGTGGGCGGAAAAGTCGGGTGTCTTCGAGAATTGCGAAGGCCGCATCCAGGCGTTTGAGCGGGCTGTTGCGCCACTGGAAGAGACCCGCAGCGCCGGCGAAGTGTTTTGGGATTTGCTCTCCCAGGCCGGTACGTACAACGCCGCCGCCGTTCGCCGCCTGATGGTGCAAGCCGGCCTGGCCGAATACGCCGATGTATCCATCCCGCAGCGCGAAAAAGAGGTGGAGTTGATGCAGTTTGTGGAATTGTAATCCCGGACCCATGCGTCCGGGACGTATGGTTTTGAACAAAATACAACAAGAGGACACGTCATGGGAAAAATCAGCCTTGGCGTCAACATGGAATTCATCCGCCACGACGACAAACCCTTTGAATGGGGCGTCCAGACGGCGGCGGCACTCGGCTATGAGTATGTCGAGCCGATGGTGCATTGGGGGCGCGAGCTGCTGAGCGAAGCGGGTTATTTCCATAGCGTGTCCATGCTGGACGATCCGTACCGCGTGAAAAGGGCGTGCGCAAAAGCGGGCATAAAACTCTCGGGGCTTTCAGGTCATTCGGTGCTGGTCCGGCCCGATATCGGAACGGATTATCTCAAACAGGCCGTGCGGTTTGCCGCCGAATGCGGCGCGCCGGTCGTGAACACCGATGAAGGTCCCAAGGCCCCGTGGACCACGGAGGCGGAGGACTTTGTTCTGATGAAATATACTTTGCGCGAAGCCGCCGCCGTTGCCGAGCCGCGAAACATTCTGATCGGTCTGGAACCGCACCAGCAATATACCAAGCACCCGGACGGGCTGGACCGCATCCATGCCCTCGTGCAATCACCGGCGATCGGCATTAATTTCGACACCGGAAACAGTTACTTGTGCGGGCATGATCCTTATGTCTGGTTGGAGCGCGTCCGGGACCGGCTGGTGCACCTGCACGCCAAGGATATTTCCGCCGCCCAAGCCGGCTCCGAACGCGGTAAGGTGACCGGTACACCCGTCGGCTGCGCCTGCGGCCAAGGCGTGATCGACTGGGCGCGCGTGATCGAAATATGTCGCGGCTGCCCCCGCGACATTGTTCTAAGCGTGGAATGCGGCACGGTACCGCAGGCCGCGGCAAGCATCAAACATTTGAAGAATCTTCTCTAAAGCGGGCGTGGCGCCGGTGAGTGGCTCGCCGATAGCCGGCGCGCGAAGGCGCCGGGCGGCGTGCGAATAGAAAAAAACGGCGAAATTCGAGTTCAGCGCAGCGCGAAGAAGCTTTTCATCCGTTGGAGCAACGATTGATGAAGTTCGGCGGGCTGGTTGGCGCTTCCCTCGGACGGGGCCATGTCCCGCAACAACAATACCCGCTGGGCGTGGCGGTCGGCGACCACCCGGGAAACGTTCTCCAGCACTTTCGGATTATTCCGGAAAATGCGCTCCAGGGCCTCGCTGCCGATCTCGAAGCATACGGTTTCCGCCAGAGCGCAGACTGAGCCGGCGCGGGGCGTACCCATCAGCGCGCTAAGTTCACCGAAATATTCTCCATCGTGCAGCGCCTCGCAATGGACGCCGCGACCCGCGTTGCGGACGATCCGCAGTTCCACCGCGCCCCGCTGGATGACGAACAGGCTTCGGCCCGGATCGTCCTGGCGATAAAGCGTATCGCCCGCCGCCAGGAACCGGATGGCGACGTTGCGGGCCAGTTGGGTCATATCATCCGCCGGCAGGGGGGCCAGCAGCGGCACGCGCGAAAGCAACTCGACGCGCCGCTGAACTTCCGCCGCGCGGGCCTGCTCGCGATCTTTTTGCGGATCCACCATCTGAACGGTGCGGATGGGAAATGGCATGCTCATGCCCGCCGCCCGGAGACGATACCACGCCAGGATGCGCACGCGGCTTTCAATGTTCATGTGCTCGCGCGGCTTGTTGATCCAGAACCGCAAATGATATTCGATGGAAGAATCTCCGAAGGCGCTCAGGTACACCATCGGCGGCGGACTGGCCAGTACGCCCGGGGTTTCGCGCATCGCCTCCAGCAACACCTCCCGCACCTGGTCCGGGGGGCTGGAGTACTCCAGTCCGATGCCAATTGTGCGCGCCGTGGCGACGGTGGGCGTATGATAATTGACGATTTTTTCCCGGGCCATCATGCTGTTGGGAACCAGCACGTAATTGTCTTCCAGCGTCAACAGAGTAACCGCCCGCCAGGTCATGTCCACCACTTGCCCTTCCACGCCGGCGCAGGTCACCCAGTCGCCGATGGTGAACGGCGAACTGGTCTGCATCACCATGCCGCTGAAAAAATTTCCCAGCGGTTCCTGCAGAGCCAGTCCGAGCACCACGGTGATGATCGCCGAGCCGGCCAGGAATTTGTTGATGTCCAGATGGAACGCCCAACTGCAGAAGCCCAGCACCGCAAACACGTACGCCACCAGCAGAATGATCTGATGGATGAACCGTGGCAGCGGCAGCTTCCCGCCGCGGGTCAGCAGCGGAATCAGCGCCAGCCGGTCCAGCAGTTGCAATCCCACGATCACCAGCAGGACGATGAAAATACGTTTGATCCACCAGGCGGGGGCGTCCAGGAGGGGATGATTCATGCGCTGCGGGTGCAGAAACCACAGGGCCAGATACAGCGCGACGAGTTGCGCGCCCAACAGGACCAGACGCGTGATGCTTTTGCGTTGGAGCCGTTCCCGGAACCATGCCCACAGCAGCCAGAGAATCCCCTGCGCCGCAAGAAATACAATCAGGGCGTTGCGAAACTCGCTTAGCGAAGGCATCCACGTCGGCGTGGTGAACAAGGCGCGTACCAGCAGGTGCGCCGCCGCCGAGCGGGTAGCGGGCGGAAGAACCGCGGCCGCAAGGGTTGCGGGTGTCCATGTCCATACGAACCGCGTGCTGAAAAACGCCATGTGTTTGTCCCCTCGTCTCGGCTTGGCCCCGTCTCTCGGGAGAGCGCGGCGGCGACTAAGAGCCTATCTATTAATATAGGCTCTCACATTTGTTTCTACTGTTCCGGCCATTCGCCGGTGTATACTTCCACCGCCGGACCGGTCATATAAAGGCATTCGTCGGTCTGGTTCCATTTAAGCGCCAAGCGTCCGCCGGGCAGGTTCGCCAGGATGATGCGATTGGTCCGATCGGTAAGCACGCCGGCGGCGCAGACGGCGGCGGCGCCGGTGCCGCAGCCCAGCGTGACGCCGCTGCCGCGTTCCCACGTGCGCATGGTTACTTCGCCCTGGTTGTGCAGTTGCACGAAGTGGACGTTGACGCGCCGTGGAAACAGCGTGTGCTTTTCCAGCAGAGGCCCCACCATCTCCAACGGAACTCTATCCACGCGCCGGCAATAGAACACCAGATGCGGATTGCCCAGGGACAGGCAGGTCATCCGGTCTTCCAGACCACACGCCTTGATCCAGTCCGGACCGGGCGGCATCTCGGCCAGCCCCAGGGTCGCCAGGGCCGGATGATCGATCACCTGGTCCAGGCCCATGATTAAAACGGGGATGTCCTTCGGGTTCAGGATCGGCCTGCCCATATTTACCGTCACCTGGTTGACCTTGCCATGCTGCATCCACAGGTCCAGCGTCAGCACCCCCCGGCCGGTTTGCACCCGCAGGGGATTGACCATGGCAATCTGATGATCGTAGGCGTACTTGGCGACGCAGCGCACGCCGTTGCCGCACATTTCCGCTTCGCTGCCGTCGGCGTTGAACATGCGCATGCGCACGTGAGCGCCCTGGCGCCGGCCCTCTTCCGTTGGCGGACCGATCAGGATCAGGCCGTCGCCGCCCACGCCGAAATGGCGATCGGAAATTCGCACCGCCAGCTTTTGCGGATCCACCACCGACTCGTGGAATGTATTCACATATACGTAGTCGTTCCCGATTCCGTGCATCTTGGTAAATCGCATGAGAACTCCCCGAATTGGCCACCCCGCCCGGAAGGGGCGATCCACAGTTCCTGTCCACCGCCGCGCCAACGCGGGCGCGCCTGACCCGCCGGTTGGCGGGTCTTATTCCCGCGGATATTCCGGCCACGCGCGCATCGCGAATCCCGATGATTACCGGGACGGCCCGCAGGGCAAAACCGGGCTGTCGCGACGGCCCGCGTCGTACTTTCCGCCGGTTGGTAAGGTAGCCGCATTCACGGCATACTTCCACCCTCCCACACCCCCGGCGCGGAAAAAGGGCGGCGCTCCTCCGGCGGAGAAGCAGAACCAAGGCGGCCGGGAAGGCCCGCCACGGAGCGGTCCCTCCATATTCTTGGCTTTTCGCGTCATGTGTGAAGAATGTTTTTCATGGAGGAGGAATCTGCGCGGGAACTGTTAATTTTCCGCCATCGCCATCGTTGGCTTTCCAATCACCGAGCCGCGCGCCGAATTCGCGCCCGTCCGCCACGCCACCGCCGAAAGAATATCCCGCCGGTCGCGCACGATGATCACATCCGCCCGCGCCTGGGTCGCCTCCGCCAGGCGGGCGTTCGGCAGGTCAATCCGCTTGACCCATTCCTTGGCCTGGACAAGAGTTTTACCATTTTCCATGCGTCGGTTAACCAGGTTGGCGAGCACCGTCGCCGCCGGCGCCTCCAGATATATCCGTAGATCGAATAAGTCCGCAATTCCGTCATACGGTTCAACGTCCAGCAGCAGGTAGCTGCCCTCCACCAGGATCAGGTTGTACCGGCTGCTGATGCGGATGGAGCCGGGCGACGGATCATGTGTTCGACGGTTGTAATCCGGCCAGGTGATTTCCTCCGGTATTTGCCGGATTTCCAGCAGGCGCTGCCGCAGCGCGGCTGCGTCGAATGTTTCCGGGGCGCCCGGGCAGTCGCGCAGGGAGATTTTCTCGCCGGTTGGAAGCGTGAGGTTCCGTCCCCCCAGAACGCGGTTGGGATAATGAAAGCCGTCCATCGACAAGGCGACCCCCCGGCTGCCGGGAATAAAGTCATGCTCGGCCAACCACGCCAACTGGGCGGCGAAATAGGACTTGGCTGATCCGGGCGTGCCCACAATCGCCACCATCATCCGCCGTGGCTGGAGCTTCTGGCAATCGACGATCATCCCCAGCAGGGGGCGCCAATGGTCCGTCCACTCCGAGGCCCGAAGGTGCATGATTCCTTCGCCGCCCTCGAATTTCAGAGGAAGATCCTTGTGAAGAAACCAAGGAAAAGGATCAATGACGTTCAGGGACATGCGGCACCTTTAATACAAACCGTGCGGGCCGGGCATTTATTGTCCATCGGTCAAACCGCGCCGGAATATGAACATACTTTCAATATCGGAACCGCACCGCGTCGGATAAACTTCCGGGCGGCATTCAGAAGAGTTCCGGCGCGCCGGAGGCGTTAGCCTTCCGGGGAGGCGGGAGTTCCAGATGTGCGTAGCCCGCCGGCGTAAGCTGGCGCCCCTTGGGCGTGCGGCGGATCAACCCTATTTGCAGCAAAAAAGGCTCCACCACGTCCTCCAACGTGTCCGACTCCTCGCCCATGGTGGCCGCCAGGGCTTCCAGACCCGTGGGACCGCCCTCATAATCGCGCGCCAGCACCTGCATAAAACGTCGATCCAGCGCGTCCAGCCCCTGTTCATCGATGCCTTCCAGCCGCAGCGCTTCCGCGGCGACTTGCCCAGTGAGCCTGCCCTGGCCGCGCACCAGGGCGAAATCCCGCACCCGCCGCAGTAGCCGGTTGGCCACCCGCGGCGTGCCGCGGGAGCGCCGGGCGATTAACTCCAGCGCTTCACTCTGGCTGGGCAAATCCAATAGCGCCGCCGAGCGGACGATAATTTTCATCAGATCGTCCCGCCCGTAAAAATCCAGATGATGCGCGATGCCGAAACGCGAGCGCATCGGTCCGGAAAGCAGGCCCGCCCGCGTGGTGGCGCCGATAAGCGTGAATGGCTTGATATCCATATGCATGGAGGCGGCGTGCATGCCGCTTCCGGTCACCACGTCGATGCAGAAATCCTCCATGGCCGGATAAAGATATTCCTCCACGGCCGCGGGAATGCGGTGAATTTCATCGATGAACAGCACTTCGCCCTGCTGGAGATTCGTGAGCATGCTCACCAGGTCGGTTGGCCTCACCAGAGCCGGGCCGCTGGTGATCTTGGGAACCGAACGGTTGAGTTCGGCGGCGATGATGTAAGCCAGCGTAGTCTTACCCAGCCCCGGCGGGCCGTGCAGCAGCACGTGCTCCATCGCCTCGGATCGTTTCTGCGCCGCGGTGATGCTGATCCGCAGCTTTTCCACCAGTTCCTTCTGCCCGATGTAGTCAGCCAGACGGCGCGGGCGCAAGGTGGGCGTCGCCGACTTGTCGGGACTCGCTTCATCCTCCGGCAGCGCCGTACCGGTTACAATTCTTTCGCGAACCATGGTCTTCCGTTATTGCCGATTCCCGCGGCACCGTGTGGTCGCGGGCGTCACCCGCCGCCGCCTTTGAGCTTATAAGCGGCTTTGACGATGTCCGCCGATTGTGCCAGTGCCGGATCGACCCGACACGCCCGATCCACCCAATTTTCCGCCTCGGCCCGCCGCTCGCCCAGGGCCGTCAGCGCCGCGATCGCCTGGCGCTGTTCCTCCGTGCGCTGGACTTCCCCGGCGGGAACGGATGGTCCGGCGTAAATATCCACCCGACCGGAAAGTTCGGTGATAATCCGCTCCGCGGTTCGTTTGCCGATCTCCGGCAGGGTGGTGAGAAAATGGGTATCTTGGCGCACGATGGCGGCGGCGATCTGAGCCACCGGCGCGGCAATCGCCCGCAACGCCCGCCGCGTCCCGATTCCCTTGACCGTGGTGAATAACATGAAAAAGTCCCGGTCCTGTTCGCGCAGGAAACCCAGCAGGCGGGGGGCTAATTGGCCGAAGCTGGCATTACCTTCAATATATTGCATGGTAAACAGGGAAATGCGCTGCCCCACCCGTGTTTGCAGATGGGCAATGTCTCCCGCCGGCACCAGCACCTCGTAACCCAGTTCCCCCACATTCACCAGGATTGCCTCCTGGCTTACCTTTTCCACCGTACCATTGATTCGGGCGATCATACGCGCTGCTTCCCGCCGGTCTAACCACGGCCAAGAGTATACGCATTTTCACCCCGGACTGTATGGGCGGCGGGAGAGCGAATATTTATGATGTGCCCCGCAGGCGCATGTTTTGTAAAAATACTTGAAAATAGACGCGGGACCTGTCTGCCCAGACACAGGCAGGCTCGTTGCGGCGCAGGTTACAGACGTTGGTGCGGACGATACGCTGTAGGGCGCCGGTATGTGAACCGGAGATTCTTATGCGCATGGCCATGGCTCAACTCAATCCCACCGTGGGCGACATCGCCGGCAACGCCGCCCGTATCATCGCCGCAATTGAGGAAGCGCGACGGCGCGGAGCGGAACTGCTGGTCACGCCCGAATTGGCTCTGATCGGTTATCCCCCGCGCGATCTGCTGCTCAAACCCATCGTCTTGGCGCAAATGGAGCAGACTCTGGAACAGATCGCCCGGGAAAGCCGGGGAATCGCCGCACTGGTCGGCTATGTCCAGAAAAATCCCGCCTCCGTTGGCCGCCCCTTCTACAACGCCGCGGCGCTGGTAAAAGACGGCGCCGTTCTGCATCGCGGATACAAAAGCTTGTTGCCTACCTACGACGTGTTCGACGAAAGCCGCTATTTTGAACCCGGCCCCCGAGTGGAAATCACGCCGCTGGGCGGCGAAAAGCTGGGCCTTTCCATTTGCGAGGACCTGTGGAACGATGAGCAAGTCTTAGGCCGGCGCTTGTATCATTTCAATCCCGTGGAAGCCCTGGCGGAGGCGGGCGCCGGTGTTCTGATCAATATCAGCGCTTCGCCCTTTGAGCTTGGCAAGAATGATTTTCGCCGCCGGCTTATCACACACCAGGCGCGACGCTGGCATATACCGATTATGTATGTCAATCAGGTGGGGGCGAATGACGAGTTGATTTTCGATGGGAATTCAGTGGTGGTTGATGCGCGGGGAAACCTGCTGGCCCAGGCGCGCGATTTTCAGGAAGACCTGGTCGTGTTCGACCTGCCACTGCGGCAGGCGGGCCTTTCCGAAGCACCGCCGGCCTCCCTGCCCGAACCGCGCCGCGATATGGCGAGTCTGCACGCCGCCCTGCTGCTGGGTTTAAGCGATTATGTCCGTAAGTGCGGCTTTCAAACCGCGGTGCTGGGTCTTTCCGGAGGAATAGATTCCGCCGTTGTCGCCGCTCTGGCCGCCGAAGCACTCGGCGCTGCAAATGTCGTGGGCGTGGCCCTGCCCTCGCGCTACAGCAGCGATCATTCCCTCCGCGACGCCAAACTGCTGGCCGAAGCGCTCGGCGTTCATTTCCACGTCGTGCCGATCGAGGCGGTCCACCAGGCCATGGAGGCCACACTCGCCGGGCTGTTCGCCGGCGCCGCCCCCGGTCTGGCCGAAGAAAACATGCAGGCCCGTATCCGCGGCGCCATTCTCATGGCGCTCTCGAACAAGTTCGGTCATCTGTTGCTGACCACGGGCAACAAAAGCGAAATCGCCACCGGGTACTGTACCCTCTACGGCGATATGTGCGGGGGACTGGCGGTACTCAGCGATGTGCCCAAGACCATGGTGTACCGGCTGGCGCAATTCATCAACGACCGGGCCCGGGCCGCCGGCCGCAGCGCGCCGATTCCGGAGGGTTCGCTGAGCAAACCGCCCAGCGCCGAGTTGCGCCCCAATCAGAAGGACCAGGACACCCTCCCGCCCTACGACGTACTGGACGCCATACTGGAGCGTTACGTGGAAGAGGAAAAATCCGTCTGGAACATCATCGACGAAGGGTTTGATCCCCGGATCGTTCCGCGGGTGGCCCGCCTGGTTGATCTCAACGAATACAAGCGCAAGCAAATGCCGCCAGGTTTGAAAGTTACGTCGCGCGCCTTCGGTTACGGCCGCCGCATGCCCATCGCGCAGAAATACGACCCCGCCGCGATGGCCCGGCGCCCGCCGGAGCCGCCCGCGGCGGGCCAATAAAGATGGATTTAAATGTATGGAAACATTGCTGGAATTGATCGATATCCACAAAACGTTCCGCCTGGGGCCGGACGCGGCCAGTGTGCTCACCGGCGCCTCGCTGAGCGTGGGCGAAGGCGAATTTGTCGCTCTGGTCGGAGCGTCCGGTTCCGGCAAAAGCACGCTGCTGCATATCGCCGGCATGTTGGAATCCTCCGACAGCGGCGCCGTGGTGTTCCGCGGCCAGGACGTGGCCAAGCTCTCCCGGTCGCGGCGGCACCGCCTGCGCAATCAGGCGATCGGCTTTGTGTTCCAGCTTTATCACCTGTTGCCGGAGCTGACCGTCCTGGAGAACGTGCTGCTGCCGGCCATGGTCGCCGCGCCATGGTGGAAGGCTCTGGTCCGGGCCAGGCCGCGAAAAACGCAGGCGCTGGCGCTGCTCGAACAGATCGGATTGAAAGATCGCCTGAAATACCGGCCCGCGGAACTTTCCGGCGGCGAGCGCCAGCGCGTGGCCATCGCCCGGGCGCTGATCAACGATCCGGCCCTGGTGCTGGCCGATGAGCCGACCGGTAATCTTGATCCGCGGACCGGTCAAACCATTCTGGACGTGCTTACGGGACTGCACCGGCAGCGTCGGCAGAGTATTCTGCTGGTTACCCATGACGCCCAGGTGGCCGGCCGGGCCGACCGTGTGGTTCGCCTGCAAGACGGTATAGTAACGCCCGAGTAAGCGCGCGTTGAAATTCCGGCGCCGGCCGGCTGGGAGCACGGGCCTTGCCGGTCTGACCTACCCGCGGGCGGGTCGGCAGGCAGGTGTCCTCACCCGCAATGTCGTCCCCGCTGGGAGCGCAGCGCAAAGCCGGACCGCAGGGGTGGCCGGCAGCGCCGGCGGTTTTGTGGATGGAGTCGCGAAAATGGCTTTATGGCGGGAATTTCTCAGGAATCGGCGCCAGCCGAACGTCTCCGGGGGCGATGGCGATTTGCCCGTGATGTCCTTCGGCGATCACCTGGATGAACTGCGCCGCCGGCTGATCTACGCGCTGCTGGGCAGTTCCATCGGCGTGGCCCTGGGTTTGTATTATGCCGACAACATCATCAACTTTCTTTATCAACCTTACCTGCTGGCCCTGCGGTGGGGCGGATATCCGCCCCATCTGAGTTACTTCAAACCCGCCGGCTCACTGATTCTCTACCTCATGACCGGTATGAAGGCCGGCCTGGTGCTTGCCAGCCCGTGGATTATTTACCAGTTCTGGAAATTCATCGCCGCCGGCCTTTATCGCCGCGAACGCGTGGTGGTCTACCGGTATATCGGACCGAGCATTCTGCTGTTCGCCCTGGGCGTGGCGTTCTTCTTTTTTCTCGTGCTGCCGTTCATGCTCAAATTTTTCATGCAGTTCAATCATGAAGTGCGCATGCCATCCCTGGCGCCCAACGCCTGGGAACGGGTTATTTACGGCGGGGGGCTTGCGTCCAAAAGCACAGCCCACCTTCCCGCCGGCGATGCCGCCAAACTGCCCCGCATTCCCATTGTCCGTCGCGATCCGACGCATTTTCCCGCCCACAAAGCGGTGCTATGGTTCAATGCCGTGGACAATCAGCTTCGTCTCCACGTCGGTTCGCACACGCTGGAAATCAACACTCAGCCCGCCAACGCCCTGTTTACCCCCATACCCATGCTCCATGATTATCTGAGCTTTGTTCTCGTCATGTGCCTGGTTTTCGGCCTATCGTTTGAGGTGCCGATGGTGATGATGATTCTTACCCAGATCGGCGTAGTCAGCGCGCCGCAATTCCGTAGTTTTTGGCGATTTGCCGTACTGGCCCTGGCCATCCTCTCGATTCTTCTGGCCCCCACGCCTGATGTCGTTACTTTTCTGAGCATTTTCGTGCCGCTGCTGGCGCTGTATTTGCTCGGTTTGGCGCTCTGCGGCCTGGTGGAGCGCAAGACACAGCGACGGGACGATCCGCGCGATCAGGAAAATCAGCCGTGGCGACCCGCGGCGGAGAATGATCATCCGGCGGAGTCTCCCCACCAGGAAGGACCGCCGGACCAATCGGATCAGCCGGACCGGCGGGATCAACCCAAGCCGCCCGATCAGCCCGGCGGCCGCGAAGATTCCGACGATCCCGCTTGAGTCATCCATAGGATCGGCACCGCGTGTATGCTTTACCGCCGCCGCGCCGCCTCTGCCGGCAGGCCGGGGATTGCGGGGAGAAAACGCACGACGTTTTGCGGATCCGCGCAAAGAAAAACCGCGCCTCAAAGGCGTTTCGCACGCACCGGTCATGATGAAAAATAGATGGCGTGTAGATTTCCGGTTCGTTGCGATCCGACATTTGCGACGCGGTTTTCCGGTTCAACCCCGATGGTTATCGGGGGCGGTGAACCCTGCTTGTCGATCAACCTCCTTTCCAACACTTGGTGGACTCATCCGTAAATTATTATCGATTATTCTCCCCATCGATGCAACAAAAATCCCGTGTCGGTCAAAATTCGCCGGAACTTTGCGATATTTTTCACAGGCGATCCGGAAGCGGCAAACAAGCGGATAAGAAAGCGTCGTTGCCTGAAAATCAGTGGTTCCGCCAACCCCGGCTATCCCCGATAGCTTGTTGGGAGAGCCACGCCTTTCAGGCCATATCTCCGGCTCATTTGGCTTAATTGGGCGTTGATATTCCGTCCGAAACAAGGATAATGCGTTCTTTTCCCGGAGGAGGAATTCTATGGATCGCTCCATTCTCGTGCGCCTGGTAGGGTACCGGGCGGGCTTTTTTCATGGCGATTTTCTTGTTTACGACCGCTGGCGATGGCTCCGGAAACGATTGCCCAAAACACGTAACGGCGAGCGATTGATTGATGTGGGATGTGGAACCGGCCAATTCACCATCGCGGCGGCGCTGCGGGGATACGACGCGATCGGTCTGTCCTGGGATCGTCGCAACCAGGATGTTGCGAGCCGGCGCGCCTCTCTATGCCGCGCGAAGGCGGCCTTTCCGATTCAGGATGTGCGAAAGCTGCATGAAAAAAACGAATTCGTCGGCCAGTTTGATATCGCCGTCTGCTTTGAAACCATTGAACATATCATGGATGATCGGAAACTTGTCCGGGATATCCACGCCTGCCTGCGTCCCGGTGGAACGCTTTTGCTGACCGCGCCGCGGTACCTCCTGCGAGCCATCACACCGGAGGACAATGGCCCGTTCCGAAAGGTCGAAGATGGCGGTCATCTCCGGCGCGGCTACACCCCGGCAATGCTGCGCGAACTCTGCGCGCAAGCGGGCTTCGCCGTGGAAGAGATATCCTCGTGCAGCGGGTTCTTCGCGCAAAAGTGCACCTGGCTCCTGCGGAAACTGCGCCGCGGACCGGTTCCCCTAGTCTGGCTTACACTACTTCCTTTACGGATTCTGCCGCCACTGCTGGATCGACTGCTCGCGCGTCTTACAGGTTGGCCTGATTTCACCATTTGCCTCGTGGCCTACAAGCCTCGTTTCCCGCCAGAGCCGCGGTGAGCTTCCTGCAGCCTGCACATGCCGATAGGTCCTCCAAAGCCCTGGGCGATGGTGATACTTCGCCCTCCCGCTTCCAAAGGGCGGCCGTCGAGCGTGCAACGCTTTCGATGACACACGGCCGAAAGGATCAGCGCGACCAGGCCGGAAGCGCCCAGGCTGTGCCCCAGCCATTGCTTGTGGGAGAATACCGGCGTACGTTCGCCGCAAACCCGGCGGATCGCCGCCAACTCGTAACGATCGTGCCGTGTGCCGGTCGCATGGGCATGGACGAAAGCAACAGGCAAACCATCCGCCAGGCGGCTCAGCCCGGTCGTCAGGGAATGGGCTTGCGCATCGGCGGAAACCAGGTGTGTCGCATCAGATCCCAGCCAAGTCGCGCCGATGGCCGGCGAGGCGTGTGCGGCGCGACTCAGACATATTGCCGCGGCCGCTTCGGATATGAAAAAACCCGTGCCTTCATCGGAAAATGGCCGACAATGGCGATGCGCATCGGCCCCGGGCGGCGCCAATACCCCCAGATTGTTCAAACCACTTTCAAAAAACGGATGCACCGAGGCGTCCGCCGCCACCACGATGGCCCGCCGGCATTCGCCGCACCGCAGCGCTTCCACAGCGCGATGCGCCGCGACCAGCGCACTGGCGCACGCCGCCACCGAGGTATGGACGGCGCCTTCCCATTCGAGAATCTCGGCCAGCGCCGCGCCGAGAGCCGCCGGTCCCATGGCCACGTGCCAGGCGTTAGATTCGCTTAAGAGCCCGGGCAAACCGGTCTTCAGCGCGCCGCAGGCGGCAAGCCAGGTCAAGGCCGGTCCTTTGCTGGTCGCCAGGAACAGACCGGTATCGCGGCGGCGGAATTCCGGCGGCCAACCGGCGTCGTCCCAAGCGCTCAGCGCCGCGGCGAGAGCCAACACAATCGAGCGGTCCCAAGATAGATGGTGGAATTTTTGCGGACAAGCAAATCCGCACTTGCCCACCCGCAAGGCTCTCTCGATCAGCTCATCGGGTATGACGCCGCGATCCACCAGGCGTCGATCATTGCGGATGGCCCGCCAGTGCGCCTCGACTCCCAAGCCGAGCGGACTTAAAAGACCCAGTCCGTGGATGAAAACGAGATCATTTTTCGCGGTGGTCACGAACGAAACATGTCCACGGCATCCTGACGCACGGCCACTTCCCCTTCATAAATGATGGGAATGTTGAAACGCCCCGTGTGGCTGATTCGCGAAAGCCGGGGATGTTCGCCGGCCGGCTCGACCGGTCCATCTTCATAGGTTTGCCAGTCCAGACCGAGATCACGAACCATTTGGTGATCCAACTGGGGGCTGCGGCCATAGGTGGTCAGATAATCGCCGATCATGGTGCTGTCGGCGCCGGCGAAGAACATCCAGCTTTGCAAATCGCGCAGGCACACTTCGCGGCCACCGGCGACTTTCAATTCAACCCGCGGATATATAAACCGGCAGATGCTGATAATTTTCAGGCACTCCATCGGCGCAAGTTTGGGCTGATGTTCCAGCGGAGTGCCGGCGATGGCATTGAGGAAATTCAGCGGCATGACATCCACACCGATGTCGCGCAGGGTAAAAATAAGGTCCAGGCGATCTTCCCAGCTTTCGCCCATGCCGAAAATGCCTCCCGAACAGAGGGAAAGGCCCGCTTTCTTGGCGGTGCGAAGCGTGTGGAGCCGCTCGGAATATGGATGGGTCGAAACGATGCTCGGATAGAAGCGCTCGCTGGTTTCAAGATTGTGATTGATACGCCGCACGCCGTTTTCAAAGAGAAAGCGAGCGGTTTCGCCCGTCAGCGCACCCAGGGTGGCGCAGGCGCGAGTTTTGCCGTTGCGGGCTATTTTTCGCAGCAGCGGGGCCAACCAGTTTTCCAGTTCAGAGCGCGTCGGGCCACGGCCGGAGTTGACGATTCCAAAACTATCGGCTCCGACCGCGGCGGCATGTTCGGCTGAATCCAGCACCTGTTGGTCGGTAAGTTTGGCGGCGGCGCTCCGCGCGGTCGAATAATGCGACGACTGCGCACAGAACTTGCAATCTTCCGAGCAGCCGCCAACTTTGGCGGCCACGATGGCGCAAAAGCGTATATTCCGCCCCTGGAAGCGGATGCGAATCTTGTTGGCCCAGTAAAACAGATCGGGAATATCGTCGCCTTGGAGGCGGATCAGTTCGCTTGCCTCCGAGCGATTGAGCCATTCACCAGCCAGAACCTTTTCGGCCAGTCCGCGCACGAAATCCAGCACGCCCCGCTCCTTTCAAAAAACAGTCGCCCGACTGGATGGCCGCCCATGGTGGTCTCATTCGCGTTCCACCGGTATGGAAAATCCATCGCAAAAAAAGACGCGGTCCTCTATTTCGGCCACCGGATGGATTCTAAGAGCCTATCTATTGAGACAGGATCTTAGCGCAGTCGCGACGAATGCGAATGCAAGCGATTTTTCAGATTCACCACATGAATCAGTACCAGCCTCGTTCCATTAAGCGAGTAGATCAGCACCAGCCCCTGGCGATTGTCAATGACGTTGAGCATATTCACGTTGCCATAAGAGGAGGACGACGTAAGCAGAGTGTAATCGCTGCTGGGAGCAAAAACATCGGCACGCGCGGACCGGCCCGAGTGGTAAACGGCCAGCACAACCGCCAGCACGAGAGCGCCAAGCACCAGCAAACCAATGAGCATGGAATCACGTTTCATTATTTAACTCCCGAAGCATTGCCGTTGGAACGCCAGCTACCTCGCGCCTCCGGTCCCGCCGGCTGCCTGTCTGCGTGCCATGCGCCGGCCGATCGAGATTACGGTTACGGGAAGCTATCGCAGGCGGTGTTGCAGGCGCCTAATGTCCTGTGAAATACTCTCTGGGGCGATGAACACCAGTCGGCGTGGGTTGGTCGGGGAGATTATCCATCCCCCCAGCACGCCCGTATCGACGTCCATCACGTAAACGGCGCCACCGGCGCTGCTGGAGCCGGAAACGGTCAGATAATGACCCCCTCGCAAAATCGCCCGGGCACGGGCGGCGTGCGCGCGCCAGCCGCCGATCCGGCAGATAAGTCCCGCGGCCAGCACGGCATTGAGAATCAGCAGACCGAGGATGAGCCAATGTCTATTTTTCATGGGGCGCCTCTGTCACAACAAGGACCACCCTGGACCCACGAGCGATGCGGTTCATCGGCGTCGCCCTGCAAATCCGGTTATTTTTCCCGCCCACCGCCGCGCGTTCCGCGGTGCGCGTTGCGAAAAGCCATGATAATTATTCCCAGCGCGGCGGCCAAGG
Organism: Planctomycetota bacterium; assembly: GCA_021831565.1. Classification (GTDB taxonomy): domain Bacteria; phylum Planctomycetota; class Phycisphaerae; order WQYP01; family WQYP01; genus JAKBMM01. Next base: position 70,230 of record JAKBMM010000005.1, read on the forward strand.
CTATCCCGTAAGCCGGTATGGGACTCGCATGAGTCGTGATCCGGGGTATAAAAGCCGGGATATTTCTTTTGGCCAGTTGAGCCAAGGCTAAATCGGGCGAGAGAAATAGGAACAGGCCCGTCAATACACGCAAAAGGAGTCGATGCAAGCGGAACGTATCCATGACTGGCATCATAAACCGTCCGTCTTTCAAGTCAAGAACTCCCGCTCTTTGCCCGCACCGGGTCGTGCACGGTTACCGCCGGTCCATGTTGTTCTTCCTTGTGATTTTTTTCTATCCCGGCGCACCGGGGCCGCGGAAGGTCCCAACCACCTGGCTGGTCAGGCTCACGGTGCGTGCCGGGGAGCGGAAACGGCCGTCGGCCTTGCCGGCGGCGATGGCATTTTGCACTTCGCGCACGCGATTCTGGGCGGCCTCCATTTTGGGATAGCGAACCTCTCGAAAACCGGTCACCGTTTGCGGCGCCTGGAGAATGTCGAGCCAGAGATTGTAAAGCCACGGCTCGTGCAACTCGCAGGTATCGACCAGGCGCAGGTACCAGTCACGGAACGAGCGTTCCCGGGCGTGCCAGGCGGGAAGAAGGGTGCGCAGCCAGCGGCAGTGGCGCAGGATGCGCATCTGCCAGTCGTAACCCTTGAGATGGAATCGGATTCGCAGGCCGCCGATCTCAAATTCAGGACGATTCAGATGCACGTATTTGATATGGTCGCCGTTGGCGGGGTTCACGTTGAAGCGGCGGCGATCCCGCCGATACTTTTCCGGGCTGGTGTACATCATGGCGACGTACACTTCGTCCTTGATCATCAAGACGCGCGCCAGGTTTCCGATGACGGCGCGCGTGACGGCAAAATTTCGTTCGGCATTGTCCTGCTGGTATGTTTTGACCACGCGCGCGGCATAGCCGCGGCCATAGGGAAGTCCACCCCATTGAATCGCGTCGAACAGGCGGATGACATAATCGCGTTTCGCGGCGGCGTCCAGAAGCGGCATCCGGGCGAGCGTGTCGCGGCAGATGACGCGGTACTCCGCGGCGTTCTTTTTTCCCCAGAGAGAGCTGACGATCAGGATGTTGGCTTTGCGGTCCATGGCCTGGTCGAACGTTTCGACCTCGTGGACGGCGGCCACACCGAAAAGGTCCGGCCGCAACACGATTTTGCGGCCGATGTTGAACGCGCGGTAATTGCGTTCAAACTCGCGGCGCACGGCGTGCCGAATGGCCCAGGTGATGCTCTTGTAGGAAACAGGTATAAACCCCAGTTGGTAGGCTACGCCGAGCATCATGATATTGGCGTAAAGTTTGGAATCCAGCAAGCGTTCACATAGATCACTTACGTTGAAACTGAAGAACCGTCCCGGCTGGCACTGGGTCCTGATGGTTTCGGAGAGCCGTTCCGGTGAAAAATCCTCGCATCCAAGCAGGCTAAGAATCGTCTCTGTTTTACCGGTATTGATGACCGCATGGGTATGGGCGGGCGAGGCCACGCGAAGATAATCGTTGGGGGAAATGGCCCGAGCCGCCTCGAGTGCGTCGATGCCGATGAGCAGGTCCGCCTTGCCGAAGGGCGTGATCGCGGAACCCTGGATGGGATTTTTAGAAAACAACAGTTGACTGAAAACACCGCCGTTGCGGATGGCCAGGCCTTTCTTATCAACAAAGGCGATGTAATAGCCCTCTTTGTGGCCGGCGCGCACCAGAATTTCACCGGCCACGCCGATGCCCATGCCGCCGACGCCGGCCAGGTAGCAGCGCCACTGGTCGCCCATTTTCATCAGCGGCGGTTCGGGCATGCCGGTCAAATCGACCACTTCATCGGGCATGCGCGGCGGGCGCTTGCGGGTGACGATGACCTGTTCAAAACTGGGGCAGGCGTCGATGCGCGCACAGGCGCCGTCATTGACGCAGGTGGTGAAGCCGGTCTGGATTTTCGGACCGTAATCCGTTGACGTCACTTTCAACCCCGGGCAGCCGGTTTGCCGGGTGCACTCCAGGCAATATTCGCACACTTCCTCGGCGACGTTCATGTACGCCTTCTGGTGCACAAAGCCGTACTCTTTCTTCTCCTGCACCTCGGCGCGATGCTGGCGACGATGGAAGGTAATGCCGCATTCTTTGTCGGCGATGATTACCTTTACGCCGTCTTCCAGGATGACGCGCTCAAGAATGTCGCGGTAGTTGTCGCGGTCGGCCGGATTCATGCGGATGACACGCGGCTGCGGTTCATTGCGGCCATCCTTGCCGCGGATGCGCAGCGGGCCGGCGACGTCGGGGATCATGGACCGGACCATGCGTTCGATATCATGCGCCATCGCCATCTGGCCGGTGATATCCTCCTGAAGCGTGGGGTTGGGCTGGTGGCCAGTCATGGCCGTGGTCTTGTTCTCCAGGATGATATAGGTGATGTCCTGGCCCTGGTTGATGGAGTTGGCGATGGCCAGTTGCCCGGAATGAAAAAACGTTCCGTCGCCCATGAACACAATCTGCTTGTTGGTGATGAAGGGGTCCACGCCTCCCCCGGTGGCGCCTCCCAGCCCCATGCCGCTGTAGTTGTGCATGAGAGGTTTGTTCGGCTCGAACATCATCATGGTATAGCAGCCGGTGTCGCCATGCGCGACCAGATCCACCGGCGGGCGGTTGTAATGTTGCTGCATGTATTGCGGGTCGAGCAGGTGACGGCGAATTTCCAGTAGGGCGCTGGACGAATCGCGATGGGGGCAACCGGGACAATACGCCGGCGTTCGCACCGGAACACCGGCGGCGACCAGGCCGGCCTGCGCGATGGTTTGGAGTTCTTCCGTCAGACGGCCGTTGGAAAGATCGTGCGGAATGTTGGGAGTTTCGCGCAGGAAATCGGCGAGCCGTTCAATCAGAATGGATGGGTGCAGACCACGTGTCGACGGAATGCCGGCCCGCCCCTGGGGAAATGTCTTACCCCAGATCTGTACACGGCCATTGGGATGATCCGGATGGATTTGCCGCTGGCGGGTAAGATGCTCGGCGATCTGCTTTTCCAGAAAGCTGCGCCGCTCTTCCACTACGATAATGTGTTCGCACATGCCGGCGAGTTCATCAATCAAGCCGCCGTCCAGGGGATAGCTCAAGGCCAGTTTGAGCATCGGAAACGTCCCGAGCAGATCCATTTCCCGCAAGGCGTGCGCGAGCAGCGTGTGCGACATGCCCGAAGAAATAAAGCCCAGCGGCGCCCGCTCAGACCGGCCGCCGCGCCAGGTTCTTTCCATTGGATAAAGAATGCGGGAAAGTCCCAATTGCCGGCAGCGTTGATGCAAAGCCGCAAAGCGCTGATCAAAAGTAAGTTCCCGGCGCCAACTTCGCGGCGGCAGCAACACGGTTGTTTCAACCGGAATTTTCTCCGTCTCGATGGCGATCCGGTCTTTCGTGTTAATCGTGGGCCAATGGTTGGGTCGGCATTCCACCGTGCCTCCGCCGTCGGCCAGAGCAACGGTAACCATCATGCCGATGTAGAGCTTGACCGCCGTCGATAGGTCAAACGCCAGCGCCACCCAGTCCTTGAGTTCCTGCGAATTGGCCGGTTCCATGACCGGAACGCGAAGATGTTCAAACAGAAACCGCGAGTCCGCCGGGACCTGGGTGGAATCGCTCCAGGGATCATCGCCGGAAACCACCACGGCTCCTCCACCGGGGTGGGGGATTCCGGCGAGATTGCCCAGGGCCAGCGCATCGGCGGCCACATGCAAGCCAATCGATTTAAATACCGCGATGCCCTTGACTCCGACCATCTGCGCCCCGTTAAGCATCGCCACGCTGATGGCCTCGTTGTTGGCCATCTTGGCGCAGATGCCTTTTTCATTAAGCAGCGGGCCGATGTCGTGGCAGGAATCGAAAAAGCCGGCCAGCGGCGAACCGGGGTAACCGGTAAGAAGGGCTACCCCGCCGGGAGTTTCCAGGCAACCCTTGAGAAGCAATTCCGAACCCGTGAAGATTTCGACGCCGCTCTCGACTTGGAAACGATGATCTATTTTCATGAGCCATTCCGTGCAGGGGGCGAATCGACTTCGTACAGGCCGGCTTGCGGTTGGTTAATATGCCTCTCCGAACGCGGGTAAACGCGCCAAGGCGCCTCTTGCGCACATCATCCGTTTGCGTCTCCAACCGCAGGCCGATGGTGCACAATCCCAAGCCATCGTGGCGAGTCGTATTTTACCAGCCGGCGGCGGAAAACGCCATCTTTTGTAACGGCCTGCGGGGCGGTCTATTGCCTTGCCTATGCAACATTGTTGTCGGTGCCGGCGGGGGCCGGTACAGCTTTTGAGAATAGTAACCGTTCACGGGCAAAAGTGGCGTAATCAGCAAAAAAACGCCACTTTTTGCCTTGCAGAGCACTTTTTTTGTGATTTTTATGCTCCATAAACTTCAGATTCCACATTATTTCTTTGATTTTAAGCGGTTTTTGGCCCGTGAACGGTTACTGAGAATATGACCAATGCATGACTCTCTGCGGTCCCTTTTTGATATACTCTGCATCGTCGGTGCTTTGCCAGCACATAATGGGTGACACAGGAGAGTTTATGGCGGCGGGAAAATTGCGCGTCGTGGTTATGCAGGATGGCGCGCGGCTTCACTATGCGATGCCGCGGGCCATCCGGCGCGCCGATATGCTCGCGGCCCTCTACACGGATTGGTACAACGATAAGTCCAAGTTGGCCCGTATGATTATCGTTCTTGCCCGGCGAGTACGTCCATTGCGGGCGGTTCGGATGGAGCAACGACGTTCGGACGATCTGGACGGCGTGCCGATATTCGACGCGAAGCTCTTAAGCATACCCATCCTGTCTCTCTGGCCCCGTTGGGAGATTATCCAGACGATACAACGCGGGGCGATCTGGCTGCGCCACCGGCGGCTCTTTCACCGCGGACCGATTGCGGCGCGATCACGGGTCGTTGATGTCGTTTTGGCTTTTACCTATTTCGTGAGTCTCCGCTATTGCCGTGCCATGCAGTCCCGCGGCATCAAGGTGGTGGCCGACCAGCCTATCGCCTCGGCACGGGAGCTGACCCGACAGCGCAGCTTGGCCGACCACCGGTGGCCGGGATGGGAACCCCGGCAAACCGGCGACTGGTTGGCGCAGGAGATCCGGCGGGAAGCGGCTCTATTACCTATACTCGACCATCTCCTCTGCGCGTCGCAATTCGTCAAGGATTCTCTCGTGGCGCAGGGAATTGACGCAGACAAGATTAGCGTTGTGCCCTATCCGACGGATACCGTGAACTTTGCGCCTCTGGACCGTCGGGGGCGGACGGGGCCGGTTGTGGTCGGCTTCGTGGGCTCAGTGAATCTGCGCAAAGGGGCGCCCTGGTTTCTTGAGGTCGCCAGACGTTGCGACCCGAAGCTGGTGAAATTCGTCATGGTCGGGCCTATCGAGTTGACCGGCTATGGTCAGGAGCAGCTTCGCCGGCACGTGGAACTGATCGGTTCGGTTCCACGATCCGAGGTAAGCCAATGGCTGGAACGTTTCGATATCTTTCTGTTCCCATCCACATGCGAAGGCTCGGCGGGGGTGGTGATGGAGGCCATGGCCACCGCATTGCCGATCATCACCACACCCAACAGCGGCACGGTGGCGCGCAACGGCGTGGACGGTTTTATCGCCGCTTATGACCAAAGCGACCTGCTGGCGCAACGCGTGATGGAATTGGCCCGGGATAGCCAGATGCGCCAGGCGATGGGGCAATCGGCCCGTAAACGAGCCGAGGAATTCGACATCGATCGCTACAGTCGCGAATTGTCGGGATTGTTGTCGCGTATCGCCGGGACGCAAAACACCGCCCGGGAGGCGACGCCGCCGGCGGGATAACCGGGCGGAAGCGCACGAACCGCTGCGCCTTTCCCGGCCCTCTTTCCAATTCGGATCGATCCTGTGATAATCCGGTGGGAAAGCAGCGTGTACCGGAGATTCCCATGATTATCGCCAAGGTCATCGGAAAAGTGGTCGCGACGATGAAAGAACCGGGCTTCCATAGCAAGAAGCTGGTGGTGGTCCATGCGCATCTAATCAAAGATGGGCGGCTTGTTCCGGGGCAGACCGTAATTGTCGCCAACGACGAACTGGGCGCCAGAGAGGGCGACTTGGTGGCGGTAACCCAGGGCAGCTCAGCCCGGCTGGCGCCGGGTATGAAAAACTGCCCCACCGATGCGGTGGTGATTGCGCTGATCGACCGCATTGATGCGGAAGGCAAAGTCGTTTTTCGCAAGGGATAATTCAGGAAACCGGCGATGTTTACGGCTCTGGTCAAGGGATCCGTTACCAGCACGTCCAAACACGCTTCCCTGAAAGGCGCGCGGCTGCTGATTGTGCAGCCCCGCGAGCCGCTTTCCGGCCAACCCAACGGTTTTGCCCAGATCGCGGTGGACGTGCTCGGCGCGGCAGTCGGCGCCCAAGTGCTGGTGAGCAGCGACGGTCGCGGGGTTCAGGACATGCTCAAGGTGGGCCGGGATTGTCCGGTCCGGCTGGTGATTGTGGCGTTGGTGGGTTAGGTTCCGACTTCCAATGGTTCGCGGCGCCGGCGGCTGCGTCGGGATTGGCTTGGCCGGAGAAATAACACCGGCGCGTTTGGGAAGTACTCACCGCATGTATATGGCTCGTATAATCGGTCACGTGGAAGCCCGCATTCGTTCGCCGGGATTGGAAGCGCACCGTCTGGTATTGCTCCAACCGCTGGATTTTAACGAACAGCCGATTCGCTGGAGCCTCATCGCCATGGACCTCACCGGCGCGGCGACCGGTTCGCTGGTAACCTTTGAGGAAGGCCGGGAGGCGGCCAATCCATACGATCCACCTTTGCCGGTGGACGCTTGCGTCGTGGCCGTGGTCGATCACTTCCAGTATCAGCCGTAAGTTCGACTTTTGCCGATTTTGTAGAGCATGATGGAAAAGACTTACGACGCCGGGTCAAAGCGGAATACCACGTCGAAAACCTTGCCCCCATGCCGCTGGGCGATAATTTCTTCCTTGATCATGCACAGCTTTACGGCGGCGACGTGGAAAGGAGTCTGAAAGTTGCTCTCCAGACCACGCCCCATGCCCTCCAGAAAAATAAGATCGGCGGCGGCGGCATGCGCGTTGCATTCTTCGGATACGCAGCGCAGATCAAGCAGCGGCGTGGCGCCACCGGAAGAGGCCGCCCGAATCCGTCCCGCGCTCATCATATCGTTAAAAACGCGATCCACTTTCCGCACGCTCGCCAGTAACGGATGCAATTCAACAATGGTCATGTCGTTGAGCGCCGGGTGTTCGTTGGCCAGCAGGCACACGGTTACGCCGCGCTGCGCCAGCCATCGCGCCAGTGGAAATACGCCCAGGACGGCGTCGCTGCCGGCGTTGTCCATGAAAAACAAGGCTTTGCGGTAGCCGGGTGGATTCAACAGGCTTTGGGCGAAGGCATCGAAATGATCGACCAGCCAGGAACGCTTGCCATCCAGGTCAGCGCGAATCTGGAAGAAGTCCGGAGAATTTCCAGCGAACATGCCGGCGGTGGCCGTGGCGCCCAAGTCGAAAATGTTGCCCGCAAACACCCCTTCCACAAGCAAGCGCAGCGTTTCCAGGGGATCGACGTGGCGATCTATTTCGGCGATCAGAGCCGGATACAACTTCAGCATGGCGTCGTTTTCGCGCTGCTTGGCCAGCAGGAAGGGGTCGGGCACGTCGAATTGCTGGAGATATTTCTGGCGGATCAGCCCAAGAACCTGCAAGTTCAATTCGCCGTATTGCCCGGGTGCATGCCGGAGCAATTCGAGTTCGGCGGCCAGGGCGGCGCGGCAGGCTGTGGCCCGTGCGGCGCCGGCGGGACCATAGGTTTGGCCGGCCAGACGGATGATCAGATCAAAATGCCAAACAAAATGGTCCAGCCAGTAATTGCGGAACGCGGCATCCACCAGCATATTTTCCGTGCAGGGGTAGTATTCGGCGGGGTTCGAAAGCAATGAAAAAAAAGGCAGGGGCGAAGCGCCTTTCGTTTCGCGGGCGCCGCCTGGTCCAGGGTTGGTTTCCGGTCTGGCCGGCCAGGGATCGGCGTCGGACGTTGGCGCATCGTCAGTTTGTGCAGAAGCGGTATTCAAAGGCATGGCGGTATTCTTCTCCCGGTGCAAGCATGATTGTGGGAAAATGGGGATGATGAACGGCATTGGGAAAGTGCTGCGTTTCCAGGCACACGCCGGAATGTTGTGGGTAGGCGCCGCCAATTCCCCGGATGCCGCCATCTAGAAAATTTCCGGTGTAAAGCTGAACGCCCGGTTGCGTAGTGTAAACCTCCAGTATGCGGGCGGTTTGAATCTCGCGCAGGCGGGCGGCGAGGTGGAGCGGATCGGGACCCTGGCGTAGAACGAAGTTGCAGTCGTAACCGGGCGGAATCTCGCCCATGCGCCGACCGATGGGCGTGGGTCTGGTGAAATCAAACGGTGTTCCCGCCACCGAGCGAATCTCACCGGTGGTGATGAGTTGGGAGTCGCTGGGCGTGTAATAATCGGCGGGGATAAAAAGCTCGTGGTCCAGAATGGTCCCGTTGCCGGCCCCGTGCAGATTGAAATAGTTATGATTGGCCAGGTTCACGGGCGTAGGCTGATCGGTTCGCGCCAGCATGTCGATTCGCAGGGTGTTCTTGGCGAGCAGGCGGTAAACCACCGTTACCCGCAGGTTGCCGGGAAAGCCTTCTTCGCCGTCCGGACTTTCGTAGACGAATTCAACCGCCGGGCCGTCGGCGCTCTGGCGGGCGGCGGCTTTCCACACGCGCCGGGCCATGCCCTGTGGACCACCATGAATCGCATTCGGTCCGTCGTTGGGCGTAAGCTTATACGTTTTTCCGCGATAACTGAAAGCGGCGCCGCGAATGCGGTTGACCACCCGTCCGACCATGCAGCCCAGATAGGGATGCGTGCGCAGGTAAGGCGCCAGCTCCGCGAAACCGAGTGCGACGTCGGCGGTTTCGCCGTGGCGGTCTGGAACGTGCAACTCGGTGATGGTTGCGCCATAGGAGGCGAGTTTCACCACCATGCCGTTGTCGTTGGTAAGAGTGAAAAGTTCGACGGGTGTGCCGTCGGGGGTTTTACCGAATAGCGATTGCTGAATTTTCATGCGGCTTATTATGAACCCTACCCGCCGGCGACACAACCTCGCCCCCCAAGGTGGATTATTGACTACCCGGCGTCAACTTCCACCCTTTTCTTTCGCGCGGCGCAGCCAGGGTCCCTCCGCCGCCAGAGACGCCAACAGCCCGCCGATACTCAGCAGAGGGATGCATATATAGCCTCCAAAATGAACCAGGAGGCCGGCCATATAGGTGCCCGCCACAGTGGCGACGGCATTGGCCGCATTGTTGAGTCCCTGCGCCGCTCCCTGGCTGATCGGGCTTAGATCGGAAGTAAGCTCCGTACCGGTGACGCTTATCACCGGCCAGGAAAGAACCACCAGCGCGAAGCCTGTCAGCGCCGCGCCGGTCGCCGCCGCCCCGGGCTGGAGAGCCATCAATCCCAGGAGCAGCAGGAAACCAACCAGCCGCGCCGCGCGGCCAAGAAAGTAAATACGCTCGGCGCCAAACCGCAAGGCCCATTGCCCCGCCAGATTGTAGAGCATGACGCCGCCGCCCGCGGCAATGGCGTAGGCTAGCGAAGTGGTTGCCGGCGCAACACCAAAGCTGGTTCGCATGAACAGCGGAAAATAGGCGAAGAAACCGGCTACGCCCAGGAATAAGAAAAACCAGGAGAGAATAAATCGTCCGAAACGCGTGGGCAGCAGCTTCGGCAGATTTTTCAGGGCCGCCACATTCAGTACGTGGAAATGCTTGAGTAACCCGCCGCCGAGTAGTTCCACGCGGGAGAATCGCGCCAGCTCATTGAATTGCAACCCCAGACCACGCTGGTTGGCGCCTGCTGTGAGGAGAGGCTTGCCGCCGCTTTTGACTCCGCTTCGCGGAGCGCTTATGAAGCCGAGGGCCAGCCCGACCGCCAGCATACCCGCTCCGGTCCACAATCCCAACCGGTAGCTCACCGCCGCGAACATGCCCGCCAGCAGCAATCCCGCGACCTGACCCGTTCCGTTAAATGTCTGCAACCAGCCGATCCGCGGTGTCCACTGTTCACGGGGATGGAATTCCACCACGAACAACGTGGCACAGGTCGCCACCGCAGCGCTTCCAGTGCCCATCAGCAGCGCGATCGGCAACCATCCCAACAAACCCGGCGCCAACGGAAACGCCACCAGCGCCGCCATTTCCAGGATAAAGCCTCCGAAAAAGATCGGACGATATATTTTCCTGCGGTCCGCCAGGTTGCCCCAGAACGGTGAGGTAAGCGCGCCCAGATTGAATGCGCCCACCACGTAACCCACCGTGGCCAGACTGTGGGAAATCGCCTCCATCATCAGGGGAAGCAAAACCGGTATAAGCCCCGACGATACCGCGCCGAGCATCGCGTAGGAGCCATACCAGGGCTCCAGCCAGCGGCGCGGCCCGCGAAGGGTATTCCAAAAAATATTTTCCGTGCTGGTCATGGTCTGGAGTCTTTTGGAGAAAGCTCCGCAGCTTTCGCCGCCTTTTCAAGCAAACCCATAGTGAATTGAATAGCGGATTTGTCCGCGCCGGGCAAATCGCGTGCGATAGCGGGCGCTCCCGAGAGCCATCGGAATTGGCGATCACCATCGCAGGGCAATTGCATGTAGATTCTCACCAAATAATTCGCGTCCGCGAAATTTGCGCATTTTAAAATGATGTGGTAAATAGTGGTTGTGCCAGAGTGTTTC
>JAKBMM010000006.1 GCA_021831565.1 Planctomycetota bacterium
CTTGCGCGGCCGCGCGGAGGCCAGAAACACTCTGGCACAACCACTATTTACCACATCATTTTAAAATGCGCAAATTTCGCGGACGCGAATTATTTGGTGAGAATCTACATGCAATTGCCCTGGCCGATCCCCAGGATTCAGTTGCCAGGCAGCGCCCCCGGCCGCCAAGCGGATCTCGTTGCGGGCATCGCCTCTCATGGAGAGCGCCGATGAGCGCCCGCCCCGGCCCCACCCACCCGACCGTATGACTGCCGAGGAGCGTGTACGGAGCGGCGATCCCCTTGAAATGGTGACACGGCCCAACGTGGGCGCCGCTACGCGCGCAGCTTCCCGAGTGCGTCGTTCACCGCCTGCAGATCAAACTCTTCCGGGTCGAATTTTCTCCCTACCCACTCGGCGACTTCGGCATGTTCCGGGTGTTTCTCGTCGGCGAGGATGCGCAGATTACTGTAATGGCCCCACAGGCCCCCGCAATCTTCTACGGGACAGCACAATTTTCCGCCCGTACATACGATACCCCGCGCGCCTGCCAGCGGAGGCATGATCTTTTCCACCACGATGTCGTGTACCCAATCGTCACCAAAGTCGTATTCGTAGCGGAACTTCATCTTTTCCCGCGGCAGCAGTTCGGCGAGGCGGTGGCGGCGTTCATCCTCGAATTCATTCTCGTCATCCACATATCCGTAGGGGCCGGGGCCGGAGTAAGTGGTGCCCGCGATCTCGAAAGCGTGCAGGTGGCAATCCAGCCAGCCCATGGTGATCTGGATAACCTCGTGCAGCCGTCCCAAGGTGATGTGCCCCGGCACGATTACCCGCCGCCAGATCGGTGGCTTGCTGCCATGGAGAGTTATTTTGAGCTGATACGCACGGTCAGTTCGGGCCATCGTTAGCTCCCAGGCTAAACCTTTCGTAGCAACTTAGCACAGCCCCACAGGGCTTTCATCGGCATGCAATGATGCACGGCAATCGGTTGGTCGCCGTTAGCACAAATGGCCGACCGTCACAGCCATTCTACCCCGAAAACCGGTAGTTAACAGATAGAGGATTCCATCATCTTCGGGGGATACTGGGCACTGCCCGTACCGCGGCGATTGAGCCGTAACGTCGTCAGCCGCATCTCCTCGACTGATTCAATCACAAAATGCACCATATCGTCCGCAGCCACCCAGTCACGCAGATCCGGGAGCAACAGCATTGGTGTGTTCCGATCTACATTGACCATTCGTTTCGTACTCATGCCTACTACGTTAGCATTGCTGGCAAGCATGTCCTAAGTCCGACAGGCTGCTAAGGCGTCAATTGGTGTGGAAGTTCACCAAGAACTTCCATAAGCAGTGGACAAAGAAGGGCTTTCAGGAGGGGCTGGGTGGCATGGGGATGAAAGGCAAGCCATAGTACTCGACGAACGCATCTGACCTGCGGGCGCCACCGCACGTTGACATAGCCCCCCGACCTGGCCAAACGTCAGCCATATCGTGTATCAATAAGATAACCGCTACGACCCGCGCAGCGATAACCGTGCTTGTCCTTGTGGGCGCGCAGAAAGGTGCTCGGTGCGCGCTGATAAAACCGCTTACCGCACGAGGTGCATTCGATCACATAGGTTTCTGCCACCCCGTATTGGGTATTGCGCAATGTCGTGGGCGCTCTAATTGGACCTGTGGCAGCACAGCTCCACCCTATGGCGCGGTGTAAATGGCTGTGGGGAAACTTCAAGGCTCTGCATACGGTCAACACGGTACGCACGCAAATCGCCATCCTCTACTCGGACCGCGTAAAGGATAAGATGGCCGTCACGGGTTCGACGCAATGAATATGGTTCGATGAGGCGCTTGGTGTCTGCGTACTCAAGTGTAATGCAAAGATGGTTTGCTGCGGCGAAGCGAATGGTCTCCAGCGGCACACCCGATCGCCAGGTCCAGATTGTTGGGGGCGGAGCCCACTGCGCGGTCGTCTCTTCATTGGGTCCCAATCGAATCGCGCTCGGCGCCGCAGCCACGACTTTACCCTCAAGCCAAGTGAATAGAGCCGGCAACTCATTCCAGAAGTGCTCGAAGGGCGGCAGTGCCTGAAGCTGGTGGGAAAGCATATTGGACCATTCCGCCTCGACCTGTGCCCGAAGATCAGCCGATTTGAAAGTTTCTGCGGTCGGCAGAGGTACGTTTTTCGACAGACACTTCTTTTCCAATACTTGCCGGATTAATTGTGGATGATCCTGAAGGTCCGAACGCCAATATAGATTCACCACGTCGTATAGATCGCGTGGCCGTGCACGCTCCCCCATGGCGCGAAGTTTCTCGGCGAAAACCTCCTCGAATGAATAGCAGCGTACGGTGCCTGGTTGTGGAAGTTCATCCGCAAACGAATGCGCGATGGGGCGCAGCACTGTTGGCTGCACAACGCGTTCGGAGGCACTCAGATCGAGTCGAACTGATGCCACCTCCGGAGCATTACGCGGTCCTCGGTAGTAAACACGTCCTTCGGTGTACTTGCCAGAAGAATGGGTTTTAAATAGCGGTGGTCGGCCGCTGAAATCTATGCCAGACCGATCCGCAACGGTTTGCAGCATGGCACGGAAGATTGGTTCGAGATCCGACTGCCGGATTGGCCCATCTGGCAAGATTGTAAAATCCAGATCTTCAGAAAACCGATAGGTTTCTAGGTAACACTTCTTGAGACAAGTTCCACCTTTGAATGCCCAATGGGTCGAAAGCGATGGATGGGCTCCGATGCCCCAAAGAACCCATCCCAGGACATAATCCTTTTCAATAATGTCTTCGCGCAGACCCCATTCGCGGACACGCTCTTCAATAACCAGCCGGTTTATCATGGATTCTCGTTTCTGGGCTGGACGGTCGCGTTGACGCGCAGTCCCCACCGCTTCGTAATCCGTCCCGGGATATTGCTTGATGGGTCCAGTTTGGCTAAACCCGCACTGCGACGATCAAGGCATGCTTTCATCAGCGCCGTCGCGTCAATATGGAACATCTCCAGGAGATATCCCAGGCGTTTCATTACAGTACGGTTACCCAACCGGTCGGCATAAGTGATGATTTTGTCGTCGTCGCGATGCTCGCCTTTCAAGTAGTCATGGAGGATTTCGGCGACGTGTACTATGCCGCCTCCCATGGCGGGATTATCCAGTATGTCGATCACAGTGCGTGTCGGATCGGATACCTGCACCCGAGTTTGCGCCCGCCAAACAACGGCCAGGCCGAAATGGTAACTTTCTTTGCGGTGGTGTAAGAGGAATGGTGTGTCCTGGATGGTTATATGTGCCCTGCGGATTGGCGCCGCTGTGATCACCATGATGTCGCGGAAAATCTGTTCGGTAAGATGCCAGTGCTCTGCAGCGCTCCAGCCTGCTATATAGCACGGGGCAAAGCTCGTGGCCGCAACAATCCACGGATCTTCACGCCACTGGGCGGGGGTACTGGCACCCAGCGGAACGGTGGTATATAAACCACTGCGGATTCGGGACAGCCAGCCGCGCGCAGCAAGGTAGGCGAGTAACTTTCGGGCGCGCACCGTGTCGGTAGCTAATAACCTTCCAGCCTCCGCGGGCGTAAATGGGCCGTGGACCGAGCGTACCAGCTCATCAAGCAACGCACGGTTCGGAGTGTCGATCCCTTTCGGCCTATTGGTATATCGTATAATCATAATATCTCTCCTGGCGGGAAATATCGCTGTAATGATATACCCGATGAACACAAAAAGCAAGTCGTTTGGCTACCTTCCCTTCGAGCGCTTTCGCACCACCGGAGAACTTGTGCCACATCTCCATGCCCAGTGCCGGTTTCCCGTATCCCGTTGCCAGGCAGCGCCCCCGGCTGACAATGTACCTTAAATCTGCCTCCGGCGTGCCTTGACAATGGGGAGCACCCCTTATTATACATTATACTTCCGCTGAGTGTGTTTACTAATGCTTTTCTTGGAGGCAAGCTATGTTACAGGAAACTAAAATCATATTTGGTGCAGGCTTATCCTTAGTCGGGTGTATCGCGATGGTAGGAAACTCCCGCGCAACATCGATCACCCCGAGCATTAACATTACGATTAATGGTATGCCGAATTCGGGAAACTACGATCTCAATGTGGCATCCAAGGAAACACTTTATGATCCTGCCTTGGGAGCAACGGCGGATTTAACTTATGCGGTTTCAGGCTCGAGCTATGGCTTATCATTTACGAAGAGCGGCAACGCTTTTGGTGGGATTGCCATCATGCCACAGGCCCCGCAGCTCAGCGCAGGCAGTTATTCACTCTTGATTCCGGCTGAGAGTTTGTACAATGGCTTGGTCAATATAGCCAAGTCTTACGTTCAATCTATTGATACATCCAATACAATAATTACTTCGGCCACAATAGCCGTAAGCCATTTTAATTATTCATTCGGAGGGCTTTATCAGAATCCTTCCATAACTTCGTCGCCCGGCGTTGCGCTTGGCCTGTCGAACAGTATTGCGAGTTCGGCCATCAGCCACTCACAAACCTTCGCCCAAGTTGTTGATTCCGGCGCCGCTCCTCCTTACTCCAGCGGCGGACAATCACCCGTCACCGAATCACAGATGAGCCAGGATATCCAATCGCTCTTTGCTGGCACATCGATAGTTGGCAAGGTAAGTGGCGTACTTATCCCCTACAATTTTTCACAAACTTATAATGGTCACAGTTTTAATTGGCGCATGGTGATTGACTTAACCGATCCATCTTCACTCCAGAGCTTGGATGTTCCTTACGTCTCCAATTCCTTGGGCTCGCCGCTTGGAACCAGCGAAACACTTGTGAATTTTACCAATGCCACTTCGGGTGGAACAGCCGATCTCAGCATGGTTGCAACGCCCGAACCAGCATCCTTGCTTATTTTTCTGGTTGGACTTGGCGGTCTTGCCTTGCTTCAACGTCGGTCACGGCGAATGGCGGCGCGATTGTAGGTTCGAATCCTACCCGCGGAGTTTTCATCACAAACGCTCCACCGCCGCCGCCAGGCGGCGCAAGCCGCCGAGGGCTTCATCCTCCAGCGGTGTGAACGTCCACCGCCCCGGCCAGCGACGGTGCATGATGCGGGCCAATTCCACCTGGCCGCCCATCGTGAATATTTCCCGGCGAACGGGATGCAGCCGCCGCAGGCGGTTGAACCTCTCCCGGCTCGCCTGGGCGAGCGATTCGACGACCGCCCGCAGCATGTCGAGTCGGGTGTCGGCCAGGGTGAGGTTTTCAAAGGCCGCGGTTTTTACTTCCAGACTGGTTCTATCACCGGCCAGATAAGGCTGGAAAACCGGGGGCGACGCGGAGGAATTATCTTGATCGTCCCCGGGAACGGCGGCCGGTTCTTCGCCGATTTGTTCGACGAGTTTATTGAATTTTCCGGCCGAGTAATCGGCAAACAGGTTCGCGCGCACCCAGTGCATGGTGGATCCGCCGGCGGCGATGGTGCTTACCGCCAGCCAGCGGCGCGGCAGCGAGGCCCCCGGCCCCAGCGGGCGGGTGAGAATGTCCGGCGCCGGTTTGGCCCGGGGCAAACACAGCGCCAGCACATCGGTCGAACCGGCGCTATGCACAAGCTGGCCGGGATGGCCGGGGGTGGCCAGCATCGCCGCGCTTGTATCCACCAGCGATGCCAGCACGGGGCAGCCTTCCGGCAAGCCAAGCCGGTCCGCCGCCGCCCGGGTAACCCGGCCCGCCACTTCGTCGGCGAATTTGATTTGCGGCAATTGTTTCGCCTCGACTCCCACCGCCGCGCAGATTTCCGCCACCCAGCCGCCAAGCTTTACTCCGTCATAGAGGCCCAGAAACGCCGCCTGGGATGGATCAATCACCCATTGGCCGCTCAGGTGGTGCACCAGCAAGGTGGTCGGCTGGCCGATGCGGTGAATCCGCCGGAACAGTTCCGGCTGGTTCTGGCGCACCCACAGCAGCGAAGTCGAAGCGATGCCGCCCGGGAAGGGCCGGTTGCCAGTGAGTTCCAGATGCCGTTGCATTCCGATTGTTTTTTCCAGTTGCCCGGCCTGGCGCAGGCTCCGGCGGTCCTGGTGCGTAATGCAGCCCAGCAGCGGGCGATTGTTTTTATCCAGCGCCACCAACCCGGGCGAAAAAGTGTCGATGCCGATGGCGTCAAGTTTTCGCCGGCCCGCCGTGGTTTGGCGGATCGCTTCTTCAAAAGAGGCGAGTAAATTCCCAGCCGGAATCTCGGCCGCGTGGCCGGCAAGATGCGATTGCACCGGCACATGCCGGAGCGATTTGAGTTTTCCGTTCTTGTAGTACCCCGCCTTAATTGAAGAGGAACCCACGTCAATCGCCAGAATTCTCATGATATCGTCCTTTCATGGTCCCGCCGCGCGGGATGCGGCTGTTCGATCCCGATGGTCATCGGGATTTTGAGAAATTATTTCTTCCAGCACGGTTCCGACGAGGTCCCCCGCCGCCTGATCCGCCGCCAGGTTCAGCCAGCGAACCTGCGGGAACCGCCGGAGCCAGGTTCGCTGGAGCTTGGCCAGATGGCGGGTGTGAATTTTGATCTGCTCGCCGGCCTGCTCCAATGTAACGCGCCCCTCCAGATATTCCAGAATTTCCTTGTAACCGACGCCTTCCCGCGCCTGCATGGAAAGCGGACGCGGCCCCGCCGCCAGGCGTTGCACCTCCTCCACCAGGCCAGTTTGAATCATCATCCGCACCCGGCGGTTGATGCGCTGATTTAAATCATCTTTTTCCCGCCTCATGCCCACCATGCGGCAGGCGATTCGCGGCCGGCCCGCCCGCCACTGGGTTTGCAGCCGGCTGATCGGCTCGCCGGTCAGGTGAAAAACCTCCAGCGCCCGCACGATGCGCCGCAGGTCGTGGGGATGGATTCGCGCGGCGGCCACGGCATCCACATCGGCCAGTTCGCGGTGCAGGCTCGCCGCGCCCTGCCGGGCGGCCCTTTGCGCCAGCTCCTGGCGCAGCGCCGGATCGGCCGCCGGCCCTTCAAAAAGACCTTCCAGAACGGCCCGCAGATACAGCACGGTTCCGGCCACCAGAATCAGCGGCCGCCCGGACTGTTGATGCTCCCGGATCAGCGGTTCGGCCATGGCCGCGAACCGCGCCGCCGAAAACGATTCCCAGGGATCGGCCACATCAATCATCCAATGCGCAAAACGCCGCTGTGTGGGCGCATCCGGCTTGGCCGTGCCGATGTCCATGCCGCGGTACACCTGCATGGCGTCAACCGCCATGATGGACGCGCACCGGCCCGCGGCGTCTTTCCATTGCGCCGCGACCGCCTCGGCCAATTCGGATTTTCCGCTGGCCGTGCAGCCGAGGATTACAAGCGGTTCCTTCATGACGCTTCCCATGATAACCGGCGAGGCCGTTTGATCGGCAGCCGCCGGAAAATTCTGACAGACGCCGGGACCGGCGCGCCGTCCCGGCGGCAACATTCATGTTGCCGGGTGCACGCGGACATTCCCCGCCTGCCGGCGGGCGGGCCGAAAAAAACGCCGCGCCGATGATAACCGGATTCCGGGGAACGCCGCGCCATTTTTTCACCAATTTTCCAGCCGGCAAAATTTTTGAGCCTGCCTATACGATCCGCCGGTGAACGTGTATGATTAAGGTGACCCGATGGTCGTCGGGTTGTGAGGAGTCCGGCATGACCGAACCATCGCCCCCGCCCGCTCCCGGCAGCGGATTAAGGGATGTCATTGCACTAAGTTCCGATATATGTTCAATCGAGAATGGTGTGCTGACGTACCGCGGGATCAATATTGATGAACTGGCCGGGAACGGAACCTTTGAGGAAATCGTTCACCTGCTCTGGTACGGCCGCCTGCCGCGCCGGGAGGAGCTGGCGGCGTTTCGCCGGGCCATCGTCCTGGAGACCCGCCTGCCCGACGCCCTGGTGGCGATCATGAAAAGTTTTCCGCGCCGCGCCCAATCCATGGAGGCGCTGCGCACCGCCGCCAGCGCCATGGCCATCTACGACCCCGAATCGGAAGACATGTCGCCGGCCGCCAATCGCCGCAAGGCCATCCGCATTCTGGGCCGGATGGCCGGCATCGTCGCCGCTTATGACCGCATCCGCAACGATCGCGAACCGCTGGCGCCGCGCGACGATTTGAGCCTGGCGGCCAATTTTCTTTACCTGCGCACCGGCGAGGTTCCCGATCCGCTGGCCGCCAGCGCCCTGGACAAAGCCTATATTCTCCACGCCGATCACGAGCTTAACGCCAGCACTTTTACCGCACGCGTCGCCGCCGCCACTCTCACCGATATGCACTCGGCCGTCATTGCGGCCATCTGCGCGCTCAAGGGGCCGCTGCACGGCGGCGCCAACGAGCAGGTGATGAAAATGCTCAACGAAATCGGATCCACCGCCAAAGTGGAACCTTACCTCCGCAACAAGTTCGAACATCACGAAAAAATCATGGGATTTGGACATGCCGTTTATAAGAACGGCGATCCCCGGGCCAAACATCTCAAGGAAATGTCGCGCCAGCTCGGAGAGCTTACCCGCCAGAAACACTGGTACGAGATGTCAGCCAAAATTGAAGATCTGGTCGGGCAAACCAAGGGGCTTAAAGCGAATGTGGACTTCTACAGCGCGTCGGTCTATCACTACCTGAACATTCCCGCGGACCTTTTCACGCCGATTTTCGCCGTCAGCCGCACCAGCGGCTGGATCGCCCACATTCTGGAGCAGTACGCCCGCAACAAACTGATTCGGCCGCGCGCCGAATACATCGGGCCGCGGGATCAGCATTGGACGCCGCGGGATCAGCGGTAATTACGGTTTGTTTCGGACGGAGTCAAACGCCATGCGCGTGCTGGTGGTCGGGCCGCATCCGGATGATCAGGAGTTGGCGATGGGAGGAACCATCGCCCTGCTGGTTCATGCCGGCCACCAGGTTACGCTGTTGGACGTAACGGATGGCGAACCGACCCCGCATGGGTCGCGGGAAATCCGCTCCGCGGAGGCCGCCGCCGCCGCCGCGGTTTTGGGAGTACACCGCCGCGGGGCGGGGTTGGTGAATCGCGAGGTTCTCTATTCGTTGCCCGCCCGCCATCTTTTGGCGGCGATATACCGGGAACTGCGACCCGACATCATCTTTTTACCCTATCCCCAGGACGCCCACCCCGATCACCAGCAGACCACCCGCATTGCGCAGGACGCCCGTTTTGACGCCAAACTCACCAAGTCCGACATCCCCGGCGAGCCGTTCTATCCGCCCCGGATGATTTACTATTTCTGCACCCATCTGCGCCTGAATTTCCCGGCTTCTTTCTGCGTGGATGTTTCGGGGGTGATGGACGTGAAAATCAAGGCCGTTCGCTGTTATGAATCGCAGTTTGCCCGCGCGGGTCCGGCCGGCGAGCCCTGGGCGACGCTGGACTACGTATGCCACATCAACAAGTACTTTGGCGGCACGATTCGCCGCCCCTGGGCCGAGCCGTTCCACGTTCAGGAGATGCTCGGCCTGGCGAACCTGGAAGGCCTGGCGATATAAGGGCCCGAGCCGTTCCATGCGTTGGCCAACGCACGGCTATTCACAACGACCCCTTCAGGATCGCCGCGGGCCGATTAGGCGCTGATGTGGCGGCCCACCGGAACGGGCGTTCAGTGGTTGGGCCTCCCACGGAATCCTATGGAGTGTGGAATCCTATGGAGTTACTGACACAGACTGTGGTATGATTCGTTGGGGAAGGTCAGTGCTCCCAACGGTCAGCGCCCGGTTTTATCCGAATCTGGCGCGATTAATGTCATTTACGATTTCGGTCAAATCGAACGAGGAAAAATTAACGATGAACGAAATGAACTTATCGCCAACGCAGATAGCCCTGGTGGCTATTGACCTGCAAAATATGATCGTCTCGCGCGCTACGCAACCGCATGAAGCCCGCTCAGTGGTGGAACGGACCGCCCAACTCGCCGTGGCGCTCCGCGCCAAAGGCGGATTCATCGTCTGGGTCCGCGTCGCCGGCTCGGCCGACGGCAAAGACCGGCTCTATCCGGTCTGCGACCAGCCTTGGACACCGCCGCGCGAGTTGCCGTCGGATGCCAACGAATACGCTCCGGGTTTGTCCATCCAGCCATCAGACCATTTAGTCACCAAGCGCCAATGGGGCGCCTTTTACGGCACCGACCTCGACCTGCAATTGCGCCGGCGCCGGCTGACGACCATCCTGCTTACCGGCATCGCCACCAACATCGGCGTTGAAAGCACGGCGCGGGCGGCGTTCGAGCTGGGCTACGAACAAATCTTCGTTGAAGACGCGATGTCCGCGCTCGCGGTGGGGCAGCACGAGCACACCGTGACGAATATTTTCCCGCGGATAGGCCGGGTGCGCCGCACCGCCGATGTGCTGGCCGCCCTCCGATAATGTCGTGGTCGTAGGCGCGTGAGCTTATGAACACGGTTGCCCCCGCGGAGCTTTGATTCGGTGTGCGGAACTGCCGTACCCACCAGTTAACGGAAAAACCCGCCGCCCAGAGGTCGCGAGGTTTTCACTTTAATTCCATTCACCTGGGCTTGCAGCGTCACCGAGGCAACGCTTTGCACCAAAGCTATATTGCTAAGTTCTACCGGAATATTTTCCTGCTTGGCCAAAACTACATTTACCGGCGGAGGTGTCGCCTTCGAGGTTGCAGCGGGTTTGGAGCACGCGGGAAGCACGGCCAAAACGAATAGGACAATAGCGGACGAAAAGGCCAGTCGTTTTTTACAAATTCGTGCAGCGACTCAAACAATGTCAAAACCCATACTCCAGATAAAAGGCCGGCCAGTAGCTCGTCACAAAATACTCATCCCGCCAAGGTGACCGTCAGTAAACCCGTGCAGCCATGTGTGTCCATAACGTAATACGATGCGGAAGCGTGGTAATCATGTTTTGTAGGTCTCCATGTTTGTTTTTGGAACGAAATCGAATATTTCGGTTGCCGTCGGCGTTCGCAACGCTGCCGGCGTGGATGCGAAATGCCCGTCCTTCTCTGCTTTTTCAGAGGAAGGCTCCACGACGTGATTGTCCCGCCCCGGGAGCGGTTTCCACGCCCGATTCCTGAAATAGGTGGCTATCGAGCGGTAGACTTTGCGGGTTTCCCCGTTGCGGAGTAGCAGCTCTGTGGCGATCAACCATAGTCGGCGGTGAATCGGACAGCCGGATAAGGAATGATCGTCGTAATCGAACGCCTTTAGAGACCGCCCGATCGTGCAGTTCAGTGCCCACTGTTCCTCAAGCGTAAACTCGCGCCGCCATTGTCCGCAACGGCCCGAATCCATGTGCTGGAATACGCGAGACTTCCATGGCAGTTCCCATTGGGGCACGGTCTCGGTCAGAATGGACATGTCAAGTTGCCTGGATTCGTATTGGATTCCGCAGAATTGATCGATTCGACGAACTTCATTCTCCGTGTGTGAGACAATATCTTCGTATTGAACGCAAAGGAATCGATCTGGAAACCGATGTTGCATTCTCCGGGCCATCTGGATGCTATGTCGCCATGAGACAGCGTGGAGGCGCAATATATCATGGCCCCGCCAAGGTGTTTTCAACAACGAAGAGATCGCATCGCGCCCGTCGCGCACTACGTATATCATCTTGGCCTGGGGATACCAATTCAGCAGCGTATCTGCCTGCATGATATGCGACGGGGTTTTCTCTCCAACCCGCGTCTTACACCGAGGCCGTTGATAGGCGGTCAACACCGCTTGAAAGATATGCTGCGGGGTAATTGGAGGCGAAGATAGAAGTGTATAAATATCCGCCACGTTCAGGGACAGGTCGCGCATGCGGGGCGCGTGTAACAACCGATACACAAAACACATGTCGTAGCGGGCGGAGATTAAGTCTTGCACGGCTTGGAGGGTCTCGAAAAAGTGCGTTTCGGGAGTGACGGTGACAGAGCTGTGTCGGTCAAGGATAGCGGCGACCAAGGTTGTCCCTGAGCGTGGAAAGCCCGTGATAAATATGGGCCGAAATGGCACCTCTGGCATGACCATATTTAGTTTTCCTTTACGAAGTATTTGTGGTGCGAGAGCCTCAAGGGCGCCGGTGCGATATAGCATGATATCGCCCGCATATCACTACTTTATACCATGCAATTCGATCGCATGATGCCGCGCGACAACGCACCTTCCTTTCTACCTTTATAACGCGAGAACGACATGATCGTTGCGTGATGCAAATAAAATTCAGGTGCTTTCGGTCGATTGAAACTGTTACTGAATATCGGAAATCCGACCAAGACGGCCTTGAGCATGTCAAAGCTGCTATTTCCTGATGCTCGCTTGGCCTTCGCCCACACTGTTTCGTCTTTGCTGTTATCCAAGAATTCATGTCCCGCCCACGTTGTGGATCGTGGAATCGCACAAGGTGACGACGAACCGCAGTGAGTGACGTCCGTCACTCGCAGTAGCCCAGCATCCCCCGCTATATGGACGTGATAATCGATTTCGTCATCGGTGTACCCGTCGATTTTTAATTCCTGTGGAGCAAATCCGTGAGGGTGATCTTCGCACGCCAGGAGAATCTTGCGCACCAACTCCAAGTCGCTCTTCATGATCGAATTTCTGTTTTGCTCTATTCGAGTCCGAACATTAACCGAACAAGGTATTCTCATCACCAACGGCAGTCAATTCACACTCACGATATCCGGCGAGAGGTGCACCTTCGCCCGTGGTCAGCTCCTACCAAACCCCAGCCTTCAAGAATAATCGGCGAAAACGACGGCTGCTGGGTTACGCCGCTGACCCGGTACAAGGCTTCTCAGCCGGTTGTTTTTGATGAGAATAGGCTAAGGATCCATGTGCCCGGATCGCCTCTGGCCCGTAGCACGGGCGTAGCACCGAGAGATGTGCCCTAAGGCGATGGTTGGTGTGGCATTGACAAAATGGGCGTAAAATTTGCCTTTTCCCAATGAGGCCGCTGGGGATCGAACCCAGGACCCACAGATTAAAAGTCTGTTGCTCTACCAACTGAGCTACGGCCTCAAAAATTATCCGCCCTATTTTTCCCCGGAACGGACAAGCTTATTCTACGTCCCCCACCGCCACCGGCAAGCGGATCGGGGCCGGAACAGTCGGGAAGAGGCGGCATTTTTTCGGGAAGCACGCGAAATGGGCCGGCGATCGGACAAGCCCGCGCCGGTTCATGGGTATGATAATCTCCCGGCTGGGTGAGTGGCGCGGGGGGGAGTTTCGACAAGGTCATCTTGACGTTGCGTAGTGTATCGGACCTTCACCAATGGCTATATTTGCACTGGCGATATTGTTCGCGGCTGTGTTAACCGGTGTGTCTGTATGGGCTGTTGCTTATTTCAAATTTCGTAACCAGCCACGATGATAGAATCAGGTGCGGAAATGCTCGCGCTTGAACGCTTCCAGATATTCGAGGCGGAACTTTTCCTCCGCCGCGGAACTGGTCAAACACGCATCCCACGGCAACTCCGGACGGGGGCCGATCCGGCCCAGCGGCACTGGCGGCAGATTCCTGCGGTAGTCAAGCGATATTTGTCCAAAACGCTTCCCCCAGTCTTTCAGTTTCCCTTCGGCGGTGAACAACCCGCTGCAACGCGTAACGTCACTGGCCACAGGATCATCGTACATGACCCAATTCAACCACCCGCAGGCCAGCGGGGTGCTGGTGCAAATTACCTGGGCCAGAAAATGGGCCTGCTGCTGCTGGGTGGCCGGCGGTGAAAGTTGTTTTGATCCCATTGGAACTCTGCCGCCTCCGTACCAACCGAACTCTCCAATGACCGTCGGCAACCCGGCTAACGCCGTCTCGTACAGCACCGATTCCAGATATGCCAAGTTCGCCAGCTTAATCGCGCCGGAGTTGTACCAATATCCGCACTCCGCCATCGGGTAGAAATGGATTTCCATAAAATCGAGAATCTTGGCTAGCCGCGCCGGACGCAGGCCCGTATAAGTTTGTGGCGGCATTGGATATGCGGGTACCGACTCTGTAATCTGACCAACGGTTGCGAGTGCCTCCGGGTCAACTTTTTTGATCGCCCCAACCAGCCGCCGTGTCCAGCGTTGCCATCGCGCAACCGTTTACAGATTAAGATCAAGGATGGATTAACGATGTTCAACACCCTTAACCCGGTCACACCGGGTACGTTAATTTGTCCCGGCAAAGACGGGGGGGGAGTTGCACCCCCGCGCCGCCACGGCGCATCGGGAATTAGCTTCGAGAAGCGGCGGGAAGCTCCCGCCCGGAAAAGGTCGAACCCGTACCAAAAAAGAACCGGGGATGTTTTTCCCCGGTCCCGGCGGCATTCCACCAATCAATCCGCATACGAAAGTAAATATTTCCGCCGCCGGCTTAAAACTTCACCTGCAGTTGCACCTGCCCGATGATGTCTTGGGTGTTGGCCTCCGATCCGATATTCGGGCTGCTGTAAGCGGCGTTTGGAAGATACGTCAGAGCGGTCTGAATCTTGGCGTTCTCGCCGAAGATGTAGTAATTCAATCCGAGGGTATATTCAAACTGGCTTTTGCCCGCGCCATCGGTGCTAAGTTGACCGAAACGGCCGGCGATTTCCCAGCGATGCGGCACCAGGAAATAACCGGCTTCGGCGTAATAACCAAGCTGCCAGAAGCTGTTGGTCCCAAAGATAGTGTTGAGGTTGGCGGTCGTGGTGGGAGCGGCGCCACCCGGTGTGGCGTTGATCTGTTGGTAATACACGGCTCCATTAAGAGCCAGACCACGATACTTCATGTGCCCGTCGATGGTGGCGCGGTACAAACCGCCATTGACCACATAATTGGGGGACAGGAAGCCCGCGCCGCTGGGAACCGCGATTCCGGGTATCGACAGGGTAGTCTGGGGTGCGGGGAGGGAGCCGGGGGTGGAATTTTGTTCTTCATAACCGGCGGCGGCGCCGATGGCCCAGACCAGATGTTTGTGCCAGGAAACATCCGGCGAATCCGTGAAATCATTGTTGGTGCCGGCGCCGGCGAATTGCACGCGACCATAGAAGCCCATGCGGTTATCGAGATACTGCGCATGGACAACGCCCTGTGACTGCGAACCATTGTTGATCTGAAAGTCGTAGAACAACTTGTTGTGGTCCACGTTGCCCGAGAAGTCCAGGGCCAGGGAGCGGACCGGATCAAAGGGAGCTTCGGCGGCCGCGAATTCCGGGAACTCCGTGCCGGAGGAGTAATACTCGACGTGCGTGAAGGGCACCAGCATGGAACCGGCGCGTATCATCAAGGCGTTGCTGAATTTATAGCCCGCCCAGGTATCCAGAATCTGAAAGGAACCGTCCGGGCCGCCCGCGAAATCTCCAGATATTGAATAAATGATATGTGTAAAGGCATTGCCGGTGAGAATCAAGCGGGCGCGGCGCGCGTCAAAACCGTTCACGTCGATCGGGTTGATGGCGGCGCCCGTCGGCAGACCCGTTGTGGAACTCACGTTCTGATTGTTGCCCGCTTGATCATGAGCGTAGGTGTACCGGAACTGAAGGTACCCGTTGATAAGAAGCTGGAAAGCCTTGTTCGGCGTGCGGATGAAAAAACCGTTGTCGTAGCCGGCCTGAAGCTGCGAGCTAAGGTAATGCGAGTGGGCTTTGGCGTTCGCGAGCACTTCGCGCGCGATCTGGCGAACCTGCCGGGCCTCCTGCTGGCTCATCCATTTACGATCGCTCCGGGCCTGCAAAGCGGAGACTTGGGCCTTAAGGGCCCGAATCTCCTTCTGCAATTGGGCGTTGCTCACCTTGCCGCCGGGGAGCGTGCTTGTCGTCGTGGCGACGCCGGCGCCCCAGGCCGCGCCGGCGCCGCTCGTCACCGCGAAGGCGGCGGCCAGAACAGCTTGTCGTGCCCATCTCATCGCCAATTTTTCAGCGAGGTTCCGCATGATGATTCTCCTTAAAAGCAGGTAAAAACGTTACGCAACACGTTGGCGTCATCGCCATGCAACGCGGTTGATTATTTACCGGCGGAGTTGAGAATTTATGAGGACATTGCTAAGTGTTTGATAATTCCGGCGATTGGGAGCAAAGCACGCGCATTGCCAGCGCCAGGCTCATGCCGTCTTAACATTCCATCCATGCGTCAATCGATGGAATTGGGCGGGTTATTTTCCAATACAGAAACTGCCGAAGATTCGCCCCAGCACGTCGTCGGCGGTGATGGTTCCGGAAATAGAGCCCAGAGCGTCCAACGCCGCGCGGAGATCTCCGGCCACCAGTTCCGGGAAACGCTCCGCGCCGGCGTTGCGCGTCATAGCGAAGCCGCGCCGCAACGCCGCGGCGGCCTGCTCCAGCGAGTGTCGATGTCGCGCATTGAGAGTCAAAGACTCCTCGGCCAGGGAAGATTCTTCTTTGCACCGGCGGCCGATCAGGCGTAACAAGTCGGCCAAATTTTCGCCGGTACGCGCCGAAACCGCCACGAACTCCAGCCCGGTCTCCCGCGGCGCAGCGCCAAGTCCACCCGGAATATCCATTTTGTTTCGGACCAGTATTTTCCACGCGCTGCTATCGGAGACTTCCTCCAGGAGCCGCTGCACCGAATCAGGCGCGTCCCGTTCGTCGATAACCAGCAGCACCCCGTCCGCCGCCAGCAGGGCGTGTCGTCGCGCTTGATTCATCCGAAGCGTCAGCTCCCGGCCCTGAGCCTCCACACCCGCCGCATCCAGCAAGCGAACCGGACCATCGGGTGTAGGCGCGGTCACCGCCAGAGAATCGCGGGTGGCGCCGGCTTGGGGGGAAACAATCGCCCTCTCCTGACCGCTCAGGGCGTTGAGCAACGAACTTTTCCCCACATTGGGCCGGCCCAGCAGCACCACCGTCGGCAGCGTATCAAGCGATTCCCAGCGCAGGGCATGATCGCGAAGTTCTGCGATGTCCCGGAGCATGTCCGAAATCCGCCGGCATAAATCTTCGGACCCAATAAGCGATATTTCCGGCTCATCGCTGAAATCAATTCCCGCTTCCACTAAAGCCAGTAAATCGGCCAAGCTCTCGCTCTGCCGCTTCGTCCACCGATGCAGCGCCCCTTCCCGCAGGCCGGCTGCGGCGCGCAACTGGCGGGCATTCCGCGCCGCAATGGTGGCGGCAATTCCTTCCGCCTCGGTCAGATCGCATTTCCCATTGAGAAATGCCCGGGCCGAAAATTCACCCGCTTGCGCCTGCCGGGCGCCGGCCGCGAGCAGGGTCTGCAGAACCATATTGAGCAACGGCGGCGATCCCGGCAGATGGAGTTCGAGCATGTCCTGGCCGGTGAAGCTGCGCGGCGCACGAAAGAAAATCAGGCCCGCCGGTACCGGTGGGTGGGGAAGTAATATATCGCGCCAGTGGTGCGATATCGGTTCAAAATCGGCGCGCAATATTTTTTGGGCCAGCAGCCAAGTCTCCGGCCCGGAAATGCGCACAATTCCACGCCATCCCCTTCCCGGTGGTGAACTGATTGCCGCGATGGTGTCCGCCGTATTCATGCCGCCAGTTTAGAGCTTGCGGGAGATGATATCGAGATCGCTATCTTCTCACGCACGCACCGCCCCCGGCGCGCGGTGGAAAAAGCCCGTTCGGCAATGTCATTTTCCCGCTCCGGCAGCGCGTATGAATCTCAATGTTTGCCGCCGGTTCATGGTCCAGGCGACCCGGCGCAGCGCCCCCGTTGCACTGACGATCAGTATGGTGGGCAGAGCCAGGACTTTATACCGCCGCACCAGCCGTTTTCCGGCGGGTGTATCAACATCGGCGCGCAGCGGTATGAAACGCCGATGCACCGCGCGGTCCACCTTTTGGTCCGACCAAACGTCGCGCTCCATCCGGCGGCACGGCGTACACCATGCGGCGTAAAAATCGATCAGAATCCGCCGCTTCTGATTTTTCGCTCGCCGCGCGGCGGTCTGAAAATCCGTCAGCCAGCCCATGCGGTCCACCGGTGATTTCCAACCCACCGTCGAACGCAACACGGATCGCCAAAAGGAGAGGTTCGCCATGGTCAGCCCCAGGATAAACAGCGCCAGCACCACCAGGGAAACTTTCCACTTTCCGCGCCGCTGATTGGTTGACATTGGCGTATGCTCCAGTCCGACTATAATATGGATCGTACAATATCTATCTGAAACGGCATAATATAGGGAGGGGCTAGTCAAGTTCGCCGGGAGTCTGCTTGGCCGAAAGGCCGTGAACGGTTACCAACCGGTCGCGGCGGAACTTTTCCAGAGCCGTAAAACAAAGTGTCAGCCAAGCCAAGCCACCCGTGTAAGCGCCGAGCACGTCGCTCAGGTAATGAACTCCCAGCGCCACACGAGCCAATCCAACGAGTAAAATCAACGTCACGGATAGTAAGATTGCCAAAACGCGCCAACGCCAGGCCTTGAACTTGCCTGCGGCGAAAAACGCCAGCAAGCCATAAAACAAAGTCGCCGCCGAGGCGTGGCCGCATGGAATACTAAAGCTGCTGAGCGCCTGAACCGCTTGGACGAAATCGGGTTGCCGGTGTTGGAAAGCACTTTTGAAAAGCAGGTTCGCCACTAACCCGCCCGGGACCGTCAAAGCCACGGCAACCAGCCGATACCATTCCTTTCGCCAGAGCAGCAACAGAGTAAAAACCAAGATGGCCGGACCAATGACGACCAGGGATCCAAAGCAACTGATCATCCGCGCCACCGCATCTGTTGGGATGGTGGCGTGCGCTCGGAGCCACAGGCTCACGCCCCGGTCGATTTTGGTCAATGGCTCTCCCTTGAGAATATTGTTGACAATTTCTCCAAAAATCCAGGAAGCAAGAACGAGAAATGCGAATCCGAGAGTCAGATGAAGAGCGATATATTCCTGCGGTGTAAAACGTGCCGCCAGAAACTGAATTGGCCGGGCAAACCGGCGTCGAAAATCCGCCAGGCGCGGACGTTGAAGAAGAGCCTGCCAGCCGCCTCTGATTTCCGCTTCATGCCGACTCACCCACCGTCCAAGCCAGGCCAGCCCGATGACCAGAGCCAGCGCGCCGCCGGTAATCGCGCTGGCGCGGCCAATCCAATGTTCCGCCACTTTCCAGCTTTCGCCCAGGCCGTAACCCACCAGCACAAAGGTGGCGGCCCAGAGAATACAGCCCATGGTGTTGTAAAATAAAAAACGCAAATAGCGCATCTGCGACGAACCGGCCATAAATGGCATAAGAGAGCGCAGCAGATGGAGAAAGTGGCTGGCGAAAACACTTTTCCCGCCGTGGCTCGCCAGAAATCCCTGGACGCGCTGGAGCTTCTCTTCATTCAGCCCCGCCCAGCGTCCATGCCGCAACAGCCAGGCGGTCCCGACCCGCCGGCCTAATTCGTAGCCGATGCTGTCGCCGACGATTGCCCCCGCAGCAACGGTGATGATCAGCGCCTTGAGATCGAACAGCCCCTGACCCGCAAGGAAGCCGCTGGCCAGCACCAACGTTTCGCCGGGCATGAATAGTCCGAGAAAAGCCTGGCATTCCAGCGCCACGACGACAAATATGATAAGATAACTTCCTTGCCCTAGGCGTTCCGTGAGCTTGACCAGATCATCTATCATCAGATCGCCGACGCCTGCGATGGAACATGCCGCCACGAATAATGGTTTTCCATTTCATTGTGCGCCGGGTGGAGGCGCCCGTCAATCCAAGATGTATGGTGTATGGTGTGATTTTTAGAGCCGCGGGATATAAACTGGCTAAGCGGGTGGCGGACGTCTAGGATGTTCGCGAAGCGCCCGTAGCGCAATTGGATAGAGCACGTGGCTTCGAACCACGGGGTTGCAGGTTCGAGTCCTGCCGGGCGCAGTTGGGAACCCATGAAAAAGCAGTCGCCCACCCTGGATTTGACGACTTATCTGGCGGCCCGCTGGGCCGCGATGATGCTCGGCATTTTTCCGGTTAACGCCAACTTGCGCACCGCGCGGACGTTTGGTTCGCTGCTTTGGACTCTGGACGGCAAACACCGGGCCAGAGCGATCGAAAATCTCAGCCGGAGCTTTCCCGAACTGCCGCGCGACCAGATCGAAAGGATCGGACGGCAATCCATCGAGCACTTCTGTGAACTGGCGATGGATGTGCTTTTCACCACGCGCATTATCAACGTGGAAACGTGGCACCGATACGTGCATCTGAATAACATGCGAGCAGCCCTGAACGTCGCCCTGCGGGGAGGCGGGGCCATTGTGCTCACCGGCCATTACGGCAATTGGGAGATTCTGGGCTTTACGCTCGCGACGCTGGGATTTCGCACCTACAGCATCGCCCGACCGATCGACAATCCCCACATCGATTCCTGGCTTCTGGGAGTGCGGGAAAAGCGGGGACAGATCATTTTGTCCAAGCGGGGCGTCACCACCACCGCGCAGGAAGTGCTCCAGAACAAGGGAATTCTCGGATTCATCGCCGATCAGAACGCGGGACCCAAGGGCCTGTTCGTACCGTTTTTCGGCCGATTGGCCAGCACCTACAAAAGCATCGGGTTGTTGGCGATTCAATACCGTGTGCCGGTGATAATCGGCTACGCCCGGCGGCGCGGCGACCGTTTTGAATTCGACCTGGGCGTGACGGACATCATCCAGCCGGAAGATTGGGACGGGCAACCGGACGAGTTGCGGTATATCACCGAGCGCTATACGCGGGCGATTGAAACGTTCGTTCGCGAAGATCCGTCGCAATATCTATGGATTCACCGGCGGTGGAAGACGCGCCCGAAATGGGAAACGCCGCCGGCGTTGTCTGCATAACGCCCCGCCATCGATCACGGCGCGGCTCTGGCCGCGGGACGGACTCAAAGTTATAGTGTTCGCATGTCCGATGGATACACAGTGCTGGCGCGGCGCTACCGGTCGCTGAATTTCGACGAATTGATCGGTCAGGAAGCTATCGCCCAGACGCTCAAAAACGCCGTGGCGGGGAAGCGGCTGGCCCATGCCTTTCTCTTTACCGGCACGCGGGGGGTGGGAAAAACGTCCTCGGCCCGCATTCTGGCCAAGGCGATCAACTGTCCTAAAACCAGCGCGGGAGAGCCTTGCTGTACTTGTTCGACCTGTCTGGCCATCGGTCGCGGCGAGGATATCGATGTCATTGAAATTGATGGAGCCTCGAATAACGGCGTAGAGCAGATACGCGACCTGCGCCAGAACGCGGGCGTCATGCCGAGCCGTTCGCCCTATAAAATTTACATCATCGACGAAGTTCACATGCTCTCAACGCCGGCGTTCAATGCCCTGCTCAAGACACTGGAGGAACCCCCGGCCCATGTAAAGTTCATCTTCGCCACCACCGACGTTCACAAGGTTCCGCCGACGATTCTGAGCCGTTGCCAGCGGTATGACTTTAAGAGCATCCCCACGGTCCGCATCGCCGGGCATTTGGGAAAAATTTGCGAACAAGAAAAGGTCCGGGCCGAACCGGCGGCCCTGCATCGTATCGCTCTGCTGGCTTTCGGATCGATGCGCGACGCGCTTTCGCTGCTGGATCGCGTCCTGTCACTGGGGGCGGGGCACATCACCGAAACGTTGCTGGATGAATTGCTCGGTAAGCCATCCGTGGCGGCTCTGGCCGGCCTGGTGGGGGCCATGGCCGATGGCGACGCGGCCCTGGCTCTGCGGCTGATACACGCCATGCTCGCCGAGGGCATGGCTCCCGAACAGGCGTTGGCGGAGTTGATGGAATTCTTTCGCAATCTGATGATTCTCCGCGTGTGCGGCGACAAGACCGATCTGCTGGACGTGCCGGCGGAATGGCGCGGGATGCTCTCGAAACTGGCCCCGCACTTTGACCCGCCCACGCTGGTGCATCACATCGCCCTGGGTGATCAGACGCTGCGCTCCCTGCGCGGCAGCACCATGCAGCGTCCGCTTTTCGACGCCCTGATTGTTCGCCTGGCCCTCTCGCCACAGTTCACCTCGCTGCGGGAAACATTGGAAAATATTCCACCGGCGGGCGAACCGATCGCCCCGCAAAAAAAAAATGAATCCGTGATGGCCCGGCCGAAAGCAATCCCCGCCACGCCCGCCCCGGCGTTTTCCAGCGCAGTGGCGCCGCCCCCGGTTTACCAACCGTCCCGCGAAGAGCCGCCGACGCCGCTTCACGAGTCGGTTGAGGTACAAGCCCCCGGCGGCCATTTGGAAACGCTTTGGGAAAAGGTGGAGAAACATTTACTGGAAAACAAAGGTGCCGTCATTGTAAAGATGCTCGGCGGGCGTGCCCGGTTGAGCCATCTGGATGCCGCCGCCGGGACAGCTCAGCTCGCAGTGCCGGCTCGGCTGGTAAACATGGGCGCCGGCGAGAAATATCGGCAATCACTGGAGGCGGCATTGGGGGCTGTTGTGGGCCGACCGATTCGCCTGCGGATCATTCCGGCGCCTGGCGAGCAAGGCCGCCCGGCGGAAATGGAATCGCCGCCAAACACCGCGGCTCCTGTTCCCGTGGCGCGCCGGGTGGCGCCGCCGGAATTGATTCGCCGCGCCCAGGCCATTCCCACCGTGCGGAGGTTGATCGATCAATTCGGCGCCCAGGTGGTGGATGTCGAAAGTCCGGCTGCTGATCCGCCGGGTGAATCCTGATAGGCCGCGGAACGGCGCGATCGCCCGTCTTTCCCAGGCGGTCGAAAAAACCGTGAACACCCGCGGCCGTTGTTCCGGCAAATGTGAAGAAAGCTCGGTTTATGGGCGACTCCAAGGCGGGTTACAGTACTCTGGTACGGCGGCTCATGGAACTGTTCGGACGCCTGCCGGGAGTTGGCGCCCGCTCGGCCGAACGAATGGTGTTTCACATTCTCAAGAGCAGCCCGGAAGAAGCTCTGGCTCTGGCGGACGCCATCCGAGCCGTTAAGGAGCGGGTGCGTCACTGCCAAATATGCTTCCATCTGACGGAGAACGATCCCTGTGAAATTTGCGCCGATGCCACGCGCGATCATGGCGTGATTTGCGTGGTGGAGCAGTCCAAGGATCTTTTCCAGATCGAAGCGACGGGCGCATACCACGGCGTATATCACGTTCTACTGGGTCGCCTGGCGCCACTGGAGGGAATCGGGCCGGAAAATCTCACGGTCGACGCCCTGCTGGAGCGGCTGCGGCGGCGCGATGAAAGGGGCGAACCGGCGGCGCGGGAAGTCATCCTGGCGACCAACCCCACCATGGAAGGCGACGGCACCGCGCTGTACCTGCAAAGCCGGCTGCGGGAAACCGGCGTTACCGTCACGCGCCTGGCGCGCGGTCTGCCCGCGGGGGCGCAGATCGAACACTCCAACAAAGCCATTCTCTCCGACGCTTTGACTTGGCGCACGCGGATGTAATTTATATAATGTCACATAATAGTAGTTTTATATATATGTCGTGCGTGTTTCTTCGCTTTCCGCCGGCGCTCGGGAGGCGGACCAGGCCCGGGATCATTTTTTTAACTCCGGATCATGATAATCAGGATCCAGCAGGTATACCGGATACGCCACCAGTTCCCGCAACAGCGCGTAGGGATTGGTCTGGCGCCATTGGCGGGAAACGCTCGGCGCCGTCCAGGCGCGCACGCCGAGTTGGGCGAACGCCAGCCGTATTCGCGGAAGGTGATAGTCCGAACTCACCGCCACCACCGTTTTCCAGCGGCGCCGGCGCATCAGGTTCACGGCGTCGTACACGCTGGTGCGGGTATTATCGCCGTGAAAATCCTTGATCAGATTCCGGGCTGGAACTCCCGCGGCCCGGCACAGGTTGTACATCGCCAGGGTTTCATTTTGCCGCGGATCGCCGGCGCCATGGGGCGCTCTTCCACTGAGCATCAGGTAGCGCACCCGCCGGCGTTCATAGAGCCCAATGGCCGCCAGCGTGCGATTCTCCATGGTTCGCCCGCAAACGTCGTGCGGCAGCACGGCGTTACCGAAAACCACCGCCAGGTCGGCCCGCATGTTCTTCGGCGGCGGGTTGGACCGGAAGGCAAAGCCAAATATCCACACCATCAGCAGGATGACGCATCCCTCCGCCGCCTGATCATACCAGGCGTGTGGTGGTATCAACCGGCAGTACTTGACCGGCGGCGGCAGCAGCGATTCCGGCTTCGCCGCGAGTATTCGCCCCGGCCATTGGCCCATCCATGCCGCCAGAACCAGCAGCACCGGTAAACACATCGGTATGAAGAACGCCAGGTCGCCGTCCCGTTGGTTCCATATTTCGTAATAGGTAACCGTGTTCAGAAACAATACCAGCATGATCAACCATGACGGCAGCAGCAGCAGGCGGTTCCATCGCAATCGCCGCCGCAGCCGCTCCGGCGTGATCGGCCCGCGCCGGGGAAAATCCACGCGCCGCGCCACCGCCAGCGCCATCAGCGACGCCAGCCACAATCCCGGCAGGAAAGTCTGCATCGACCCGCCGGCGAAACGCAGATCGATCCAACGCCAGCTCTGTCCGGTCAGGATACTTACACCCGCGCCCCAGTAAACCAATTCGTCAAGAAGGCGCAGCGCGAAACCCGCCTTCGGCCAGGCGGCGGAAGGGACCGAACCGCCGGCCTGGTGGGAGGCGGCCCGGCTCGTATGGATTCTTTTCATATCCATAGGCTTGCTTCCATTATACAATATATGAAATATGACCGCCGGAGTCGTGCGGGGATCATAGCCGGACGATTCTTCATTCCTTCTACTATCGCATGGACGGTCGGGGGGTTCAAACATCGTATGGCGTCGGCGCTTCGCCACATGCTCGCTAGTGCTCTGTGAGCCATCCGCAACGGCTGGCGGGATTGGTCCGGCGTCATCCCCGCCGGGGGGTACGTGGCGATATCCGGCGGTTTAAAATACGATGTTTTCTGAAATTTAAGCTCCTTCGGAAAGGTTCTAAATGCCGCGCGTATTCTCAAGCCTGCCGTTTTCTTTTCACCGGCGGTGGCGGCAATGGGCCCGGCAAACGCGGCACAGAGTGTATTGGGATAGCTGGTTTCCGCACGTTGTGGTGGCGGTTGCGGTTGGTCTTTTGGGGCTTGCCAATCTACTGGACGGCATCATGCGGGGCGCGCCGGGGTTTCCCGCCCTTGTGCATTTCAAGCCCATGTTGCCTATCGGGCAGGTACTGAAATTGCGCGGCCTGGCTGGTATTCCACAAGCTGCGGCGGGCGCGGTTATTCTGGTGATGTCTTTGGGATTGGCGTTTCGCTCGCGATTCGCCTGGGCGGTCGCTTTGCTGTTATCCGCGGCGACACTGGCTTTGATTCTGCATCAAAGCAATTTGCGGTGGGGGACGCTCACCGTTTTCAACGCGTTGCTGCTGATTGTGCTGTTGGTATTTCACCGTTCGTTTTCGCGTTCCAGTCTGGCCGCGGGCACCCTTTTCTCCGTGGTCAGCGTGCTTCTGCTGCTGGGGTATTCAGTTTTCGGTTCTTATGTGCTGGGCCAGGATTTTTCGCCGCACATCAATACCCTGGCAACCGCTCTGTATTTTTCCGTGGTCACGTTATCCACCGTCGGCTATGGAGACATTGTTCCCAAGAGCGATGACGCCCGCTTTTTTGTGATATCCGTTATTATTCTGGGCATCACCGTATTTGCAACTTCCATCTCGGCTATTATTGTGCCGCTGGTGAATAATCGTATGCAACGCCTCCTGGCCGGAGAAAAAAAACGTATGAAGCAGGATCATTACATTATCATCGGGGACAACGCGCTGGCGCACAACACCTATCGGGAACTTAAGGCCAGGCATCTGCCGGTGGCGGTGATTGTTTCGACCAAGCCGGAAAATCTGTGGATGCAAGACGGTGATTGGATCGTTGGCGATGCTTCGGATATCGAAGTGCTGCGCCAGGCCGGCGGCGAACGGGCGTTGGCCATCCTGGCGCTTCGTGCCGATGATAGTGAAAACGCCTTTATCGTGATGGCGGCCAAGGAATTGGGAGGCAAGGCCCGCACCGTGGCCGCGGTGAAAAACAGCAAGAATTTCCCGCGTGTGCATCGCGTCGGGCCGGATCTGATCATTGCCCCGGATGTGCTTGGCGGCGAATTGCTGGCGATGGCGCTGAGCGGCGAAGAGCTCAACAGCGATCATATCCTCCGGAAATTGTTTATCCCGCATGATGCTCAGAAAGCCAAATAAACCCCGCCGCGAAGCGACGTCCTCGTGCTCTCTTGGGAGATGGATTCTTATTCGCCGCCACTTTTCGGAAGCTGTGCTTTAAGCCGCCGGGCATTCTGGATCAGCTGGTCGCTGTTTTCCCGCGGAACCGGCGGTACGGTGAAAGCCCAAATCTCGTGGTCCCGGAATTGTATCGGTAGAAGGCTCGCGACCAGATCCATGCCGTACCACTCGAACCAGGGCCGGACCGTGGTGCGATGGGTATGCAGGTAATAGTAGTCGTACTTGGGCTTCTGCAGTGTTCCGATGTTCTTTCGACCCCGCAGGCGCACGCCATACGTGCCGTACCATTTGAAATCAATCGTGCAGGGAGAACGGCCCTTTTCCACATCGTTCAAATACACCAGTGAGCCGGGAGGATCGGTCACCACGGTGATGGACCGTTCCACGCAACCGCCAACGGCTGAAAACAGCGCCAGCCCCAGAAATATTCCCGCCGATCGAACCGCGCGCCGTACCGGAAGATTCGCAACATTCATATCGGGATTCTATCCTCGTCTCTTTGGCCAGACCAGTTCCCGACCTCGGATAAGTGGCGCGGGGGAGGCAGCGCCCCGCCGCCGGCCAATGGAGTTACAATATCGCCCATGGAACGCACGCGTGTGAAAATCTGCGGTATCACCCGTCCCCAGGACGCCGTGCTCGCCGCCGCGGCCGGCGCCGATGCGATCGGTCTGAATTTCGTCGGCGGTCCGCGTAAAATCGACATCAAAACCGCCGACGCAATTCTCCGGGTTCTGCCGCCGCTGGTTGGTACGGTGGCCTTGATCAACATGGATCCCGAACAGCGCGGCGATGATTTTTATACGCTCCGCGAGCGTCTGACGATTCGCTATTTTCAGCTTTACGGCTCTTGGGACGAGATCGGGTTTAGCGACGGCATCATCGCCGCCACCGGACTTTGGCCGGTGGTGCGCGTGGCTGCCAAAGCGGATGTGATGAACCTGGCAATCCACGTGCGGCAGTGGAATTTTCCGCCCGCGGCAATTGTGCTAGACGCTTTTTCTCCGGAAAAACAGGGTGGCGCCGGTATGGCGTTTGATTGGAATTGGATCGCCGAAGCCCGTGCCGCGGGCATCCTGGACCAACTACCGCCGCTGGTGCTGGGCGGAGGGTTGAATCCTGATAATGTCGGGGAAGCCATTCGCATTGCCCGCCCTTGGGCGGTGGATGTATCCAGCGGCGTCGAAATACCATCCCAGCCGGGGAAAAAGGATCCGGTTCGCTTGCAAGCGTTCATGCAGGCGGTGGTGGCGTAGGCGATCCTGCCTGAACCGTTAGCGCCTGAATCATGCCGGGAATGTCATGCCGTGCCGCTTCCGCCGTGGGCGGCCAGCCGAGCCGGCGTAGCGCCGCCGAAGTGATCGGGCCGATCGAAAGCCGGTTGGTGCGTGCGACCCGGTCCCTTAGTTCCGGCGGGAGCAGGGCGTGCAGATTAGTTGCCGTCGAAGCGCTGGTGAAGGTAATCCAGTCGACCATGCCGTTCCGGAGCGCCTCAATCGCCTCGGCGCAGAGCGTTTTAGGCGCGACGGTTTGGTAAATCGCCATATCTTCCACCACGGCGCCGGCACGGATCAATTCCCGCCGCAACTCTCCGCGGGCGATATCGGCGCGAAGCAGGAGGAATTGTTGTCCCTTCAGGTCACCTTTGTCTCCCAACCGCTCAATCAATTCAGCAGCAAGTTTTTCGCCTATGAATTCTTCGGGTACCAAGTCCGCCGTGATGCCGACGGTGCGCAATACCTCGGCGGTGGCTGGTCCGATGGCTGCTACGCGGCGGGGGAAAGCCCGCGCATCCAAGTGAAGCTCTCCCATGCGCCGCCATGCGGCTTCCACGCCATTGGGACTGGAGAAGACTACGCAGTCATATCGGTTCAGTTGCGCCAGCGCCTGATCGATGGCGAATTCGTCGGCTGCGGGGGCCAGTTCTATGACGGGCGATTCAATGACGTTGGCGCCCAAGTCCGCAAGCCGCGTCGATAACCGCCCGGCTTGCGGGCGGGTACGCGTTACCAGCACGGTTTTACCGAAGAGCGGGCGGCTTTCAAACCAGTTGAGTTCTGCCCGCAGATTCACAACCTGCCCGATGATGGTAATCGCCGGGGCCTGGATTCCGGCTTTTCGGGCCGCCTCGGCAAGACCGGCCAGCGTGCTGACAATCGTCCGCTGGCGGGGGTAAGTGGCCCACTGAATCACCGCCGCCGGCATATCCGCAGCCATACCCGCGGCATGGAGCCGGCGGGTGATTTCCGGCAGGGCCTGGACGCCCATGTAAAACACCAGTGTTCCGCCAAGGGCCGCCAGGGATTCATAGTTTAAGCCGGAATCCGGGATCTCTTCATGATCGTACGCGGCCTGCTTCCGATGGCCGGTGATAAAAGTCACCGTGCGGGTAAAATCGCGGTGGGTGACGGGGATACCGGCATACGCGGGTCCGGCAATTCCCGCCGTAATTCCGGGAATAACGGCAAAATGAATGCCCTGCGTCCGCAGGTATTGGGCCTCTTCACCCCCGCGCCCGAACACGTAAGGATCGCCGCCCTTGAGCCGGACCACCACGCGTTCCGTTCGAGCAATGTCACCGGCTGTTTGCCGGGCCTTTTGCACCAGCAGAGCGTTGATCCGGTCCTGGTCCAGCGTGTGCCGCGCGGCTGATTTTCCGGCGTATATCTTCTCGGTGTCCGGTGGACACAAATCCAGCAGGGCGGGATTGACCAGGGCGTCATAAACCACAACCGCCGCCCGCTTAAGAACCGCCGCGCCGGCTTGCGTGAGCAAACCGGGATCGCCGGCGCCGCCGCCGACAAGATAAACCATGGGGCGGGTCCCGGCGGCGGTTGATTTCGTCTTGCGCGACATGCGAGGCATTGTATAACAATTACAAAAATTCAACCTTTGGCCGACTATGGTCGATAGATATAACGGTAGTCGTAGTTTCCTCCCATAATCTGGGCCGCCTGTTGTGCGTTGCAGTGGGCGGCCCCGTTTTTTTTAGAGTAGATCGAAGCTTTCGCCCGGCTGGAGGATCGCCGGCTTGATGTCCTTCTGCCGCAAAGACCGGCCAAACGCCGCGGCATCCTGCCTGATCGGCGGGAAAGTGTTGTAATGGATCGGCAACACACAGCGGGCCTGGAGCATTTCCGCGGCCAGCAGGGCATGGTCCGGCCCCATGGTGAAGCAATCGCCGATGGGCAGGCAGGCCAGATCAATTTTCCATAACCGACCGATTAAAGCCATGTCGCCGAACAGAGCCGTGTCGCCGGCGAAATAGATGTTCCGTTCGCCGATCTGCACCATCCAGCCCCCCGGCACACCACCGGGCGTTCCGTCCTGAAACGTACTGGTATGAATGGCAAAAGTGAGCGCGGCCCGCCCGAAAGGAAAATTCATTCCTCCGCCGATGTTCATCCCCGCGGTTTTCAGACCCTGCCTGGAATAATACTGGCTGATTTCAAAATTGGCGGCGATGGTGGCACCGGTCCGTTTGGCGATCCGCACCGTGTCGTCCACGTGGTCAAAATGCGCGTGGCTCAGAAGAATGTATTGTGGATTTACCTGGTCTGATTTCACATCCGCCAACGGATTCTGATCGTAAAAGGGATCAAGTTGCACGCGCTGCCCGCCGGAATGTATCTCCAGACACGCATGGCCGTGATAGATGATTTTAACCGCCATCAGTCGCCTCCGAATATTAACCTATCCAGATAACTAAGGCTACGGCGCTGCTTTCCCGCGTTCTTGGGTTTTGGTGCATCGGTTTCGTGTTTATCCTGTCGGCCCCGCCATGGTCATGATCTTCTCTTGGATGGAATGCCCGACTCCCGTTTAGCGCCGATCAGACGTCAAGTCCTTCAAACATGGCGGTGCTGATGTAGCGTTCGCCCGTCGAGGCCATGACGGTCACGATGATTTTCCCCTTCATTTCCGGGCGTGCCGCCACTTGCGCCGCCGCCCACATGTTGGCCCCGGAACTGATGCCCGCGAGAATTCCCTCTTTCTTCGCCAGCCTTTTGGCCCATTCAAACGCATCCTCGTTGCTAACCTGGATCACTTCGTCCACCAGGTTTACGTAAAGATTCTTCGGGATAAATCCCGCTCCCGCCCCCTGGATTTTGTGCGGCCCCGGCTTGAGCGGCTGATTCGCCTTGCATTGCGTGATGACGGGCGAACCGCTCGGCTCAACGGCAATCGCCTTGAAATTGGGATTGCGTTTCTTGATCACGCCGGCCACTCCGCTGATGGTGCCTCCGGTACCCACTGCGGCGACGAGACAATCCACTTTTCCGTCGGTGTCATTCCAGATTTCCTCGGCCGTGGTGGTCCTGTGAATTTCCACATTGGCGGGATTGTCGAACTGTTTGGCGACGAGCGCATTTTTGTCCATCGTCGCCGCTTCGTTGCAGCGACGGATGGCGCCCGGCATACCCTCCGCAGCCGGGGTTAGCACCAGGTCCGCGCCTAAAATTCGCAGCAATTTACGCCGCTCCAGCGACATGCTCTCCGGCATGTACAGGGTCAGTTTGTAACCTTTGGCCGCGCATACATACGCCAGGGCAATACCGGTGTTGCCGCTGGTGGCTTCCATGATGTGCGTGTTCTTGTTGATTTGTCCTTCGCGCTCGGCGGCTTCAATCATCGCCACGCCGATACGGTCTTTCACGCTGCCGAGTGGATTGAAAAACTCGCATTTGGCGTAGACCGTGGCCTGCCCGGGCGGTATCAGCCGGTTGATTTTCACGAGGGGAGTGTTGCCCATTGTTTTGGTGATGTCGGAATAAAGTTTGGACATGGAATCTCCTTTTTTTCTAATATGTATTGTAGACTAGGACGCTACGCCAGTCATGTCAATATGCGCCGGGGGATGATTCCGATAATCTCATTGGTGTATTTCTCCAATATAATATATACGGTTTGGTTTGGTCCGGCGGCATTTTATTCCAAAGGGGTCTCAACTCCAACCCAAACCGGCGCGGTATTAAGATTATAGAAGAGGGGACGATGGCTATTTACGTGTACGCGAAAATGCGGACGCTATTCAGAAGGTGACTTTACCTACCTGGATCGGCTATGCTTAGGTACAAGAACATGAAAAGGGCCGCGATACCGACCCATCAACCCGGAGATTGGACGTGGATACCACAGACCCAATGGAGCCAATGATTGATTCCGTTAATACGCTCAGTGCTGATTTTATCCAGGACCTTTACGAGCGATGGAAAAAGAATCCCCGATCGGTCGATCCACAGTGGCAGTGGTTCTTCCGCGGTTTTGATCTGGCCGCCGACGGTCAGGCGGTCGGCGCCCGGCGCACCGCAATGGCGGCGGACCAACCGCGCGTAACGTCGGCGGGCGAACCGGATCTGCAAATCGCCGACCTGATCCACAGCTATCGCGAACTGGGCCACTTGATCGCCGACCTCGATCCCCTGGGGCACAACCAGGCGGAGCATCCTCTGCTGGAACTCGCCGAATTCGGGTTGAGCGAAAATGACCTGGACCGCATGGTCAATTCCGGCAGTTTCGGCCGTGCGGCGGTGATGCCGCTGCGCCAGCTTATTGCGATGCTGCGAACCACGTACAGCGGCACGTTTGCCGTGGAATATATGGACATCCGCGACCCGGCGCAACGGGCGTTTCTCCAGGAGCGGATGGAACCGGCACTCAACAAGCCCGAATTAAACACCGAACAGCGCCGCTTTCTCATGTCGCGGTTAATCGCCGCGGAGGATTTTGAACAATTTCTTCAGCGACGCCATCCGACCGTCAAGCGTTTCTCCATCGAAGGGGCGGAAACGCTCATCCTTCTGCTGGACGAACTGATCGAACACGGCGCACGGCACGGCTTGGACGAAATGGTGCTGGGCATGGCGCACCGCGGCCGGCTTAACGTACTGGCCCATATTCTGGAAAAACCCTACGAAATGATCCTGGCCGAAGTGCTCGATCGGCCGCAAAAATTCGGCGGCGACGGCGATGTGAAATATCACCTTGGTTACGCCTGCGATCACCTGACCGCCCAGGGCAAAGCGGTGCACCTGTCGCTTACCGCCAATCCGAGCCACCTGGAAGTTGTGGACCCGGTGGTGGAAGGAATCGTACGGGCCAAGCAGAACCGCAAAGGCGACGCGGAACGGCAGCGCGTGGTTCCCGTATTAATCCACGGCGATGCCGCCTTCACCGGTCAGGGCATTGTGGCCGAAACACTATATCTCTCGGAACTCGAAGCGTACCGCACCGGCGGCACGATCCACATTATTGTCAACAATCAGATCGGTTTCACCACCGACCCGTCTGACTCCCGTTTTACCCGCTATCCCAGCGATGTGGCCAAAGCCATCCAGTCGCCGGTTTTTCATGTCAACGGCGACGATCCGGAAGCGGTGGTGCATGCGGCCCGTCTGGCGGTGGAATTCCGCCAACGGTTCAAAGCGGACACCATCATCGACCTGGTTTGCTACCGCCGCCACGGCCACAACGAAATGGATGATCCGACCATTACCCAGCCTGTGATGTACCGGGAAATCGCCGGGCATCAGACGGTGCGGAATATTTACGCCCGCCGCCTTCTGGAAACCGGCCAGATCACCCAGGATCAGCTCGACCAGATGGCCCGCAACGTGCACGAACGGCTGGAAAAAGCCCACGAATACGCCCAGACGTTCAAACCAACCGACCAGCCGCCGCCCACCCACGGTCCGTGGAAAGACCTGACGAAAGTGCCACGCGACATTCGCGACTGGCGCTGCGACACCGCCGTGCCCGCCGCCAGGCTCATCGATATCGCCGAAAAAGTTTGCCGACCGCCGGAAGGCTTCCACCTCCACCCCAAGGTAGCCCAGATGTTTCAGCGCCGCCTGGAATGCGTACGACAAGGCGCCGGCATCGACTGGGGTACGGGTGAGATGCTGGCCCTCGGCTCGCTGCTGGATGAAGGCGTGTGGGTCCGCTTGACCGGCCAGGATGTATGCCGCGGAACTTTCAGTCACCGCAACGCCGTGCTTTACGACTCCCAGACCGGACGGCCTTTTGTGCCCCTGGCCGCGTTTTGTGAAGGTCGATCGCGTTTTACCATCATCAATACCATGCTCTCGGAACTGGCGGTGGTGGGTTTTGAATACGGCTTCGCCTCCGCCGATCCGCTGGCACTGGTGATATGGGAAGCGCAGTTCGGCGATTTTGTAAACATGTCCCAGCCGATCATCGACCAGTTCCTGGTCAGTGCGGAAACCAAGTGGGGCAAATGCAACGGCCTGGTGATGCTCCTGCCGC
This sequence comes from Planctomycetota bacterium, assembly GCA_021831565.1. Lineage (GTDB taxonomy): Bacteria > Planctomycetota > Phycisphaerae > WQYP01 > WQYP01 > JAKBMM01. The sequence goes on from JAKBMM010000006.1 coordinate 33,317, forward strand.
ACGGATACGAGGGCGCGGGGCCCGAACATTCCCACGCCCGCCTGGAACGGTTTCTCCAGCTTGCCGCGGAAGACAACATCCAGGTATGCAATCCCACCACGCCGGCGCAGTATTTCCACTTGCTGCGCCGGCAGATTCTCCGCGGCTTCCGCAAGCCGCTGATCGTGATGGCGCCCAAGAGCCTTCTGCGCAGCAAGTTCGCCGTGTCCAGCCTCGATGCTTTCGCCCGTGGCCAGTTTGAGGAAATCATCGACGAAGAACCGCGGATCGACCGTTCGCGCATCCGCCGCGTGCTGATATGCAGCGGCAAGATTTATTACGAACTTCTCGCCCAGCGCGACAAGCATCGCCTGACGGACATCGCCATTTTGCGCCTGGAGCAGATTTACCCGTTCCATGCGGAGCGGCTTACGCAGATCGCCGGCGCCTATCCCAAAGGCGTGGAAATGGTCTGGGTCCAGGAAGAACCGCGCAACAACGGCGTGTATCCGTTCATCGGCGCCAAGTTGCACTATTATTGGCCGGGTATGCAGAAATTAATCTATATTGGCCGCAAGCCTTCGTGCAGCCCGGCCGCCGGTTCCTACGAACGGCACACGCGCGAGCAGGCGGAAATCATCGCCCGGGCGCTGAATCTCAATCCGGCGGAGTTGGCCAAACCGCCGTTGGAAACAGCGCCGGATCTCAAGCCCCCGCCGCCGAGCGAGGTGGAAGTGTCCGAAGGCGTTCCCGTTGCCAAATGAGGACTCCAGAGAGATGATCATGACGCGCCGCTTGCCTCGCTGAGGATGAAAATAACCCCGGGGCGCCAGTGGGGGGGCGCCCGACGCCTGGGCATGAGATTTTTCCGCGGCGCCATCCCGGAGCCTGCGGATTATTCCCGCCGCGGACCCGGCGGGTAATATTGGACGGCCGTTATTGAAAGAAAGAGTATCATGAGCAACACACTTACACTTGTTGATCTGCCCGTTCCCAGCCTGGGAGAATCCGTCACCGAGGCCCGCATCGCCAACTGGATCAAAGCCGATGGCCAAGCCGTAGGTCCGGATGACGTGGTAGCCGAGCTGGAAACCGACAAGGCCGCCGTGGAATTGCCCGCCGGCGCCAGCGGCGTGTTGCACATTGTCAAGGCCAAGGGTCAGACGGTTAACGTGGGCGACGTAATCGCCCGCATCGAGCGGGGCGCGGGGAGCCCCGCCACGCCGCCGGCGGCGAAAGGCGCCGTTCCTTCCGCCCCGACCCCGGGAGCCTCCGCCCCAACGCCGGCCAAAACGGCGCCGTCCCCCACGATCGCCCGGGAAAAGCCCGCGAGCCAAACCGCCCGGCCGCTGGCGCCCGCCGTGGAGCGCCTGGTCGCGGAAAACAAACTGGACCCCAGCCATATTACCCCGACCGGCCCGGGCGGACGCCTGACCAAGGGCGACGTGATCGATTTCATGCAGGAGCGCACCGTTCCATCGCCCGTGGCGCCGCGCGCCGCCGTGCTTCCCGCGGCCGCCGCCGGAGCGGATTCATCCGAGGAAACGCGGGTGGAAATATCCAAGCTGCGCGAAACCATCGCCCGCCGCCTGGTGGAAGCCCAGCACAGCGCCGCCATCCTGAGCACCTTCAATGAAATTGATATGTCGGCGGTCATGGCCCTGCGTGAAAAATACAAGGAAAAATTTGAAAAAACTTATCAGGTCGGCCTGGGCTTTCTGTCGTTTTTCGCCCGCGCGCTCTGCGCCGCCGTGAAAACCATACCGATTATCAACGCCCAGATGCACGACCGCGCCATTGTCTACAAAAACCACGTGCACCTGGGCGTGGCCGTAGCCACCGAAAAAGGCTTGATTGTGCCGGTGGTCCGTTACGCCGATAAACTATCCATGGCCCAAATTGAAGCGGAAATCAAGCGCCTGGCCACCCGCGCCCGCGAGGGAAAAATCACGCTGGAGGAACTCGGTGGCGGTACGATCACCATCACCAATGGCGGCGTGTTCGGCTCGCTTTTCTCCACACCCATTCTCAACCCGCCCCAGAGCGCCATCCTGGCTCTGCACAAAATCGAGAAACGCGCGGTTGTCGTCAACGATCAAATTGTCATCCGTCCCATGATGTACGTGGCTCTTTCCTACGACCATCGACTGATTGACGGCCAGCAGGCGGTCACTTTCCTGGGGAACATCAAGGATGCACTGGAAGACCCGGCGCGGCTGTTGCTGGAAGTGTAAAAGTCCCGGTGCAACGAAATTCAGGCCTTTCCATCAGCGCCCGCCGGAGGGAGCATTATATCTTCACCGACTTGATCAGGTCGCGAACGTGCTGAACCGAAGCGTCGAAGAGTTGTTTTTCCCGGTCGGTAAGTTTCACTTTGATGATCTGTTCGACCCCCCCGCCGCCGATCTTCACCGGCACGCCCACGAAATAACCGCCTACGCCATATTCCTTGTCGCAATAGGCCGCGCAGGGCAGAACGCGTTTTTTGTCGCGGATGATTGCTTCGGCCATCTGCACCACCGCCGCCGAGGGCGCATAGTACGCCGAGCCGGTTTTGAGCAGGTTCACGATTTCCGCACCGCCGCCGCGTGTCCGTTTCACAATCGCTTCGATTCGCTCCAGCGGCATCAATTCCGGCAGCGGGATTCCGCCCACGCTGGTATAACGGGGCAACGGGACCATATCGTCGCCATGGCCGCCGAGTAAGAGCGCCTGCACATCCTGCACGCTCACGCCCAGTTCGGCGGCGATAAAGTACCGGTAGCGCGCCGTGTCCAGCACCCCGGCCATACCGATCACCCGCCGCGCCGGAAAGCCGCTGACCTTATGCGCCACGTATACCATGGCGTCGAGTGGATTGGAGACCACCAGCAACACCGCCTGCGGTGACAATTTCGCTATCTGCCGCGTCACCGCCTGGACGATCTCGGTGTTTTTCATCAGCAGATCGTCCCGGCTCATGCCGGGCTTGCGCGCCAGTCCCGCGGTGATAATCACCACGTTGCTGCCGACGGTCGGCTCATAAGCGGTCGCGCCGATAATCGACGCGTCAAAACCTTCGATCGGCCCCGCCTGCGACAAATCCAGTGACTTGCCCTGCGGCACGCCGTCGAGCTGGGGAATATCCACCAACACGACATCGCCGAGTTCCTTGGCGGCCGCCCAATGCGCCGCCGTCGCGCCGACATTGCCGGCGCCGATAATACTGATTTTCGCGCGTGCCATAATTATCTCCAGGTTAGAGCCTATCTCAATAGGTATGCTCTTATTCTCACGTCCGGCAGGCTGGCCAGCTTACCCCAGCTTCTCTACTTTCATCACTTCGTTGCTCCGCGTGGGTCGGCTGATAGTTTCGCAACCGTCGCATGTTGTAAACCATCGCGCCGCCGCGTGCAATACGTTTGCAATTCTCTGGAGGACTTTCCCGGGAAAATCGTATTTCCCAGGGGTTCCGGTAAACTTTCAGACCGGATTCGGCGGGCAAACCGCCCCAGGCAGGAGAATTGCTTTCATGAACGAACGTTTTTATCTCGGTTGGGACGTCGGTGGAACCAAGTGCGCTGCGGTGGTCGGAACAGAGGATGGACAAATTGCGGCCAGAGCGCAATGGCCGTCGGATGCCCAGCGCGGGCCGGACGCGATGATCGAAGATTTTCTCGCTCAGGCCCAAAAGCTCCGCCGACGGTTTGACGTTACGGCCGCCGGCGTGGCTATCGGGGGACCCTTGGATGCGGACCAGGGCGTTGTCCTGGGGCCGCCCAATCTTCCCGGCTGGAACCAGATTCCGCTGCGCGAGCGACTCCGGGAAGCCCTTGACTTGCCCGTCGCGGTTGCACACGACGCCGCGGCCTGCGCGCTGGCTGAGCATCGCTGGGGCGCCGGACGGGGCGCCAATCATCTGGCCTATCTGACCTGCGGTACCGGTTTTGGTGTGGGTCTGATTCTGGGTGGAAAGGTCTACCACGGCGCCGGAGGCCTGAATCCCGAGATCGGTCACGTCCGCCTGCGCGACGACGGTCCGATCGCCTTTGGCGTGCGCGGCAGCGCGGAGGCATTCTGCTCAGCCAAGTCGCTCTCGGCTCTGGCCGGTTGGATGCAGCCTCGGCGATGGGGTGTGGAACCTCCGACGCCGGCCAGGATCGCCGCGCTGGCCGGCGCGGGCGACACGGACGCGCAAGCGGTTTTGCAACTTAACGCTCATGCCGTTGGCGACGTGTGCGCGTGGTTATCCGATCTATTGCGGCTGGAGCTGATTCTGATTGGCAGCCTGGCCAGATACCTGGGGGAATCGTGGCTGGAGCGAATACGTAAGCGTTGTGCGGACCAATCGTTGGATAGAGGCGCCACATGCCGCATTCTGCCGGCGGGTCTGGGGGAGCAATTGCAGGATTGCTCAGCATTGGCCGTGGCCCTCGCCGCAATCCATAACACTTAAACCCGCCTGTGGAATCAGCATGACCATGGGGAGCTTTCAGTTGATATAATTCTATTGACGGCATATAAGGATATAGGATTTAATGGTTTCATCGAATCGGAGTCCGTGTTACACAGGTGCTCCAGCAATCGCACTCTGGCAATTGGGAGGTGTATGATGACACTGGATGGGGCGGGCGGTGTTTGCCCTGCGACCGGCGGCGCGGAGAATTCTCCCATGGCAGGCAGGCGATTGATCGGCAACAAGTTATGGCGGTGGCTGCGCAAAGCAGTTGTTTTTCTCGCTTTGGCGGCGATGGTGGTTCTACTGCTGCTTTGGCTGATCGGCGCGTTGGGGGCGAAAATTCCACCCCAAGTTCTGCCGCCACCTACCGCCAAGCTTATTCACCGTCCGCTGTTTACCGCCCATGATGTGTGGCTGCCGATTCGCGTTACCGCCGTCGGCACGGTACGGGCAATTCAGCCGGCGGTGCTGGCCCCCCGGATCATCGGCCGTGTGGTATTCTGCGCGTTATATGCTGGCGGTCACGTCACCCGGGGGCAGGTGTTGGTGCGGCTGGCCAATACCGAACTGCGCGATCGGCTTCATCAGGCCGCGGCCGCCGAAAACATGGCCCGGGCGCAGCTTCACCAGGTGGAAATCAATCAACGGCGGACGGCCAAACTCTTTGCCACCGGCGATATGACCCAAGCGGCTCTGGATCAGGCCAATACCAATCTCGCTTCCGCGCGGGCGGGCCTGGCCCGCGCCGCCGCCGTACGTCAAAGAGCCGCCACCGTTCTGGGTTATGCCGTGATTCGCGCGCCGCTCACGGGCCTGGTGATGGATAAGCACGTGAACGTGGGCGATACCGTGCTGCCGGGCCAGGCGCTGGCCACACTGTATGATCCACGGCGGATGCAATTGGAAGCGGTGGTGCGCGAATCGCTGGTGGGACATTTACGGCTGGGGCAAAAACTACCGGTGCAACTGGAGGGCTTTCATCATCTTTTCGCCGCACATATTCGCCAGATCGTGCCGCGGGTGAACGTGCAAAGCCGAAGTTTCATCGTCAAAGTTGCCGCGGATTTTCCCCCCACCGCCTATCCGGGTATGTTCGGCCGGCTGGTGATTCCCGTCCGTCGGCAGCGAATTCTGGTGATTCCGCAGGCGGCCATTGAATCCATCGGTCAGTTGGACATGGTGAAACTGCTGCAGCATGGGCGGTTGATCCGTCAAAGCGTGCAACCCGGCCGGCATATCGGTCCGCTGCGGGAAATTCTTTCCGGTCTGGTCGCCGGCGATCGAGTGGCCATGCCCGTTCCGCTTCCCATCAGGGTTCCCACCGGTCCGGAGAAAAATACGCCATGAGCGATCCGGCCGATTCCCATCATCAAAATCTCCCGCCGATCCAGCGGATCGTGCGCGTTTTCCTGCAATCGAACCTGTCGCTGATTTTCATTCTGCTGGCGGTTCTGCTGGGAATCGCGGCGCTGCTGCTGACACCGCGCGAGAAAGATCCGCAAATCGTCGTGCCGATGGTGGATATTTATGTAAATTTCCCCGGCCACTCGGCCAAAAGCGTCGCGCAACTCGCCACCACTCCGTTGGAGAGGCTTTTGTACCAGATTCACGGCGTGCAGGATGTGTATTCCACCAGCCGGCGCAATCATGCCTTGGTCACGGTCCGCTTCTACGTAGGCCAGAACATGCAGCGGAGCATCGTCAAAGTTTACCGAAAGATCAATTCCCACTTGAACCTTGTCCCTCCCGGGGTAACCAGTTGGATCATCAAGCCGGAAACTATCAACGACGTGCCGATCGTCACCCTGACTCTCACCAGCAAAACCGCGCCCGCCGTGGCGCTGGAACAGGTCGCCCAGGAACTGGCCGCCCGCCTGGCGGCGGTAAAGAACGTATCGCGCGCTGCTGTGATCGGCGGTCGTCCGAGAGTGGTGCACGTATATCTCAATCCGGCGAAAATGCGGGCGTTTCACGTGGGCGCGCTGCAGATTCGCCAGGCCATTCAGGCCGCCGATGTTTCCATGACAGCCGGCGATTTCAAACGCCATAACCGCCAGTTCCAGGTGCTCACCGGCGAGCCATTCAAGAACGCGGCCCAGTTGGGGCGGCTGGTGATTTCGGTATGGCGGGGGCAACCGGTTTTTCTATCGGACGTGGCGCGTATCCAGGATGGTCCGGCGCAAGTGCATTCTTATGTATGGCACGATTGGGGGCCGGCGCGCGCCATACCGGAAGCACACAATTTTCCCGGCACGGTCCTCGCTGGATCCAATCCCGGTGAAGCCCGGCGCGCCGGGGCGCGGCATAGCCGTCCCGCGGTGAGCATCGCCATCGCCAAAAAAGCCGGCAGCAACGCGGTGTGGGTGGCCGGTGATGTCATCCATCGCGCCCGGACATTGGCCCACGACATAGTCCCGGCGGATATGCGGCTCATTGTTACGCGCAACTACGGCCTGGCCGCCAATGAAAAGGTTGACAGCCTGATTGAGGCGTTGCTTGTGGCCATTGTGATTGTCATCGCCCTGCTGACCATCGGTCTGGGATGGCGCGAGTCCATGGTGGTGGCCGTGGCGATACCGGTGGTCTTCGGCGTGACTCTGGCGGTGAACCTGGCGCTGGGATTTACCATCAATCGGGTGACGATGTTCGCTTTAATTCTTTCGCTGGGCTTACTGGTGGATGACCCGATTGTGGACGTGGAAAACATATCGCGTCATTTCGCGCTGCACGCCCAGGCCACCCGCGCCATTGTGCTTCAGGCGGTAAGCGAAATACTTCCTCCGCTGATCATCGCCACTTTCGCGGTGATTGTTTCTTTTATTCCGATGTTTTTCATCACCGGCATGATGGGACCTTACATGCGCCCCATGTCGCTCAATGTGCCGGTGGCGATGCTTGTGTCCATGCTGGTGGCGTTCACCATCACGCCCTGGTTGAGCTATCACGTGCTCAAGCATAAGTATCGCCAAACACGCGTGCCGGCTCTGCTGGAAACGGCCGATCCCCATGCGCGCGGCGACGTGAAGCGGACCATTCGCTATCGCCTTTTTCGTCCGCTGATGGGACCGCTGCTCCAAAACCGCCTGGTCCGCTGGGGCTTTCTGCTGGCGGTGGCCGGCGCCATGGGTGTGGCGGTGGCGTTGCCGGTACTGCGCAAGGTTCCGCTGAAGATGCTCCCCTTCGCCAATGGCAGCTCGTTATTGCTGGTGATTCACATGCCGCGCGGCTCCACCGTACAGCAGACCGACGCCGCGGCCCGGGGGCTGGGTGCTTATCTCAAGCGTGTGCCGGAAGTGGTGGATTTCACCAGTTATGTCGGCATCGCGGCGCCGATGGATTTCAACGGCCTGGTGCGGCATTACTATCTGCGTAATCAGCCCAACGACGCCCAGATTGCCGTGGATCTGGCCGGTAAAAAGTTGCGGGCGCTGCAGAGCCATGTCATTGCCCTACAGATTCGCCATGCCCTGACGGCTATCGCCGGGGCACACCACGCCCGGTTGCAAATCGTTGAATCGCCGCCGGGACCGCCGGTGCTCGACACCATTGTGGCGGAAATTTATGGTTCGCCGACGGTCCGTTATCATGCCCTGCAGCAGGCCGCCCGAACGGTTCGCCGGCGGCTGATGATGGAACCGGATGTGGTGGATGTTGACGATAGCGTGCAGGCGCCGCAGCGGCGTCTGGTATTCGTAACCGACAAGGAAAAGGCCGCACTTAACGGCGTGACCACCTCGCAAATCGCACAGACTTTGCGCCTGGCTCTGCACGGAGTTGATGCGGGACTGCTCCATGTTCCCCGCCAGCGCCAACCATTGGAAATTCGCCTGCGCTTACCCATCTCCCGCCGTTCCAGCGCCGCGGATCTTTCGCAGCTTTATGTGCTCGGTACGACCGGCCGGCTGGTGCCCCTGTCAGAACTGGGGCATTGGCGATGGACCACCGCGGGTCAGGCGATTTACCATAAAAATTTGCGGCGCGTAGTGTACGTATATGCGGATACCGCCGGCCGCCCGCCGGTGAACGCCGTTCTTGATGTGCAGGCCGATCGACTGCCAGACGCGTCCATGCCGGACATCGCCGGCATGACGGCCATTACCGGCGTACACACAAGGGGAGGCGGCTGGATACACATCGTTCCGCCGCGACCTCTCAGTCAAAGATCATTTCTGCACAATGGTTCAGGTATCGCCTGGCAATTGCCGCCGGGAATTCATGTAAATTTCGCCGGCGAAGGTGAATGGCGCATCACCCTGCATGTATTCCGCGATCTGGGCATCGCCTTCGGAGCGGCGCTGGTGGCTATTTACATCCTGCTGGTGGCTCAGACCGGCTCGTTCCAGCTGCCGCTGATTATCATGCTGGCCATTCCGCTGACCATTCCGGGCGTGATGCCCGGTTTCTGGTTGTTGAATCTGCTGGTTGCCCACAAGGTCGGCGGTTACGCCAATCCGGTTTTTTTCAGCGCCACGGCGATGATCGGCATGATTGCACTGGCCGGTATTGTTACCCGCAACGCCGTGATCCTGATCGATTTCATTCACCGCTCGCTGGCCCGCGGCCAGACGCTTTTTGACGCCATTCTGGAAAGCTGCGTCGTGCGTTTGCGCCCGATTCTGCTCACTGCGGGTGCGGTCATGTTCTCCGCCATACCAATCCTTCCGGATCCCATGTTTTCCGGTTTGGCCTGGGCGCTGATCTTCGGTCTGTTCGCCTCAACGATCTTTACGCTATTTGTCATTCCCGTGACTTATTGGATTCTTTTCGCCGGCAAACCCGGCCACGGTGTGCCACCAAATTCGCAAGTATGATACGCAGTGTCCCGATAGCCCCGATGGCTATCGGGAGACTATTCTCAACAACTGCGTTCCAGCACGCGCTCGTATAGCCAGCGCCGGGCGTTGGAGCAGTAGAGTTTCTCCAGAACTTCCACCGGCAGGTCCAGCCCCGCCAATTTCGAGACGCCTCCCGGTGCATCCGGATCGGCAATGGGCGATTCACCCCGATAATCGGTCTCCCAGAGTTTCTGGTGCACCCAGTATCGGCTGGCGTAGTGATCGAAGTTATGCTTCTCGCCCACCACAAGGTCGCTGCCGAACACGATGCGGTCCTGATTGTGGATGATAAACGCGCGCACTTGCTCGAGGGGCTGGAGGGCTACGCTCCGCACGATCCATTTGGTGGCGCTGGAATCGATGAAATAATGCTCGAACCGGTCCAGCCGTCGCTGGAGATTATCAAGGTCTTCCATGCTTCCGCCCATGTGCGCACCCAGATGAGCGCGATCGGGAAATTCCTCCAACAGGCGCTCCAGCATGGGGAACTGTTCTTCAAACGACTTGTATCCATCCCGTGGATCATATTTTTTTCCCGGGCCGAACCACGCCTGAGGATCGCCCACGTGCGTCATAAAGTGATAACCCAATTGGTGGGCATGGCGTATCACCCGGCGAACTTCGGGATGATCCAGCGTTAATCCCGTGCGGTGCTGCGTACCCGGCGCCATGTGAAATTTAACCAGCCGCGAACCCTTTTCAAAAAATGCATCCAGCCGGTGCAGCCAGTCATTGATGAATTCGGCGGTGGAATTCATGTTCCGCCATTGAGGAATAGCTATGAATTCAAAACGGCCGGGAAAGGAACTCCGTAAGGCGTCCACATCTTCCAGCGGCGCCATGGTCCAGATCGCACCGATGCCGTAAGCGTCCGCGGCGGCAAGAAATTTCCGGGTCAACTCCACATGGTGCACGTGCGTGTGGGCATCGATAATCTTTCCCGCGATCTTTCGCCGCGGAATCTGGTGGTAGTGGATTCCCAGCCGGTTATACGGCTCAACTGCTTTACTTGCGGTCGTTGGATCGTGTTCGGTCATGGCCGGAGCGTGCCCCTTTGCCTATCCCAGCATATCAAGGGAATCTGAGATATTTCCGGTACGGCCGGTTGTTGCGCACCACCACCGCGCGCACCTCACCGGCGTGCGGCAACAGCGGCAGCAGAACGCCCAGGTTATGCAGGGTATGGAGGGGATAGGGGCCAAGTTGAACCAATACGTCTCCGGGGCGCAGACCGGCATTGGCGGCTACGGAATGAGGGGTGATTTCTCTCACCAACAGGCTGCTTTGCACACCCAACTGATATTTCCAGGCTAGCGCCGGGGTCAACTGTTCCAGCATGGCACCCATGATTTTTTCCGCCTTGAGAACCACCGGCGACGGTGGAATCCTCGAAACCGGGTATTGGCGGGTGACGCCATCGGCAAAACGAACGCGCACGGTTTTCATCGCCGGCGTAATCTTGAGCAGCGCCGCGTAGGCATCCACCAGCGTAGGCGTGGGCTGGCCGTCGATGGCGATAACCGCCGGTGTTTTTGTGCCCGCCACGACCACTTTTTCATGCACGTGCGCCGCTCCGGTCATGGTGCGAATGGCGGTGAGTCGCAACGAAATGTTCACATTATTGACATGGGCCGGGTTCATCAGTTTGGGAATGAGTTCGCACAAACGGTTTACGCCGATGGCGAAACCAATATTCTGCGCATTGCCGCGAATGGCGGTATTGATACCGATGACCTGTCCGTATGCGTTCAGCAGCGGTCCGCCGGAATTGCCGGGATTGATGGCCGCGTCGGTTTGAATCAGATTTTTCAGCGGGATGGGATTGTTCGGCTCATGAATTTCCCGATGAATCGCCGAAACAATGCCGGAACTGACGCTTTGGCTGTAGCCAAAGGGATTGCCCACGGCTATCGCCGGTTCGCCGATCATCAGATCCTTCGAGTCTCCCAGGGGAATGGTGGGAAACGTTTGTTTGGCGTCGATCTTGAGAATAGCCAGATCAGCCTCCGGATCGTTGCCGACCAGGTGGGCGGAAAACTTGCGCCCATCGGAAAGGGTCACGGAAATGGAACGGGCCTGATCGACCACGTGGTTGTTGGTCACCATATAGCCGTCTTTCTGGATGATAAACCCACTGCCCAGAAAGTCCGCCGGAACCGCCACCACAGGTCCAATACCGATCGGCCCCCAGAACATGTTGCCAAAAGGATTAATCTGCCGCATGACCAGACGCTTGGCGGTGATACTGACAATGGCGGGACTGCAATGCCGAACGATCTGCACGGTAATCGTATCGCGTAGATTGTTGGGAACCAGATGCGGCCGCCAGGGGGCGCCCTGGCCCGCGACGGTGGATACAAGAACCAGAATCGCCGTTAGAATGAATGGTTTGGCCCGCATAATATGGTCTCCAATCGTATAGTTACGTCATTGATATTGATAACGTATCTCATGGCCCAATACCATAGCGCATCGGCGTGGTAATTTTTTCGGCCGGCCTGCCGGTAGGCAGGGTGAAGTCAAAGAAGTGGCGCGGTGTCGGGCAGGCCGTCAGAACGCAACATAGATGTTGCCGGTTTCCCCAAGGTCTTTTGAAAAAATTACCATCCTCTGCGGCCACCCCCACCCGGTGCGGAAGTAAGGAAACTTGGCGGCGGTGGACGGAGCGGCTAAATTAGTCTCTATTAACGCATCCATTGAGATAAATTATGGAACATGACATGCGGAATACCGGAGAGAACCCGGGAAAAATATTGGCGGTCATATCCGTCCAGGGACGGGACCAGAAAGGCGTGGTGGCCAGATTCGCCACTTATATGGCGGCCAATGGCATCAACATTGAAGACACCGAACAGCGGGTGGTGCGGGGCGTGTTCGTGATGGACATGCTGGTGGACCTGCGGGAGATGACCTTCTCCCTGGACCAACTCATCACCGGTCTGCTGGACGTGGGCCGGCAGCTGGGCATGGAGGTTCGCATCACGCTGCAACAGGCCCGCAAACCCCGGCGCGTGGTTATTCTGGTCAGCCGGGAGCCGCACTGTCTGAACTCGCTGCTGGAGATGATGCAACACGGGCAAGTCAACGGCGGAATCACCGCTATTCTCGCCAACCATCCGACGCTGGAACCGGCGGCCCAGGCGGCGGGTATACCTTTCTTTTATCAGGCGTCCGGGCCGGATCCGGCGCGGAAACAGGCGCATATCCAGTGGCTGGAGGAAAAGCTCGGCGCGCTGACGCCGGACTTGATCGTGTTGGCGCGGTACATGCAGATTCTTCCCCCGTCGATCGTGCGGTCCTACCGCTGGAAAATCATTAACATCCATCCATCTCTTTTGCCGCACTTTCCCGGCGCCAATCCCTACCGGCAGGCGTTTGAAAGCGGCGTGCGCGTAACTGGTTGCACCGCCCATTTTGTGACTGAGGCGCTGGATGAAGGACCGGTCATTATCCAGGACGTGTTTCACATCAACGTAGGCGTGGACACGGCCCACGACGTGCGCCAACGCGGACTGGAGCTGGAAGCCCAGACTCTGGTCAAGGCGGTAAAATTCTTCTTGAACGAAGAGCTGGTGGTGGTGGAAGACAAGGTGGTCTTCAAGCCGGGAATCAGCGGCTTCGCCCGTGCGGCGGATTAAATAGAAAACAAAAACGGCTCGCCCGTATCCCAAAACGTCGGGGGGAGGGGGGCGAGCCGCAAGGTTTACATTGTCGGACAACGCGTCGGGAGGTTACCAGGCGCCCGTCGCAACATCACGCACGGGGGCCATGACCACGTCGAACGGCGGCACCGTGGGTAGATTGCTCGGCGCTGTCGCGGCGGCGCCGGTCGTAAGCACGGTTCCTCCGCCAGTGGTGCCCGTGGCGCCAAAGGTGAAGATGTTGTCCTGATTCTGGCCGACATAGGGATCCGATACCCAAGTCACGTGATCGTCGCCGAAGCCCACATTCTGGCCGGCGCCGTTGTGATTACCCGAGTTGTAGATGTACGGGCCGTAGGTGTTGGTCAGAGCCTGGGTCGGATCGCGCTTGGCGTTGCCCAACGCGGCCGTATCCTTGGTCGGAGCCATGTCGCTCACCAGCGGCAGGTCGCTCGTGGCGTTGTTGGTGTTCCACCATCCGCCGACTTCCGAGGTGCCGTTGACATAGTTCCACGGAAACGCGATCGAGTAGCTTTCACCCTGGCCGGTGTTGGATACCGCGCCGTTGACCATGCCGAAGTTCGAGTAGTAGTCATTGTTGACGTCGAACTCCGCGGACGGCTGGTTGGCGATCGGGTCCGACGGGCAGATAAAGCTCTTGGGCGTAATCTGGCCCTGGAGAACCATCAGCCACATGCACGCCAGGGGCGATCCCCGCTGGTACGGCGTGGCGTATATGGAGTTGACCACCGCCGCCGCGCTGGTGTTGGCGCCGTTGGTCGGCGTTCCCGGATCGTTCTGATACGTCGTGCTGTTGGGCGTGACCACCGTGGGAAACTGGCTGTTGTTGCTCTGGGCGTAGATGGTCATCGATTGAATGATGCTGCGGATGTTCGCGGAGCACACCGCCCGGTTCGCCAGTTCCTTGGCCTTGGCCAGACTCGGCAGCAGGATGGCGATCAACAACGCGATAATGGAGATCACCACCAGCAATTCGATAAGTGTAAAACCGTACCTACCTATGCGACGCTTCCTCATGGGAACGTCCTCCAAACAAAATGCCGGGCTGCGATCGCCTCGTTTAGTCACGGGCTTTATCTCGCCCGCGGCCGATCCGGGAGAGCCGCGCTGGCGGACGCACCGGATCCGCCCGCCGAAGTCCGAACGACATCGTTCGGAAAAATGCTTCGAAAGGCCTGGATTGCACGCCTTATTCCACTTTTTCGGGGCGGGTTTCCGATCCGTCGTTTACCCACGCCAATGTGTATCGGACAAAGGACGGCGAAAGATAAATGAATATGGTTATGGACGAAAAAACCCTCCCGCTGCAGCGGGCGGCGAAAGTCCACAACGTCCCGCGCACCGTGTCGCGGTTCTGATAATCCGGCGGCTGGCCGTTGGTATTTCGCCAGGCGTTCCGCCCGCGCGGATCGTGCCCTTCTTATCGGTCATGAGGCAGCGCCTGTTTCCTGAAAAATTCCGAAAAATTCCGGGTTTGACAACGCGGGCGGCGCGGCGTATCTTGAGCGCTGTTCGATGCGGGCGCGAGCAATCGCCAAAGAGTCCGCGGTGCGGTCCTCGTCGCGGGAAAAATCCCCAAGCGCGGCTTTTTCCCGGTGGCGATGCGGCTGGTTTAGGCGCCGCGGCTTTATCTGACAGCAGGATGCTTGAAACTTAAACAGAAGACGTATGATCGTGACAACGTTCGTTTACCCAACAACTTGTTTTGCGACCGGCGGTGCAGTCGCCGCGCGGTCTTCGTCGGACTCCAACGCTCGGTAAGCAGGACGCGGCCCCATCCCTTGTGCGTATTGTTGACATCCTGAACCAAGGCGCAAGTCGCCGACGTGGATGCGGGGATATGTTGCGCCCGCGGCGCGCCGCCGGAAGGAGGATCACGTCCAAATGGTTACGCTTGACGCCGCCGGCCATGCCAAGGCCATCTGGGAGGAAATGCTCGTCTATATCCAGCGCTTCCAATCCGCGCTGGTTCGACAGTGGTTTACGGATCTCAAGCCGGTGGAGTTGTCCGCCGGTGTATTGACCATTCGCTGCAATACCTCCATTCAGCAGCAATATTTGGCGATCAAGTGCCGGGAGGTGTTCAACGAAGCCGCCCAGGCGGTGACCAGCAAACTCATCAGCGTGAATTTCACCTGTGCCGGGGCGGCTGGAGGCGAGTGCCATGCGAACATTTATAACGACGTGATTCTCTCGCCCGATTATGTCTTTGAGAACTTTGTGGTCGGTCCGACGAACAATCTTGCTTATGTTTCGTGTCTGGCGGTGGTCGAACGGCCGGGAAAAACCTACAACCCCCTGTTCATTCACGGCGCGCCGGGGCTGGGCAAAACGCACCTGCTCCAGGCCACCTCGCAGGGATTGCTCGCGCGCCAGTCGGACACCCGTATTCTCTATATTTCCTGCGATCACTTCATCAACCATTTCATGGAATGTGTCCAGTCCGGCAACATGAGCCGGTTCCGCAATCTGTATCGGCACAACATCGACGTTCTGGTGGTGGACGACATCCATTTTCTGGCCGGGCGCGAGCGCTCGCAGGAGGAGTTCTTTCACACTTTCAACGCCCTGTTTCAGCAGAGCCGGCAGATTATTCTCAGCAGCGACAGCCAGCCTTCGGAAATTCCGGAAATGGCCGAACGGTTGGTGTCGCGTTTTTCCAACGGCATGCTCGCCCGCATTGAGCGCCCCACTTTTGAAACCCGGTTGGTAATCGTGCAGAAAAAGGCTTCTCTTCGGGGAGTCGTGCTGCCGAACGAGGTGGCGGCGTATGTCGCCCGGCGATTCGAAAACAACATTCGCGAGTTGGAAGGCGCGATTACCAAGCTCCAGGGCTATGCCATGCTCAACGGTGGAAAATACGATCTGGACATGGCCAAAATAGCGCTCGGCGACATGCTGGCGCCCTCCGAACGGGTCACGAGCATCCAGCAGATCATCGGGCAGGTCACGCGTTTTTACAATGTCCGCCTGCCGGATCTGCAAAGCAAGAAACGGCATCAGTCCATCACGCTGCCACGCCATGTGTGCATGTATCTGGCGCGCAAGTTCACTGCCCATTCGCTGGAGGAAATCGGCGGCTTTTTTGGCGGGCGCGACCATACCACCGTGATGCACGCCGTACGAACCGTGGAGGAATATCGCCGCCGCGACCCCGCCATTGCCAGCCACCTCGACCAGATCGAGGCGAATCTGCAAATGGATCCGATCCGGTCCCGGCCGGCCTTGCATTCCACCGACCGCTCTCCGGCGGCCGGTCACTCGCAATCATGAGCTCAATGCCTGTCCGAATAGGCTCTTACAGGGGTATGCCGCCGGGATCGGAGGCCGCGGTGGCCGGCGCGTGTTTGGAGGTTAAGCGGGCGTTGATCGCTCCCCCCAGGCCGGCAAGGGTCAACTCCACCATAATCTGAAAAACCCGCGGAAGAGCGACCACCGCCACAACAATGGCGGGCGAACTGACCAGCGGGGCCAAAAACAACGCCTGTACCGCTTCCCGCACGCCCAGCCCGCCGGGAAGAAGACTGAACATTCCCAGGCTTACCGAAAGAGCAAAGACGCCGCAGAGCCGCGGCCAGTCGTAAAGCGCGATCGGCTGCATGGCGCGTACCGACGCCCACAGGGCCAGGCCGCCGAATATCCAGCAGGGTAGAAACATGATGACCGCGCCGACCATGTGGGCAAGACGGAAACGTCGGCCGGGCGCAATCGGCCCGCGTTTGATCGATTTAAGAGCCATGTTGAGCAGAGGGAAAAACACGCGCGGATGAAAAACGCCCAGCAGCAGCAGGATCAGCAGCGCGCAAAGTCCGAGGTATAGAGGATGATCTCGCGCCACCACCAGCAGCGCCACCGCGCCGACCAGAGCGCCGGAAAGCGTGTACATGGCGTTTTCCAGCAGAGTGGAAAGCACACAGGTTTCACGCGACATGCCGGCCCGATGGGTTCGGTCCACGCGCATCAAGACCAGGAACACCTTGCCCGGCGCATATTTGCCCGCCTGGCTGAACGTGTACGCGCCCAGCAGAGGAACCGTCGGACTGCGGTCTCCCATGCGCCGCGCCAGCCATAACCAGGTCAGGGCGCCGGCGGTCATGATTCCCAGGAACGCCAGGGGAATCAACGGTTCGAATCGCCAGTCGAGTCGAAGATGTTGCAATCCCACGTTATGCCAGGCGCTGGCGAGCTTGACCCCGACGAACGCAAAAATCGCCGCCATGACCGCCAGCTTGATCATCCATATGATGTTTTTTTTCATCAACATCAGGCTCGGTTCGCAACGGAACTAAAATCCCGGCGGAGTAACCCCCGGCGCACGGGGAGGAACGCATGACCATACGCGTCACGGACAAGACCATTCTAACAACGAACGGACCGCAGCGTATCCCAGGCTTGTCTGAAAAACGGCGACGGGAGGTTCTTTTGCCTGGAGAACCGCCTTGGTTTACACTGTTCCTGCGTAACGTACAAGGCGAATCCAAGCATGAGCAAAATGGTCTGGATAGACGGCCGCTTGACGCCGCGGGATCAAGCGCGAATCAGCGTGTTCGATCATGGGCTTCTCTATGGCGACGGCGTATTCGAAGGACTGCGGCAGTACAATGGGCGGGTGTTTCGCCAGGAGGCGCATCTGCATCGGTTATTCGCCTCGGCGCACGCGATTCGTCTGGAGATACCGCTCAATCGCCAAGAGCTTTCGCGGGCCATTGACCAGACGATCGCCGCCAATGCTCTCACGGAATGTTATGTCCGCCTGATCGTGACGCGGGGTGTCGGCGCGCTGGGCGTTTCGCCGGCCAAGTGCGACAAACCATCCGTTATTATTATTGCGGACGGCATAGAACTTTATCCGCCGGAAACTTACCGATCGGGTCTGGAAATAATCACCGCCAGCACCATTCGCACTCCGCCGGCGGCGCTTTCTCCGAAGATTAAGAGCCTGAATTATCTCAACAACATTCTGGGCAAATGGGAAGCCATCGATGCGGGTGTACCGGAAGCGGTGATGCTCAATCATCTCGGCTACGTGTGTGAATGCACCGCGGTCAACATCTTCATCGTTTGCGGCGGAGAACTGGTAACTCCGCCGGAGGAAAGTGGGATTCTGCTCGGAGTCACCCGCGGCGTGGTTCTTGAACTGGCCGGCGCGTGCGGACTGCCCGCGCGGGAAAGAAACCTGACCCGCTACGATCTATACAATGCGGATGAATGTTTCCTGACCGGCACGGGCGCGGAAGTGGCGCCGGTCATTGGCATCGATCGACGGATCATCGGTAACGGCGCCGTCGGACCTATCACGAAAAAACTCATGGCTATGTTCCACGAGTATGTACGCCGCGCCTCATAAGAGCATATCGAATAGGCGCTCAGGGTAAACGATTACCCCGAAGCGGGGTTTTATAGATCCCTAAATTCATTTTTCGAATAGTAGAATATGGGACGTTGCCGTACCCAGCAAGAATGAAAATGGCCCTAAGGCTCAAACTTGGGGCATTCAACGCTCAGGCATTGGGCTTCTTCCCTGTGCACGCCTGAACCCCAACCCCCGCAGGCTATTTTTGAGGCAGATTGTAACGCAAAGACGAAATAGTATTGCCGTCTCCAGTTTTTACTGGACTTTTTTCTTCTTTCTGTACGAATATCAATGTAAAGGAACTGCCACCAGAGATTCCTTGATCCTGCTTGGAACTTGGAACCGCTGGTGTGTGGGTTTCTTGACACCTCGTTCGCAAAACGAACGCAAGCAAAGGAGTGCAGCGACTATGGTTATTCGTACCAGGGCATTCGGGTCCGTTGAATTGGCGGCCGACCAGGTGGTTTTGTTCTACGGAGAATTGGCCGGTTGCCGACAATATCAGCCGTTTGCTCTGCTGGAGGACAAACCGCGCCATTTGACGTTGCTGATGAGCCTTGAAGATACGGACAATGCTTTACGATTGGTGGATGCCGCAACCTGTTGGCCGGAGTATATCATTCCCAGGTGCCACCCGACATTCAAACGACTCCGCGCGAACTCGGATCGCAACTTGTGTGTTTTTTTTGCATTGGAGGAAGACGGCCAGAATTTAATCGCAAATATGAATCAGCCGATTTTAGTCGATTTCCGAGCCGGCATCGGTTTGCGGTTATCGACAAGCGACGCGGCACTATCGCTGGCCGCCAGTCGCGAATGGATGGAGATTTTACCCGCGCGGGAATTTTCCGCGGCGGATACGGCCGTAAACCCCGCACAGTCGCCGATGGGGTTGCATAACCGCAACGAGATCGCTCCCCATGTCTCAACATCAGGCGGGAGCGTTTCTCCCGCTGTCGCACTGCGGCGGGGACTCAGGCGTCTCCAGGAAAAGAAAAGACCGTACGATGCGGAAGCGGCCGGCGATCCGCAGCTACTCAAAGCGTAAGGCTAAGGTATCGGACGATATTTGCCGGAACCGGAATAGACCGCAACACCGGCGCCTCAGGGCGCCATTGCCGCCTAGAATAAAGCGGGGCAAATTGATTTCGCCGCTTTAGTTTATGCGAGGTTATCAGGTGGTTCTGGGAGAGAAACAAAGCCTGGCGGGACGCACAAGGAGTAAAGGATGTTGGTTCTTTCACGCCAACGCAACGAAAGCATTATTATCGGCAACGATATTGTGATCACCGTGGTCGATATTCGCGGAGACAAAGTGCGCCTGGGGATCAACGCTCCGAACACGGTCTCCGTACACCGGGAGGAAATTTACCAGGCCATTCAACGCGAACGTGCCGGCGGGGCCGCAAAACCACCGGCGCCCACCGAAGTACAATCCGGCGAAGCGCCAAACCCCTTCCCGGAGGCGGCGAACCATTCGCATCTTTCCGCTCCTGCTCCCGCTGATTAAGAGCCTATCTCAATAGAAGATAGGCTCTCACTCGCCCCATGATTATGCGCCGGCCATCCCCGTCTGAGGTACAACACCGGCGCGTTCGGCCGGCGGCGCCGCACCGCCGGGCGCCGCGGTCTTCAGATTTTCACCGTGGTTTTCCAACACCAGAAAATCATCCGCGCCGATCCGTGCGATTCGCAAGAGCGTTTCCGACGAAGCTTTTTCCATGCGCGCGTAAATTTTGATCGCCCGGCTGACCCCGGCCTTTTGCAACGCTTCCATTCGCATCAGAGTCTCATGTCCCAATGCCTCGTGTTGAAAGGCCGCGCGAAAATTCCGTGACACAATCCGGCAGAGTTCCTCGTGGCCGTGAATACGGTGAAGGTCTTTGGTCAGACCCGCCGCGCCCAGGATGCTCTGCGCCTCGGCCTGGTTCAAGCGCGGTAAAGTGCCCACCGCCCTCTCCAGTTTGCGATGGAAACGTCCCATGCAGACGGCGAATGATTCCGCCATCGCCTTTGCGTCACCCAGGCTTACCTTCGTACCACAGCAAGAGCACCTGAGAGGAAGACGCAGCAGCGACTTGAGCACGCCGACCAAGCCGCCTTCCGCCGATAACGGCGCCAAGCAATGCACACAACGCGGAAAATGGCTTCCCATGCAGCTTCTCCTGTCCACTTGCTCCCGGCCCCCATTCCGGAAATGTTTCGGAGAGGGCCATTCCATACGCAAGAATTGTGCCGCCGGCGGTAAGATATTGAACCATACCGGCACTACCTGTTAGATTCTATACCTACCCGGCGCATCATGCAAGCGAATTACGAAAAAATTACGAAAAAATATCCGCTTCAATGCTCTGGAACCGGCCCAAAGATAAAGTGACCCGGCTTGGATGGAGAGCCGAAGCTTGAATCGGAATTGCCCCCTTGTCCACCCTGTACGATAAAGCCTCCGCCGCTTCTTGTGCTCCGCTCAATCTGCGCGCGAATGCTGTCATTTTTGATGACGCGCCGCTCGACACAGCCGGCCAGAAGAAAAAATACTATGCCGGTGAATATAACAATCCACTTCGGCGCATCGCGCCGGGAAGCGCCGCGGAAAGGATAACGGTCGCAACTTTTTTTGAGGCTCAATCCAGATCCGTCCCTGCCGCAATCCCGCGTCTTTGTATTGAAAATAAATGACGTTGGATTCCAAGGCATTAAGAGTCTATCCGGATAGGCTCTAGGAACGCCCTCGACGAGAGTGTCGGCCATGTTTTTTGCCTTTACCATTATATTCTTTCAAGCGCCGGCCGGAGCGGCGTTGCTGCGAAGTTCCACGGGGCGCCACGGCGCCATGCCCGGCAGGCGTAGGGGGCCTTCCGGCCGGTTCCATCCGCCGCAGCGTGTGTTCCCCGCGAATTGTAGAACCATGCTCCAGCAGGCGCAGGTCCATGCGCCGCGCGGGTACGTTCACACAAACAATTTGCACCCGCGCCGCATCACCCAGGCTAATCCGCCGGCCGCTGCGCCGGCCGCGGAGCGAACCGGTTCTTTCGTCGAATACCCAGCAATCATTAGGCAGGTCGCCGGTGCGGATGAGGCCTTCCACCAGAAAGCGCGTGGACTGCACAAACACGCCGAAATTGTTCACCCCGGTCACCACGCCGTCTATGATGTCGCCGGTATGTTCGGCAAGAAGTTGAAGAACTTTAACCGTCCGAAGCTCGCGTTCGGCGTCCTGAGCGCGGCGTTCGGTAAAACTCAGATGGCGGCCCAGGCGAAGCAGGGTGTCGTAATCGGGCATGTCGCCCAACCGTCGGGGCATCAGGGCGAAAACTTCCGGGGAACTCCCGCCGTGCTTCCGGCGGTCCGAATGGGCCGAACCGGTGGAAGCCGATGGATCACCAGAGGGTCCTTTTCGCCGCACCGGACCCGCCAGCACGCCTTGCAGACAACGATGAATCACCAGGTCCGCATAACGGCGGATAGGCGAGGTGAAGTGCGCGTAGTTTTCGCTCGCCAGGGCGTAATGACCCAGCGGCAGCGGCGAGTATTCCGCCGTGCTGAATGTTTTCAGCACGCTTAGATGAACCGCATAGGCAATGGGAGTACCGCGCACCGAATCCAGCAATTCCTGGAGCACGTGCCGGTCCAGTTGCCGGGGCAGCCGCCGACCCGTTACCGAGACGAATTGACGAACTTTCTCGGCGGCCTGGGTGTCGGGATCAGGATGAATGCGGCGCAAAACATTCAGTCCCTTGTGGGTCAGAACGCGGGCCACCGCTTCATTGGCCTCAACCATGAACATTTCAATAATCTTGTGCGTGTACGAATCGTCCTGACGGCGCGCGTCGATGACGTGCCCCAGCGGGTCCATGACCAACTCCACCTCCGGCAGGTCGAGCGAGATCATACCTTGCGCCCGCCGCCGCTGCTGGATGGCGCCGGCGAGGCGGTCCATGTTCACAAGCAATTCCCGGATTTCGGAAGATACCTCCGGAACGTTCGGATTGGGGGGAGAATCCAACAACCCTTTGCTGTAAGGGGCGCCTTGCCCTTTGGCGTCGTCGATAATGGCTTGGGCCTGGCGGTACGTAAGCCGGCGGTGGGAACAAATAATAGTGTTGGCCACCCGCGATGAAACCACGCGGCCATGGCGGTCGTAGCGAATGAACGCGCTCTTGGTCAGGCGGGGATGACCTTCCTGCAGTGAGCAGACGCCGTTGGAAAGGACCTCCGGCAGCATGGGAACGACATGGCGGGGAAAGTAAACACTATTGCCGCGCCGGCGGGCTTCCATGTCCATCGAAGTTTCCACCGGCACAAAACTCGCCACGTCCGCAATGTGCACGCCGAGTTCATACACGGCCGGCCCGGCGCCGTCGGTTGGAACGCTCAGCGGGGAACGATCCATGGCGGCGTCCGAATTTTCCGATTCTTTCAGAATACGCAGACTGATGGCGTCGTCGAAATCGCGGGCGTCGTCCGGATCAATGGTGATGGTAGGCGTGCCGCTCAAATCCTCGCGATTGCGGCACTCTTGCGGATGAAAATCAGCGGCCGCTCGACGGGCCTGTTCCAGAACCTCGTCGGGAAAGCGCCGGGGCAAATCAAACTGGCAAATAACCGACTCCAGTTCCACCTCCGGCTCGCCGCCGGGACCGAGTACTTCCGTGATGACTCCCTCGGCCGGTTGGCCCGCCCGTGGATATTGGATCAACTCCACGAGAACCTTATCACCGATAGCAGCGTTCTTGGCGGTGATGTCCTGGACCTGCACCGGCTGCTTGAACGTGGCGCCGTCGGGAACAACCACCCAATTTTTCAGTTGGCGCTGAACTGTTCCGACACAGCGGTTCACGCCGCGACGAAGAATGCGAATGATCCGGGCCGTCCGGCTGCGCCGTGCTGACTCGCGCCGACTCATCGCCGAGAGACGCGCCACCACCAGGTCGCCGGTCAGGGCGTCCATGGTGTCGGCGGCGGCGATGAACAGATCGCCCCGGGGGTCCTGTCGTAGAGGAACCACAAAACCGAAACCCCGGCCGGTTCCATGGAATATCCCCGTGCATAGATCGTCGGCCACTGGCAGCGACACACGGCGACCCTTGTTGGCGGATACAATATGCTCAATGGAAATAAGCCTTTCCAAGACCTGGCGGAAGTGTTCCATCTGATCCTGGACAATACCCAGAATACGGGCCACTTCCCGCACGGGCAGCGGGCCACCTTCAGCGCCAGCCAGAACATCCATTATTTGTGCAGGAAGATTTTCCGCCAAGGCAGGCTCCTTTGCTTCGCGTCGCCGTGTCGCGTGCGATTTTAACACGGCGTCCTAGCACAAAAAACCCTTTTCGCCCCCGGCGTAAACAATCCCAGGCCGATAGTCAAGAATGACGACGAAGGGATTGCAATCCCCATAGACATCGGGACCGCCCCACAACCGCAAATTCCCAACTCGCAGCCGAGAGTTGGAACCGCGGCTATTCGGGTGCGCGGGAAAAGTAAGGAAAAAGGCAAGATGACATCGGTTGGGCGAAACGTTCCGCCGGGCCATTTCCGGGGAATGGAAAAATCAGAGAATCCCATCGCGGCGAATGGTTTCCATGTAGGGCTGAAGATGCGCGCCGGGGCATAAAGTCGCCACCAGTTCCTGGTGAGTATAACAATGGTAGATGGGAATGCCGTAAAGCCGGCGCAAGAGCCGGCCGAACTTGACCACTTTCTGTTTCTGCTGCGGCGTGGGCTGCTGGATCATAAAGTTGCCCACCGAAACCACTCCGATATTGTGCGCATTCCAGACGTAGCGGCCATGAACCGGCTGCGTCGGACTGTTGGCCCGCTGTACATAGCGATCGAGCCAGCGCGGCGGCGCAAAACCGTCGCGTACGTGTTCGCCGCGGTATTGCAGGGGACGCAACTGCCATACCCGCCCCATGCGGTCTATCCCGAAGTGATAGGCAATGTCTTCAAACCCAACCCGGCGCTGATATTCACGGATCAGTTCCCAGTAGCGGGCCGTTCCCTCGTAACTGTCGTCATAAAACGGCTTGGGATCGCCGGTGTGGTGGAACGTGATCAGCTTGACACCATCCATAGGTTGAATGGTCTGCATATCCGGCCCGGCCAGCGCCCAGGCGGAACGGGGGATGATGCCCATGACCCCCTGGGGGGCGATAGGGTGCGGTGTCGGCGGGTGATAGGTGGGCACTTGAAAATTCGCCGGCGGTGCATAACCGGTATCCGGCGGACCACTGGCTAGATCCGTCCGCTCGGGTAGAAATCCGTTGGGCAGATGGGAGATGCTATCCGCCGCCTGTTGCTGATTCGCCGCGCATCCGGCAAGCCCCATAAGGGCGCCTCCCGCCACCACACCGAGAAAACCACGGCGGCTGACGGATGGCACAGCGCGGTGAGGTAAGGAATTTTTAGTTTCGTCCATGATGAGAACTCCTTACGTGTAATGAACGCCAACTCGGCCTGCTATTGGCCAAACTCCTCCCTGGCTGATCCAAACCATATTCCAAATACGTCTACGATAAGGAAACGGTTCTAAATTTTTTTCGCCAACCATGGCGGGAACATTCGACGTTCACCGAACGGTAGACAAACCATACCCCTCCACTTCTCTCACTGGCCAACGACGCGGGGCGGGCGCCTGGATGTTGGCAATGGCCTGATTAACATGTTATCGGCACACCGGTTATGCGGCCTTAAGATAAACTTGAGGATGATATTTTTCTGGATAAGGCGCACGGCACACTGTTGAGTAAGAAAGGATTGCTCGTGCTTGTTCTCTTGTCCGGTCGGTGCGGAAGTCGTATCCTCAAAAGCGCCATTTGTGAAAGGATAGTCCTTTTGGACCGCAACCCGCCGCTTTTGCCGGTCAGACCCAGCGGAACCGTCGATTTAAGAAAACTCGACCCTGGTTCAAAATCCGGCCTGGCGGATGAAACCACGACACGGGACCTGATTGAGGAACACACCCAGGCTATCGGCAGGCTCCAGGACTTGCTTTACGCCGACGGCACACAGGCTCTGCTGGTGATACTCCAAGGTATGGATGCCTCCGGTAAGGATGGAACCGTCCGCAAGGTGTTCGATCATGTCAACCCGATGGGCGTACATGCCGTGGCGTTCAAAAGCCCCAGCGCGCTGGAACGGCAACACGATTTTCTCTGGCGGGTTCACAAGGCGGCGCCGCCGCTCGGCTCGATCGGGATTTTCAATCGTTCGCACTATGAAGAGGTGCTCGTGGTGCGGGTGCACGCCGCGAAGCTTCTGCCGCCGGAGTGTCACGGACGCAAACATATCTGGAAGCTGCGCTACCGGCGAATTAACGAATGGGAAAGTCTGCTTAGTCAGACCGGAACGCGAATTCTAAAATTTTTTCTGCATATTTCCAAAGATGAACAGAAAAAGCGTTTTCAGGAACGGCAAAAGGATCCGCAAAAGCATTGGAAGCTGGCCGCGTCGGATTTCGCCGAGCGTCCCTTCTGGGATCATTATCAGGACGCTTATGAACAAATGCTGCGGCGCACTTCGACGGACCGGGCGCCGTGGTACGTGGTTCCCGCCGATCACAAGTGGGTCCGCGATTATCATGTCGCCCGGGTCGTGCATGAGACTCTGCTGGCTATGCGGCTGCGACCGCGCGGGGCGGCCCAGCGGCGGTTGCTCCACATGACATTCAAATAAATATATTTTTCGGCTGGGCCTGACTCTCGATGTTTCCACCCGCCTACCGGCAGGCGGAGAATTGGTTTTTACGCCTGGAAGAGCGCGCCCAGCGACGGTCGGAGGATGCCCGCCATGTACGGCAACGCCGGTGCTCAGCCGCCCGCCCCATCCACCGACGGAAAATAACGATATGCGAGTAGATCTACACCCAATGAAAATAGAGCACAGCCAGCAGCGTGCTGGCCAGCGTCAGCGGTACGCCGACCTTCAGATATTCCAGAAAACTCATCCGGACGGAACATTGCGCCGCCCGTTCGGCCACGATCAGGTTGGCGATGGAACCCAGGAGCGTCAAATTTCCGGCGAACGTGCTGACCACCGCCAGGAGATACCACGTGCCGGTGGCGGAGACGGGAATGGCGGGTTTGAGCAGCAGCACGGCGGGTACATTGCTCACCACGTTGGACAGCGCGAGCGTCACCGCCGCCAACGGACCGTGTGACTGGAGCGAAAAGCCGGCATGGGCGACGGCCCGGATCGCCGGCTCCAGAAGCTGATGTCGCCGGGCGTCGCCGATCACAATGAACAATCCGATAAACAGCAGAATCAATGGCCAATCGACCAGGGCGAATAGGTCGCGCGGGTGGGTCTTGCGCGAGATCAAAATCAAGCCGGCGGCGGCCATCGCCGCGATCGGCCGCGCGACGTGGAGCACCCCGCCGAGCAACATGGCCGCCAGCAGCACCACCATGATGGCCAGTGTTTTATAAATCAGGTCCCATTGGGCCGGCGCCGCGGCGGGGACAGCGGGAAGCGGCGCGGACGCCGCTGGATCAGGCGTCGCGAAAAGGCGGCGGCGGTAAATCATGCCAACGGCGAGAAAATTCAGAACCAGGCAGACCAAAATCAGCGGCAAAACCGCCAGGGAATAAGCGGCAAAGGAAAGATGCGCCGTCTGCCCGATCAGCATATTTTGCGGATTGCCGATCAAAGTCGCGGCGGAGCCGATGTTGGATGCCGTCGCCAGCGCCACCAGATAGGGAATCGGGTCACGGCCAGCGCGGCGCAGAGCCACGCAGAGAACGGGCGTAAAGATGAGGCAGATCACGTCATTGGCGAAAAGGGCCGAGAGAATCGCGGCCCAAATGATCACGCCGGCGAGCAAAGTCTGCGGGTTGTGCGCCACCTCGAGAATGCGATGCACCACCCAATCATAGAATCCGGCCAGGCGGAGCTGGGCGGAAATAACCATCAGACTCACCAGAAGCACAAGCGTGGCGTAATCCACTTCCTTCATGGCCTGGGGAAAACTCAGGCGGTGGAGAAGCAGCACCGCCACCGCGCCAAGAAGGGCGATGCCGGAGCGGTCCAGTCGCGTGCCCGGAATGTCACCGAGAGCCAACCCCACATAAGTGGCCAAAAAAATTACCAGGTCCGGCCACCGAATGTGATAGACGGCGGCGATAAGGGATGTTGTCACTTGCCGCCTCCGCTGGACCGGCTCGTCGAGGGAGGGTCTACGACAGGCCGGATATTCACACCATGCTCAGCTAAAAACTCCTTAACCTGCCGGATCGACCACTTGCGGAAATGAAAGATGGATGCGGCCAGCGCGGCATCGGCTTTGCCGACGGTAAGCACCGCGAGCATATCCTCCGGACCGCCCGCCCCACCGCTGGCCACCACCGGAATGCGGACGGCTTCACTCACGGCGCGAGTCATTTGAATATCGTAACCCTCCAGCGTGCCATCACTGTTCATGACATTGAGCACGATTTCGCCGGCGCCTCGTTCCTGCGCTTCCCGAGCCCAGGCCAGAACATCGCGCCCGGTTCCCACGCGCCCGCCGTTGACGAAAACTTCCCACGATTCCAAACCATCGGAGCGTTTGACCCGGTTGGCATCAAGTCCCAGAACAGTGGCGCAGCGTCCGAATTTGCGGGCGATCTGATTGATCAGACCGGGATTTTGCACCGCCGCCGAGTTGATGCTCACCTTTTCCGCCCCGGCCTGGATCAGTTGCGTCGCGTCGTCGATCGTGCGGATTCCGCCCCCCACCGTAATCGGCATGAACACGCTATCGGCAACACGGCGCACGACATCGGCCATCATGCGCCGGTCCTCGTGGCTGGCGGTAATATCGTAGAAAACCAGCTCGTCCGCACCGCTCTGGTCGTAAAACAGGGCTTGCTCGACAGGGTCACCCGCATCGACGTGGTTGAAAAACCGAACACCCTTCACCACGCGGCCGCGGTCCACATCCAGACAGGGAATAATCCGCTTGGTTAACATAAGCCATGATTATACTTGGCGCCATCGCGAACGAGAAAAACAGGACGTGGTGCATCGTAACGTGGGGCATCGGAAAGCTCAGGCTCGCGTTGGGCGACCCGAAATTCAGGTAAAGTTTATGGCTTAAAGGCGGGGCGGCAGGGTGTGGCCTCTTCGCCGCGGGCGTGGCAGCGCCGCAGAATGTATCGCGTGATAAAAATTCCCGCCGTGCCGGCTAAAAGCCCGCAAAGAATTCCACCCACGATGATGGGGGCAAGCAGGTCGGTCAAGGCGAGTCGCCAGGTAAGCTCGTGCCATCGCCCGCTGTTGAGGAAATGCCCGTAAAGAACCAAGCTGCCCACTTCGGCGCTGGCCAGCAGGCACAATGGCGTCAAAGGAAAAATAGAAACCTGCGATGCCAGAATGGTGATCAGCACATTCAGATGCAGGCGGCGGGCGACGTAAATCGCCAACAGCGTTTGCAAGCCGTAAATCGGCAAAAAGGCGATCAGAATGCCCACCCCCACCGCCGTACTCAGCAGGGAGTCGGAGAGGTTTTCCTTCACCAGCCGGCCGATCGCCCACCGCCAGGCGGTAACACGCCAGAAGTGCCGCGCGCCGCGCGGCGGCCGCGGCAGGTAAACGGGCCGACATCGCCGGCACGGGACGAAGAACAGGCGCAGAATAACCAGAAGCACATTGAGACGCACACCCCGCACCGTGTCGCGGAACGGCCGGTAATGCGTGATCCGTTCGCCGGGTGAAAAGTAGATGCAGGTGATCGGCGCCGAGCGAATTTGCAAGCCGGCCCAGGCGTGACGGGCCAAGGTTTCGGTTTCAAAATCGAAGCGTTTAAACCAATGCCACAGCCGCAGGGTATGCGTCAGCGGGTAAACCCGCAGTCCGCACTGCGTGTCCGGAACGTCCTGCCCGGTCTCGATCCACATCCAGTAACGCGAGAGAGCGCACCCACGTTTGCTGGCCGGCGGCGCCGGAACGTGATCCATCTGGCGATTGCCGATGATCAAATCATCCGGAAACAGTCGGGCGATCCGCAGGATCCGCAAGACATCCGAAATCAGATGCTGTCCGTCGGCGTCGATCGTCAGAGCGTGCGTACCGCCAGCCGCGCGAGCGCCGCGGAATCCGGTCCATAACGCCGCGCCCTTGCCCCGGTTGCGGCGATGCCGTATCACGCGCAGCCGATCGGCGCGGTCCGGGGCGCCGAGCTTTACCTGTTTCTCAAGCCGCGCCAAAACATCTGCGGTTTGATCGGTGCTGCCGTCGTCGATCACCAGCACCCGCGTGTCGGGCAGGCGCCCCAGCACCTCTTGCACCACGGGTCCGACGCTGGCGCCATGGTTATAAACCGGAATAACGACAACAAAGCACTGTCCCGGTGCATCGACCCCGCCACCCGGTTGGCGGGGATTCGCAACGGGGCGCATCGCCGGCGTCGGCGAAACATCAGCGGCGGTGCGAAGCGTGTGAATCACCGTCAATTTCCCGTAACGCACATGAGACCCTTGCGGGTTTTGGCTATGGCCTATACTTTACAAAGCGGCGCTCGGGAAGGATAGTACCGGCATCGTTTCGCCGCGGGAAGCGCGGCGCGGATCGCGGGGCATGCGCCAGAGGCGGGCCGGAGAGCCCCGGGGGCGTATTTTGGCGCCGCGCGCGGGGATCGGCGTCCCGGGCGGCGGCGCGCGGCCCGGCGGCTGGTTGTTATCGGCATTTGGCATATAGTTATGAATAACATTAGATATTTACTGATCTATTTGTTGCTGTTGGCGGCGCCGTTCGTCGGCCGCGCCGGCGCGGCGGCGCCGGCGGCGACCAGGCCGACCGCGCCGGCGGCGGGCAATCCCTTTTTTAATCCCGACCCGCGCAAGTATATGTTCGAGAACCAGGTCAAACCGGGCATGACCGGTTACGGCCTGACCGTGATGCACGGGGCAACCATTGAAAAGTTTCATGTGCGGGTGCTCGATGTCATAGAGAATTTCGGTCCCGCCATGAACGTGATCATTGTTCGCTGCCGGGGTCTGGGACTGCGTAATTCCGGCGTGATCGAAGGCATGAGCGGATCGCCCGTGTTTATCGACGGGCGAATGATCGGCGCGATCGCCTATGGCTGGCCTTTTGCCAAGGAACCGATCGCCGGCGTTCAGCCGATCCGCCAGATGCTCCATATCCCGCTGCCCCAACCGGGCAAGCCTCGCTCCGGCGAAGCGGCGGCGGGAGGAGGGCCTTCCTGGATGGAGCGATCGGCCGTTTCCGACCGGATGGCCGGATGGTCCACGTTGGTTCGTAATATCTTTAAGTTTCGGGGGCATCCGCGCCGCTATTTTTCCCATGGAGCACGGCCTGGCCCCCTTGCCGCGGGACTGGTTCCTCTGGCCTCGCCGCTGGAAGTGAGCAACTCTTCGCCCGCGGTGCTGCGTTTTCTGCGACGCGCCTGGAGCGACCAGGGGCTTACTCCCGTCGCCGCCGGCGCCGCCGGTGGACATGTGCTCGGTGGAATGGCGACGCTCAAGCCGGGCGCTCTGCGCCTCGTTCCCGGCGCCGCCATCGGCGTACCCATGCTGACCGGCGATATGGACATGGGCGCCATTGGAACGGTCACCGACATCGTGGGTAATCGGGTATACGCCTTCGGACACCGTTTTTTCGCACAAGGCCGAACCGCGCTGCCTATCAGCGGAGCCTATATTTACACCATCATGGCCCGCCTGAACACCTCGTTTAAGCTCGGCGCCACCTATGCCATGCAGGGACGGCTGATTATGGACCAGCAGACCGGAATCGTCGGCAAGCTGGGGCTTAAGGCTCGTTCCGTTCCCATCGCCATTCGCGTGCACTATCACAATCCGGCATGGCGGCGGGTATTTCACTACCGTTTGTATCCGAACCGGAACACCACGCTGGAGTCGCTCGGCGCGGCGCTGCTGGGCAGCTTGGACGCCAAACGGAAAGTGGTCGGCAAGACCGGCAACTATACCGTGGACCTGACCGGTCAGTTCCATCTGGGCCGGACGGTTCTACCGATCCACCAGGTCGCCACCACCGGTTTTTTTGATCCGAACCGTGTGCTGGTGCCCCTGGCTTTGCTTCTGAACAACCCTTTTCATAATCTCGAGCTTACCAGCGTACGTTTGAAGATGTCTCTGTATGCCACGAGCCGATCCGCCATGATCACGTCCATTGTGCTCCAGCATCGCATGGTGGCGCCGGGCGGACGGTTGCTGGCGCGGGTGGCCTTGAAATCCTACCACGGCGCGACGCGGTTCGTGCGGATGATCATCCGCGTGCCGCGACGCACCCCGGATGGCGATTATCAATTAATCGTCGGCTCGGCAAACGCCGTGCTTCTTCAGCAGATCATTTACTTTCCCCAGCGTTTCGCCCCCGACAACATCGCCTCGCTGGTGCGCGACATCCGGCATCTGCTGTCCTATCGTTACAATCGGATTTACGCCAGTTTGGTTCTTAATCCGCACGGCGTGGCCGGCAGCAATGAATCGCAGCCCAATCTGCCCGTAAGCCGCATTGATCTTCTGGCGCGAAATCCCAACCGGCCTTTATATCCGCTGTACAATTCCGTGGTGGCCAGCGCACCCGCCGGCGCCGCGGTGGAGCGGGGCGGCCAGGAATTTCAGATTTTGGTCCGACGTAGAGCCAACGAGCGTTTCCGGCAACCGGCCGGCGGCGCCTTGAGTCTCCCGGCCCAGATCCCGCTTCCAGACCCATGACCCAAAACGCAGGAGAATTCATGACCAGAACAACATGGTTGCGAACCATCGTGTGGACCAGCTTGATCGCCGGCATATATCTCACGCCGCTATCTTCCGTTCGAGCCACGCACGCCCGGAATTGGAAGTTTAACAGCGAAGCAGGTTATGCCGCCGGCCATTTCCGCGGCACGCAGGTGAACAACTATGGAGAGCTGGCTCTGAGCCGCCGCATGGTTCCCCTGCTTCCCCACGCCAAATTCAGTTTCGTCAACGCTGTGATTGCCGGCCGGCACGGAACGCTCTACTTCGGAACCTCGCCGCAGGGCAAGGTTTATCAGGCGCGTGGGAGAAAAATTTCCGTTTTTTACAATCCGCCGGCTGCGGAAAATCGTGTGCTTGCCCTGGCCGAAGAACCGGACGGCGCTCTGCTGGCCGCACTCTCCGGTGTTCGTGGCGAGTTGGTTCGTCTAACCAGGGTCGGTGGAAAAGTTCAGGCCAAAATCATTTTCCATAATCCTTCCGTGCAATATATCTGGGCGATTCAACCCCTTGCCGATGGCTCGATCCTTCTGGCCACCGGCCCGCACGGCCAGTTGTGGAAAATATCTCCCCGGGGGCGAGCCGTACTGTTACTCAAGACTGGCGAGCACAACATCATGGCTCTGGCCGTCGATCCAAAGGGTAACGTGATTGCCAGTACCGACGGCCTGGGACTCGTGATTCGCGTCAACCCGCACACGGGAGCTTCGTTTGTTCTTCTCTCCGCCGGCCATGCGGAGATATCTTCACTCGCCGTCGACTCCCGCGGCGATATTTTCGCCGCGACCGCCTCACCGAATCTGGCCCGCCTCGCCGGCGGAATCTTTCAGCCGCAAACCCGTCCGCATGGGCGCCCCGCCTCCGTTGTTCCCGCCATTCACATGCCCATGAAGCCTAAGCCGCCGCACGGCAAACCAAAAGGTAAGGCCGAACACTTGGATATGAACGGTGCGGGCTTATCCGCGCCAGCCTTGGCCACACTACCGGCCATGCCGGGTCCGCCAGCAACGGCTCCACTGAACAGTAAGCAAATCGGCAACGTGGTTTATCAGATCCGACCCGATGGCCGCACCCACGTGTTGCTGCACGTGCCGGATATGGTTCTTTCCATGCTCTATCGCCATGGGGTATTGATCCTGGGAACCGGTGATCATGGGCGACTGATTTTCTACAACCCCTTCACTCAGACCGAATCGCTGGTGGCGCGGCTTAAGCAGGCCGACATTCTTTCCATGGCTCTGAATCAGCAGGGGCAGCTCTATCTGGGAACCGCCAACCAAGGGCAGGTCTATCGTCTTTCGCGCCGGATGCGGCCGGCGGGGCAATACATCAGTCGCGTGCTCGATGCGCGTCTCCCGGCGCATTGGGGTGCGGCACATGTTGTGGCGGATATCCCCCCCGGCGCTTCGGTCACTATTCAGACACGCACCGGAAATGTTCGCCGAATGGCCGGCGATCGCCGCTTTTGGAGTCCCTGGTCCGCTCCTCTGCCGGCCAACACCTATCGCCGGATTTCCAGTTCGCCGGCGCGTTATTTGCAATACCGGCTGAACTTAAAAAGCTCTCCCGCCGGTGTTTCTCCGGCGATCCGCTCCACCACCATTTTCTGGCGGCGGATCAACGTATCGCCGCAAATAAGCTCCGCCGTAGTTGAGTCCGTCCCCAGTCACCCGCACACCGTTACCATTCGCTGGCGTGCTTGCGACCCCGACGGCGACACACTCGAATATACCTTGAAATATCGCCAGAAGGGCGTGCCCGTCTGGATTGGCATCGCCCGCCATCTGCATAAAAATCATTACATCTGGAAAACCAACGACGTTCCGGACGGTTACTACCGGGTGAAAGTTGTTGCGTCCGACGCGGCGGATAATCCGCCGCAGGAAACACGGCGCGCGGCGCGCGAAACTTCCTCCTTCCTCATCGAAAATACGCCGCCGACTATTGCCCGCCTGCGAAGCAAATTGCTGCCCGGCCGCAAGGTATTGATTACCGGCGTCGCCAGCGACACTCTCTCGCCGATCATTTCGGTGCGCTTTCAGGTCGATTCCGCACGCTATTGGCGGCCGGCGGCGGCTTCGAGTAAAATTTTTGACTCGCCGCTGGAAAGTTTCAGCGCCTTGGTCGGGCCGCTGGCGCCCGGCCCGCACCGCATTGCGGTCCGGGCGCGCGATGCCAAGGGCAATCAGGTGTTTCGATCTGTTTTGGTCATCGTACCTTGACCGGTTCATTGCCGGGCCGCCGGTATGAAAATATGGGAGTTTGCCCGTGCATTATCCGCATAAAGTCAGCAACCGCAAAAGAGTCCGGAAGATAGGGTTTCGTGCTCGCATGAAAACCAAAAAAGGCCGGCAGATGCTCAACCGCAAGCGCCGCGTCGGCCGCTCGGTCAACGTGGTGTAATCGCGGCAGGAAAAGCATACGTTGTTTGAAAATCGCGGGGCAACGCCGTGCTCGTATATCTTTGCCAGAACCACGTCCCAGGAATTCCGTTGTGGCCGGTGCAATGATTCTAGGACTTGGCGCCGCTGAAAATTTGCGCGTATTTTTCCGAGATTTTTAAGCAGCCGCGCCAAGTTGGGTTATAATCAAAGTAGGTCAGTGGTAATATTATTCACAGGGCGAGAGCGTCGGGAGAAATCATCATGCGACAATCGCCAAAGGATTCGAATGATATGGATATCACATCGGTTCTGGCGGGCTGGCATTTTCGACCGGGACGGATCAACGTCCGCCTGATTCGCGGGCGCGATGGAAAAAAGAAGATTCAATGGCGCCTGGATCTGGGGCTTCTGCAGATGGAAGTCAATGGGCGGCCGGACGCCAGGCGGCCGCACAACATGCGCAGCGAACTGGATTACCACCGGCAACGGCTTGCCCGCCACCAGAAATCTGTGCGTTCCGACCAGGGATTCAGCCTGACCGGCCGCGAATGCCAGGCGCTGCGGGAAGAATCGGTTCTGTATTACCACCGTTACCTGGCTTTTTTCGCCCTGGGCGACTACGACGGCGCGGTCGGCGATACGCAACACAATCTTGATGTGCTCGATATGTGCCGCAAATATGGCCGAACCGAACGAGACCGCGCGATTCTGGAACAGTATCGTCCTTATATTTTGATGATCCAGGGACGCGCCCGCGCGTGCCTGGCGATCCAACAAGGCTTTGCCCGAACGGCGTTGGCGTACCTGCGGGGTACGTTGCGGCGAATTCTCGCCGTCTGCGGTCATCCCGCTGGACGCAATTCGATGGAGGCGCGGATTCTGCTGGAAATGATACGCGCGGTCCGCCGGCATGTTCCGCCAGATCCGAAAGAACAATTGCATCAACTTTTACTCCAGGCCGTAGCCCACGAGCGATATGAGGAAGCCGCTTCGTTGCGCGATCAGATCCTGGCCATGCGAACCGCAGATGCGATTGACGCCATCACGCCCTTGCCCCGGCGCGCAGCGCCTCGGCGAAGACGGGTGGGGGAATTCATCCGCCGCCGGCACACGAAAAACTCTCTTCCCCCCGCCGACACCGGCGATTCATCCGGAGCGCCACGCGAGGCGTGAGGCGCGCAGAACTCCGGCGGTACTGACCGATCACCGATCACCGGATCCAATCGGTCGGCAATTATACCTCCCGTTGCGGGCGGTTGGGATCGGGCCAGTCGATGTGGAAAAACTTGCCGCGCGGAGCATCCGTGCGTTCATACGTGTGCGAGCCAAAATAGTCCCGCTGCGCCTGGATCAAATTCGCCGGCAACACGGCCGAACGATAAGCGTCGTAGTACGCCAATGCCGACATGAACGCCGGCACGGCGATGCCCTGTTGGGCCGCCAGCATCACCACCCGCCGCCAGGATTCCTGGCCGGTATGAATCTGTTTGCGGAAATAGGGGTCCAGCAGCAGGTTCACCAGGTTGGCATCGCGCTGATAAGCCTCGGTGATTTTCTGTAGGAACTGCGCGCGGATGATGCAGCCGCCGCGCCAGATGCCGGCGATGGTTCCAAAATCAAGATTCCAGTTGTATTGCCTGCAGGCTTGGCGCATAAGCTGGAACCCCTGGGCATAGGCGCATATTTTTGAGCAGTACAGCGCCTGGCGGATCGCTTCGATCGATTTTTTACCGGTTTTTTTCGCCGTCGGGGGCGCCTTGAGTTTGCGGGCCGCGCGGACGCGTTCTTCCTTCAGCGCGCTCATGCAGCGGGCGAAAACGGCCTCGGCGATGGAATTGGCCGGTACGCCCATATTCAGCGCGTTGGCGGCGGTCCACTGGCCCGTTCCTTTTTGCCCGGCGGCGTCCAAAATGCCGTCGACCAGAAATTTCCGCGGCCGGGCCGGATCGCGCTGCGCCAGCACGGTGGCGGTAATTTCAATCAGGTACGAATCCAGTTCCGTCCGGTTCCACTGGAGAAAAATGGCGGCCAATTCGCCCGGGGAAAGTCCCGTCAGGCGGCGCAGCAGATCATAGGCCTCGCTGATCAACTGCATATCGACATATTCAATGCCGTTGTGGACCATCTTCACGTAATGACCGGCGCCGTTCGGCCCCAGGTACGCCGTGCAGGGTATGCCTCCGCGGACGGGCTTGCCCGGCGCGGCGCCAGGAATCGGTTTTCCCGTCGCCGGGTCCACCTTGGCCGCCACCGCCTCCCAGATCGGCGCCAAATGCTTCCATGATTCCGGATCGCCGCCCGGCATCAGTGAGGGACCGAACCGCGCGCCCAACTCGCCGCCCGATATACCGGAGCCGAAAAATTTGAGCCGATCCGCGTACTGTTTTTCGCGGCGAATGGTGTCGTTCCAGTTGCTGTTGCCGGCATCCACCACGATATCTTCTCTTTCCAACCCCGCCGCCAGAAGCTGGTCCACCACCGTCTCCACCGCCGCCCCGGCTTTCACCAGGATGATGATGACCCGCGGTTTCCGGAGAGCTCCAATCAATTCGTTCAGGGTCGCACAGCCGATCAATTGCGCCGGCGTATTCGGATTTTCCGCCACGAATTCCTGCATGACACTTGTAGTCCGGTTGAAAACGGCAATCTTGAAACCATGATCGGCGATGTTCAGGGCAAGGTTCCTGCCCATGACCGCCAAACCGATCAACCCCACGACCGCCCCCGGTGTATTGTCCGACATCAAGATGCACTCCTTGTAAGGCCTGCTCCGGGCCGCAATGGTCCGCGGCAACGGCGAAATTCTCCATTTGATCATATGCTCAGAGGCGCCGGGGAGCACGTGCTTAGTCCGGATTTTTCATTTTTCACCGCCGTGCTTGCATGATCCGGTGTTTTCTACGCCACTGTGCGGGGAGGTTATAGGCGTGTGAGATTGGCGTGTGGCTACCACGGAACCGCAACTTGCGATAAAGTGGCGTGATTGCCGGAGATTGGACCATGAACCTTGAATTCAGCCACGAGCCGCCGGCCACCGATTTAAGCACGCCGCGCGACCGCTTTATCGCCGCGTTAAACCGCCGGCCGCTTACGGGTCTGGTTCCGCACTTTGAGTTGGTGTTTTTCCTCACTATGGAGGTGTTCGGAAAAGTTCACCCCTGTCACCGCAATTACAGCCAGTGGCTGCAAATGGAACCGCGCGAGCGCGAACTGCATCGCCGGGACATGGCCGATCTCTACATCGCCATAGCCGAGCGATTCGGCCACAGCGCCATCTTCCTGCAAGGCACGACGGATGAAATCATGCCCCTGGTGGATTTGATCCGGGAAAAAACCGGCGACCGTTATTTCCTGATGTGCCATGGCGACTCCACCTTCAGCATTCCGGATGGTTCGCACATGGTGGAGTTCGCCTGCCGCCTCGCCGACGAGCCGGAAAAACTCAAGGCCCAGGCCGAGGCCGAAGTCGAGAAGCATTTGCGTCTGGCCGCGAAGTACCGCGACCACGGCGGCCTGGATGGCTTCGCCCTCTGCAGCGATTACTGTTTCAATACCGGTCCCTTTCTAAGTCCATCGCAATTCAGCGAATTTGTCACCCCCTATCTTGATAAGCTGATCCGCGGTCAACGCGATATGGGCTTTTACTCCATCAAGCATACCGACGGCAATATCATGCCGATTATCGATCAACTTCTGCAAACGCATCCGCATGCGCTGCACTCTCTGGATCCCCAGGGCGGGGTGGACATCGCCGTGGTCAAGCAGCGCTACGGCAAGCAGGTCTGTCTTATCGGCAACGTGAATTGCGGGGCCTTGGATACGGGTACCGATCAGGATGTCATCGCGTCGGCGCGTTACGCCTTGCGTCATGGCATGCCGGGCGGCGGTTATATTTTTTCCACGAGCAACTGCATCTACACGGGGATGCGTCTGGCCCGCTACGAGTTGATGCTCAAGGTATGGCGGGAAGAGGGCCGCATCCCGGATACAGCAGCGGTGGAAATGGCCCGCCCGCGCCAATAGTGTGGGCGAACCGACCGGGGGCGGGCCGGCGAATCCGCCAGGCATCCATCCCGGTTGTTTGCGGTGAACGCTTGACCGGGATTCGGTGTACCCACTACGATTCTTCGAGGTGTTGCTTATGCTTTGAGATAAATCCGGCGAACCTTGAACGCTCTGTTGCAGTAGTGATAATGATGGCGCCATCATCCATGAATTGATTTTTGTAAAATATGGTGAAGTTAATGAAATCCACGCCCGCACAAATCCGCCGGCGACGCATGCTGTTATTGGCGCCGGCCCTGTTATTCATTGGCCTTGTCATGAACCATGTGGGTGTGGAACCGGCTTCCGCCGCGCCCCAGGTCAACGCCACCGCGAATTCCACCGCTTACGCGGAGCAGGTAAGCCGCCTGGTACGCAAGCAGGACCTGGCCGCTCTGGCGCGTCTGGCGCCTCCGAAGGTGGTCAATCCTCCCAATGTTCAAATCGCCCGCTGGCAAAAGCAGTATCTGAAGGTCATGATGAAGAACACTCGCCAGACGCAAAAGACTTTTGCCAAACAAGTCGCTCTGGCGAAAAAACAAATGGCTGCGGGAAAAATTATTCCGGCGTTTGGGCACATGCTGGCCGCTTACGCCGTCGTCCCGAACCGACGATCTTTCAAGCGATTGGGGTGGGTAAAAAAGTTAACCGCCGCCGCGGCGGCAAAGGCTGCGGCTTATGACCGCCAGCACCGCTGGCTGGAATCGCTCAACCTGTACAGCGAACTTAATTCGATGTATCGCGTGTCGATGCGTTATCACGATCTTCTCCAGCGCGTGGAGCGGAGGACCTCCCTGCTCGCCACATACACGCCGCGCGAGTTTTACCAAATGCAACTTCGTCTCGATAAACGATTCCATCGAAAACCGGTTCGGAATCAGCCGGCGACCCAACCGACCGCCACCAAGCCGGTGAAAAACAAGCCATCCGTTTCGATCACCTTTTCCAAGTGGCAAAACAGCGTCCGGGGAATTCACCAGGATATGCTGTTTGAAGCCCTCGGGGAAGCCCAGCGCCACTGGGTGCTGCCGGTGACATACAATCGCCTGCTGAGCGGTGGTATAAAAATGGTGGAATTGTTCCCGCAAACCAGCACCCTTGGCGACACTTTCGCGGGGCTGAAGAATAAAAGGGCGCGGGAGCAATTTCTGCGGACTCTTAAAAAGTGTTTGGCCGCTGTCGAAATAAAAAAACCGCTCCATTCCAACGCCATGATTCATACCTGGGGCGTCATCATGCACTCCGACAGGCACACGGTTCAATTGCCCACTCCCGTGCTGGTTCGGGCGTTCACGGATGGAGCTCTCGGACAACTGGATCCCTTCACGGAGATGTTCTGGCCCAGCGAGGTGCCGGAATTTCACAAGATGATGGAGGGAACTTTCGGCGGCGTGGGCATTGAAATCGCCCAGCAGAATGGGTTCCTTCGCGTCATCAGCCCTTTGAGGGGAACTCCGGCTTATCGGGCGGGGATTCAGACCGGCGACATGATTGTAACCGTCAACGGCAAGAGCATCCTGGGCATTTCCATCAATGGCGCCGTGCGGTTAATCATGGGAAAGCCCGGAACGTATGTCACCTTGGGCATTCGACGGGATCATAATCCCAAACTGCTGACTTTCCGCCTGCGTCGCGCGCGAATTATGGTGCGGTCAGTCAAAGGTTTTCAGCGCAATCCGCGCACCGGTAGATGGCGGTTTATGATTGATCCCCGGCGGCGCATCGGCTATATCCGCGTCACGCAGTTCCAGGAGGACACGGCCAAGGAGCTGCGAAAGGTCCTCAAACGCCTGCTGCGTCGTCATGTTCGCGGGCTGATTATCGATCTGCGTTTCAATCCCGGCGGCCTGCTGGAAATCGCCCTTCGCATGTGCAACATGTTTTTACCCGGCGGCACGATTCTTTCCACCAAGGGAAGAACCGTTCCCCGCCAGGTATGGTCCGCCAACTCTTCACCGCTGGTGCCGCCGGCCATTCCCATGATCGTGCTGGTAAATCAGGATAGCGCCAGCGCCTCGGAAATTTTCAGCGGATCGATGAAAGATCTGCACCGGGCTTTGATCTTGGGGCATCGTACTTTCGGCAAAGGCAGCGTTCAGAACGTAATGCCCCTGGGCGCCAAGGCCAACGCGCGGTTGAAGTTGACCATGGAATATTATTACCTGCCGGACGGCGAGAGCATCCAGCGCCGTCCCCACGCGCGCAATTGGGGAGTGCAGCCCAACGTAACCGTACCGTTTTCGCCGCAGCAGCTTGTTGATCTTCAGCGTCTCTGGCAACACAACGATATTCTGCCGCCAAAGACCCACGTTCGGCCGGTTTCTTCCGTTAAAACCAGGAAAGCTCTTCCGGAAGAGTCCTTTGATACGCAATTGGATACCGCCCTGATGCTGATGCGACTCCAGTTGATGCAATTCCGTTCGCCGGTCGAAAATGGCGTCGGGAAGACTGCGGCTCTTATGAAATGATGATGGCATGAACGCACGACGCATGATCGCCAATGTTTTCAGCGTCCTTATGGCGGCGCTAGGCGGTGCCGCAGCGCTGCGGGTAAGCGTTCATTACCTGGCCAAGCCCAAAGGTCTGCTCGACTGGGCCGTCCAGCTTTCCGGTGCGCTCACGGTGGCAATCTTCATTTTTTTTCTGACTTGGGGTCACTGGCAAAAGCCGCC
This sequence comes from Planctomycetota bacterium, assembly GCA_021831565.1. GTDB lineage: Bacteria > Planctomycetota > Phycisphaerae > WQYP01 > WQYP01 > JAKBMM01. The sequence goes on from JAKBMM010000006.1 coordinate 74,387, forward strand.
CGTACCACCCGGCGCAACCGAGCCGGCCACGGCGCCGGACGATTCGTCGGTTGCGGAAAATACCGGCGAACGTCCGCCTCCTGGCGCTTGAATAGTCGCGATCCAGGACGAGCCGTGTCTCTTGGTTTAGCGGTCCCGGTTGGCGAGGGTTTGAACCACCAACGCCAACGGATTTGCCGCACGCCCAAGTTTTTTCGCCATTTTCTCGGCAATTTCCTGTTGCATCCGCAGATGGCGCCGTGTTTCTTCCACCCCCAGAAAACTCGGATAGGTTAACTTGCCGATACGGGCGTCTTTGCCGGTCCGCTTGCCAAGCTGTTGATCGGTGGCGGTGACATCCAGCAGGTCATCGACGATTTGAAATGCCAGGCCAATCGCCCGGCCCAGCGTGTCCACGATTCGCATGGTTTGTTCGTCCGCCCCGCCACAGAGCGCGCCCATTCGGCAGGCCGCGGCGATCAGCGCGCCGGTTTTCATCCGGTGAATACGTTGAAGCTTTTCCAGGCTCGCTTTTTGTGCGCCATTGGGATTTTCCCGCGGATGGCATATATCCAGTATTTGGCCCCCGATCATTCCGGCCGGACCGGTCGCGGTCGCAAGTTCGCCAACCAGTGAAGCCGCCAAAACCGGGTCCGTCACCTTCTCCACCAACAACTCGAAGGCCATGGTATTCATGGCATCGCCGGTCAGAATAGCCACCGTTTCGCCATACACCTTATGATTGGTCGGCCGACCGCGGCGCAGATCGTCGTTATCCATCGCCGGTAAATCGTCATGCGTGAGCGAAAAACAATGGATCAGTTCCAGCGCCCCCGCCGCCGGCAGCGCCTGTTTGATATGTCCGCCCACCGCCTGACAATTCAAGAGTGCCAAGACCGGCCGAACACGTTTTCCGGGGCCGAACAGACTGTATTGAATTGATTCCATCAGAATGTTCGGCACGCCGTGCCGGGAATCCAGCCATTGTTTTAAGAATGAGTCTGTTTTCGCCGCCAGCGTTTGCAGCAATTCCAAGGCATCCATGTTTCGGGGCTCGGTTTCGATGGAAGGCATATAAATCCCCGCGTTCGATTCAAACCGAAATTATAGCTTCTTATCCCGCCAACAACAGTCCACGCTTCTGACTCCCAGAGAAACGTCGTGGCGATTTTTTCGGGAAATACGCGAAATTGGTCAGCGGAGGCATACCCTGTGCCAGAACACCGCATCCAAGAGACGCTGGCGGCTGGGGACACCGGCCGGCCGGCAGGTAGGCATGGGCCGCGCTCCCAAGGCCCTCCCGAAAAAATTGTCACGCCGAAAAGTTCCTAACTTTTCAGGCGGCGCTCGAATGTGATGAACTCCAGTGGCGTCTGCTCGATCCGCTCAATAGGCCGCCATTCGTCACGGTTCCACTGCGGAAACCAGGTATCGCCTGTGAGTGGGTCATCCACATGCACGATGGTGACATACAATCGCTGCACAAGCGGCAACGCCAAGGCGTAAATTTCCGCACCGCCGATGACGAATAGTTCCGACTCCCCGGCCTGCCGTGCCGCGGCGATGGCGCTTGGTAAGTTGTTAAAATACTCCACTGTGTTCCCGCTACCGATAGCCGGCGGGGGCGGGACGGACAGGCCGCGGCGAGTCAAGACAAAATTCCGCCGATTCGGCAGGGGACGCCGAATGGAATCATAGGTCTTTCGTCCCATCATCACCGTGTGACCCGTAGTAAGACGGCGAAAATGCCTTAAATCTGCAGGCATGTGCCAGGGAAGTTTGCCGCCGGCGCCGATCAATCCCTCCGGCGACATCGCCACCACAATACTGATTCGCATGATCATTGCTCAAACAGACCGTCTCGTTAACTATCCCGGTAGTACCTCTCTGCGGGCGAGCACGCACAGGCAGATCGAAACAGGCGCGTACAGTATCAGGCTCTTACACCGCCACCTTGAACGATATCGGCGGGTGTGGATCATAACCTTCCAGCGTGAAATCTTCGAACACAAGTTGATCGAACGGCTTGCGGGCGATTTTCATTCGCGGCAGGGGACGGGGCATTCGATGGAGTTGTTCCTGCAAACCCGCCAGGTGATCAAACTCGGCCATTCTACCTGCCGGATCCGCTACATAGATATGGGCATCAACAATGGAATGGGCGAACTCGCCCAACTCCAGACCGCATTCCTGCGCGATCATTTGTGTAAGCGTGGCGTAACAGGCCAGGTTGAACGGTATTCCCAGCGCCACATCGCCCGATCGCTGCGACAAATGACAGTTGAGCTTGGAGTCCAGAACCTGCAAGACAAAGCTGTAGTGGCAGGGAGGCAATTTGCTTCTCTGGGCATTGCCCGGATCCCAGGCGCTGACCACCAGCCGGCGACTGTTCGGATTACGCTTGATTTCCTTTATTACGTAGGCGATCTGATCGATCTCTTCCACGGGCGCAATCTTTTCACCCGTTTGGGCGATTGGAGCGTGGCTTTTCTGAATCGGATGGGGAAATCGTCGCCAATACCGGCCATAGGCGGTTTCCAACTCGCCATTCTCATCCGCCCAGGCATTCCATATTTTCGTATGCTTACGCAGATGGCGAATGTGCTCCTGGCCGGAAAGATACCACAACAGTTCACGCAACACCGCTGAATAGTTCACCTTTTTGGTCGTCAAGAGCGGAAAGCCCGCGGCCAGGTTTACCTTGTAAAACGCTCCGAAAAAGGAAATGGTGTCCACCCCCGTGCGGCTGGGCTTGCGGACACCGCCGGCGATTACCTGTTTAACCAGATCCAGATATTCTTTCATCGACCATTCCGTAGAGCCGTGTGCGCCCTGCCTACCCGGTAAATAAAGGATAAAAGGAAGGCAATAAAACGAGTTTAACACATTTAACATAAAATTCGAGGAATGACATTGGGATCAACCCGCACGGCAAAGATCAGGGTGATCCGGTGCCACTGTTCATCAGGGCAATACTACGCCCGCGTCCAGTCCCAGCAGCTTGAACCTTAACAGCGTCAAGGCCATCTGGGCCGCGCGCACGCGAACACCATATCGATCACCGGCAAATTGACAGCGCCGTACCGTTATTCCATCGGTTCCGGCCATGGCAATATAAACCAATCCCACGGGCTTATCCGCCGTGCCGCCATCGGGACCGGCGATTCCGGTTATGCCGATCCCCCAGTCGGCCCCGGCCTTGCGGCGGGCGTTATCCGCCATGGCTTGTGCTACCTGGCCACTGACGGCGCCGTGCCGGGCGATTAGATCTGCCGCGACGCACAAGTCCTCAATTTTGGCGGCGTTGGAATAGGTAATCCAGCCGCGCAGGAAATAAACCGAACTACCAGCAATGCTGGTGAGCATTTGGGTCAGCAGTCCGCCGGTGCAGCTTTCCGCCACGGCTAAGGTATGGCGCCGCCGCTTCAAAAGCTCCGCCACGACCTGCTCCAACGTAATATCATGTTCAGAAAAGATAAGATTTCCCAATCTCTCCAGCACGGCGCGACGCGCCTCGGCAAGCATGGAATCAACTGTATCCAGCGGGCCGGTGGCGTAGATTCGCACCGCCACGATGCCTTCCTGAACTGTGGTTCCGATGGCGGGTTGATTTGTGCGTTTCATCAAATCGCCGAGACGCTGGCCGATCCAGGATTCGCCCGCACCAAACGTGTTGAGCTTGAGAACGCGGGTGACGTTGCCGCCGGACCGTTTTTTAAGCAGCGGAAGAAACTCGCGATCGAACATTTCCTTCATTTCCCGCGGCACGCCGGGCATGACAAAAATATCCGTGGAATCGAAACGTGCGACAAGGCCGGGCGCGGTTCCACAAGTGTTTTCCACGCAGCGCGCCGAAACAGGCCGACGGGCTTGCACAAGATTGCTCGCGACCATCGGGCGGTTGAGCCGCTGGAAAAACGCCTCCAGTCCGGCTCGGGCCTGCGAATCTTCCACCAGTTCTTCGTCCAGCGTCCGGGCCAGGGCTTCCCGCGTAAGATCGTCTTCGGTCGGCCCAAGTCCGCCGGAAATCAGGATCAGGTCGCAACTCCCGATCGCGGCGCGAATGGTTTGGATAATCGTGGGCATATCATCGCCGACGGTCAGATGGGCCTGCACATGAATGCCCACCGCCGCCAGTTGTTGGCTTAACCAGGCCGCGTTGGTGTTGATGGTCAGACCGCAGACAAGCTCATCGCCGATGGAAATAACAACAGCCACCATAGAATCATTTTCCTTTATCATGCAACGGTTCTTCTTGACGTTACCCAATCACTTTCATTATTGTACGTGCGCGACGTTTTTCAGGATGGACTCCGACTACCAGCAGCAATAGCCGTAAGGAGCTTGACAACCATGATAATATGTTTTTTATTAAAATTGATATCCGCCATCCCTGCCTGTTTCTCCGGCGAATTCCAGCACGCCACGATCGGAATCTCTCTAAAACGATGGAGTAAGCTCATCCGCCGGTCCACGGTGACGCTGATGGCGGTGGTCGTCTTGTCGGCGAGTTTTCTCTTGAGCGAAGGCGTTGCGCTCGCCCAGCCGAAACACTTGCGTCCGCCCACGGTGGATCCGACCTATGGATTGCCCCTGCCGCAGCGAAACCGGGCTTTGACTCTTTCCCGCGGCGTCGATCCTTATTGGATATGGGCGTCGCGTCTGGCGGATCATCAGACTCTGTATTTGCGCGGCTCTCTGAAATTGGCGAGCGTTCCCCACCGTGTCGCCTGGCGTATTCTGGCCAATGCCCGGTGCGCCGCTTTTATCAACGGTAAAAAGGTCGTTGCCTTCGCCCCGGGCGGCCCGGCGCA